>CALXJA010000033.1 GCA_944388465.1 uncultured Emergencia sp.
CGGCCTTCTTCTCCGTCTGCAGAAAGCTCGCTTGTCTGAAAGTATTCTTCAAAAAGGGGCACACCCTTATGAAGAAAAAAAGCTGCCTCCCTGCCGACGAGCGCTTTTCTGTCGTCGACCGTAAGACAGTCTTTTTCTGTGTTGTCCGTTCGTTTAGAGGACAGCATTTCTTCACTTATTACCGTTCCCTTTTCCACGTTTTTCTCCAGTACCAGGATCTCCTCATACAGGAACCGGTCTTTTCCCCATTTTTCCCAGGTGATCAATGCCGCCACGCTGAGAATAATCATGACGATACCGATGATGCTCTTGCTTCGGGTCACACGCTCACTCCTTTCTATGCATCAGCCAGTACGGCTGCCGGTCGTCAATAAAGACGCTCTGCCGGTCTTCGCTGCGGTCGCCGCCGGCCTCGGTGCGAAACAGAAAGACCAGTTCTTCCCGTCCCTGACTCCCCCATTTATTGATCATGGTACGGTCAAACAGTTCGCCCCGCCACATACCGTTTTCTCTGTGCAGTGCGGTCTCATAACCCGTTCCCAGAATCGATACCGATACCGCATCCGGTTCTTCTTCTCCGGTCGTAACGGCAGAGAGAACAAATTTTTCTCCGGACCAGAAGATCTCCGGCGGACGGATCCACTGCAGCAGTCCTTCTTCCCGGCAGAAGGCGTTGAATCTTTGCCGGTTTTTCTCCCAGGCTTCCGTATGGGAAACCTTTCCGGAAATAAGCAGCGGCTGGACTTCCTCTGCTTCTTTATCCTGCTCTTTTCCCGGCTCTTCCTTCTCCTGCTGCGTATCATCCGTCGCCTGTGAAAGCTCCGTTACACGAACCGGCTGCGACAGGATCAGTGTCCGGAAATAGTACGGCGGGTATCCTGCATTGATCTTTTCCTTCGAGGTTTTCCACCGGAAGGTGATGTATCCTTTAACCTCGTGTATACCTGCCGCGGAAAACCGGTGCACGGCGCTTTCTCCCAGGTATTCTTTACCCTCTGCTACAATCAGGCAGCGAGCCACTCCGTCAAAGCTATACCTGGCAGTGCCATTGTGCGTTTTGGCCCGGGCGGTAAAGCTGCCCGGATCTTTCCCCGGTTTCAGGCGGAAGTTCACTTGTTCTCCGGTATTGATCAGCTGTGGAGATGCCGTCATCTCGCCGTGACAGGTCACACCGCTTATCGGAATCAGGGAAACGCTCCCTCCTGAAGGTCCGGATATCACATAGGCCGAAAAAACCGCTCCGGTCGAACAGAAAAAAAACAGAGCAGCTGCTGCCGCTCTCTTCCATCTTCTCTTGCGCATATTCCTCCTTTCCTGAAAAGAAAAGACCGCCGGCGCGGTCTCTTCCATTTTCTTCCAATTTCTGCTATTAACATACTATCACAGTTTCTCTTCCCTTTCAACTGCTTTTTGCAAAAAAACATTTTCGGTTATGCGCTTCATCGCAAAAAAACTGCAGTCCATAGACGCGTTTATCTACAGGCTGCAGCTTCTCTTCTTACATCAGAGACAGATTCTTCGCCACCGTATACAAGAAGCGCTGTTTCCAGTATTTCCAGATCTTGTCGGGATAAGCTTTTCCGGAATTTTTCAGGATAATGTTGCTGAGAATGAAAGAACGGTATTCCTCCGGAACAATCTCCAGTGCATCCCGGATCGACGTTATCCGCTCTTCCAATATGGCGCGTTCCATAGCCTGCTCTTCTGTAGGACGTCGGACAACAAAGCTGCTGCTTCTGTCACTGACCAGATTCACACCTCGCAGCATCCCCTTCTCTTCTGCGATCAGCTCCGCTCTGCGCCTTTCCATCCGTTCCAGATCTCTGACTGCCCAAAGGCACTGATAATATACAGTATCCGGCATAACAAACTGCTTATACCTGGTCTGTTGCCACTCTCTGGCCATAATCTCCTCTTTCCGAAACCTCTGTATATTTTTTACCATATTTTCCATTTATTGTCAACTTTTTTCTTTTGACCCCGCAGAAGAAAGACAAACACCGGTAATGGTCAGTGCCACGCCGACAATGGTATACCAGCCGAAGGGATCTCCCGCAAAGGCGCAGCCGGAGATCACACCGACAGCCGTTGTGGAATTGGCGACCATATTGGTACCCACAGCAGTCGGCAGTTTTCCCAGAACAAAGTTATAAATCAGATAGCACAGGCAGGAACAGCAAATGCCCAGAAACAGAACGCCTGCCAGCAGTTCCGCATCGGCAAAGCACGACCGATAGCCGCTGAAACCGTAACCCATGGCAAAACTGATGCTGTTAAAAAAAATACCGCTCATGATGGAAATACCAAAAGTCACTTCTATGGCGTTAAACTGTTCTGCCGCTTTGCTGCCGGCATAAGAATACAGCGCACCGGTGATCACGGCTCCGATCAGCATCAGATATCCCAGTCCTTTTCCGCCAAGAGAGAATCCCGGCGAAAAGGCTACGCAGATGATCACACCGATGAAAGCCAGCAGTATCGCCAGAGCCGTCCGCCGGCTGTTTTTCCGGTGCAGAAAGAAAGAACCGATCAGCAGCACCACCAGAGGAATGGTCGCAATGAAGATCGATGACTCGGACGTCGTCGTCATCTTGATCCCCATGGTCTCGAAAATCGAATACATACAGGGCTGAAGACAGCCTACCAGCAGAACCAGACGGATATCCTTGCCCCGGAAATTGATTTTGACGATCCGCAGCGCAGCCAGCAGCAAAAAGAGCAGTGCAGATACGGTCCAGCGCAGCGCCAGCAGCTGCATCGGTTCAAGCTGCTTCAGCGACACTGTAGTTCCCAGGAAGGAAAACCCCCAGCACAGAGCGCAAAGGGGCACCAGGAAGTAAATAAACCACTTATTCTCCGTAATCTTCTTCATCTCTGCTGTCCGTCAAGCAGCCGGATAACATCGCCGAATATGCCGTAGGCTGTCTGCCGCAGATCCGGCTGATGTTCGATCACCGACAGCTTCCCCATCAGATCGGTGGTGATGGAGACCACCGACGTGGTGCTGTCAATGGAGGCCAGCATATCCGACTGATCCACTTCCACCGGCTTTACTCTGGCCGCAATACCGTTTTCCGTGCGTCTGCCTTCACACAGCAGCTTGATCACCTTCCCCCGCTCTGCGGCCTTGCGGATATCCTCCGCCGTAATATCGCCTATGCCTGTACGATCTACATCCGCAGGCGTAATGCCGGCATTCATCAGGACGTTCAGCAGCGCTGTAACCTTCGCCGCAGCGTCAAAACCGTCAATATCCATGGCCGGATCCGCTTCGATGAAGCCTAACTTCTTTCCGGCTTCCAGTATCTCTCCGTATTCCTTTCCTGCCGCCAATTCCTCCAGGATGTAATTGGTCGTACTGTTGAGAATACCGGAAACCTCCGTGACCCGGCAGAATTTCAGCGTTTTTTCTACCAGATTGAAGACCGGTGTACCATCCATGACCGTCGTCTCATAGAAAAACATCAGTCCTTTTTCTTCCGCCTCCTGTTTCAGCTCGTCATAAGCCCAGGCGATCGGTCCCTTATTGGCGCTGACTACATGCTTTCCGCACTGAAACGCTCTTCGGATGTGGTCAATGGCAGGCTGACCGTCCTCGATATACAGCGGCGTCAGTTCGCATACTGCATCACAGTCCGCCTGTTCGATCACCTGCAGGGTGTTCCGTGTGCAGAGACCTGCCGTATCCTCCGCAAAACGGCCTGCGGAACGGGCATCCGCCAGCACTTTTTTCAGATCGATACCCTGGCTGTCTAAAATCGTCCCCTTGGACGGCGCCGTAATGGCCGTCACCCGGACGCCCCGGCCATAGACCTGACGAATCTCTTCTTCTTTTTCCATCAGCATTTCGGCAAAAGCCTGCGCGGCATTGCCAAAGCCCAGAAGCGCCAGTTTTAAATCTTCCATATGTTCTCCTCCTGCCTTTCGCCCCGGCCTGCGAAATTATTCTGTCTGCACATCCGCACGATCCTCTTCGGTTACTGTCGAACCCAGAACCAGGGTCGCTTTCTCCAGCTCCTGCACAATATTGTTGATTTTGATCATCTTCTCTGCGGAAATATTTCTGCCCATGGCCAGATCCGCATTGTAGAGGATCGTTTCGATGTCGTTATGGATCGATGCGATCTTGTTCCGTACGTTCTGGATCTCCTCGTCCCGGTAGCCTTCCTCCTCGGCCTCTTCATAATTGAGAAGCTTTGCCGTGTTCATATCCAGCTCGAACTCAGAATTGCCCAGAACCACCACCGGTTCGTATCCCAGCTTATCGTGGATCAGTTTGGCGAAGTCCTTCTTTGAATCTTCTTCCCCATGAACGAGAAAGACCTGTTTCGGTTTGACTCTAAAGCCGGCGATCCAGGAAAACAGACCGTTTTGATCTGCATGGCCGGAAAAGCCCTCCAGATTATAGATCTCGGCATTGACATGGATCTCCTCACCGAAAAGCGTGATATCCTTCTTTCCTTCTACCAGCAGCTTGCCCAGCGTCCCCTCCGCCTGATATCCGACAAAGATCACGCTGGATCTGGCATCCCAGAGATTGTGCTTCAAATGATGCCGGATCCGTCCGGCTTCGCACATGCCGCTGGCGGAAATGATGATCTTCGGCGAACGATCTATATTGAGCGCCTGTGATTCCGCCGTGCTTCGGGTAAAACGCAGATTCTTGAAGTCCAGAGGATTATCGCCTTTGAGTATGTAATCTCTCGTCTCTTCGTCAAAGACCTGTGCATTTTTTCGGAAGACCTCCGTTGCCGTAGTCGCCATAGGGCTGTCAACGTAAACCATCAGCTTATCCAGCTCTTCCTTGTACTCGCTGTGCTCCTCGTAAAACTTGTTGAATTCAAAAATGAGTTCCTGCGTCCTGCCGACGGCGAAAGAAGGGATGACGACGGTTCCTCCGCGCCGTGTAGTCTTTAATACGATATCCAGCAGCGATTCGATACTGGTGGAATTAGCCGGATGGAGACGGTTTCCATATGTGGTCTCCATGATCACATAGTCCGCTTTTTTAATGATTGTCGGATCACGCAGGATCGGCCGGTTGACCATGCCTAAATCGCCGGAGAAAACGATCTTTGACTCTCCGTCTCCTTCTTTGATCCAGAGCTCGATGATGGCCGAACCGAGAATATGACCGGCGTCATTGAAAACGATGCGCATATTCTCATTGATCTCGATCAGCTGATCATAAAGCACCGGTTCAACGTATTCCAACGTCTTGCAGGCGTCCTCATAGGTGTAGAGAGGCTCCACCGGCGGTTTTCCGGCTCTCTCCGCCTTGCGGCTTTTCCATTCCGCGTCCTTTTCATGGATATAGCCGCTGTCTTTAAGCATCACATCCAGCAAATCTGCCGTTGCATCCGTGCAGTAAATTTTCCCGGTAAATCCACGCTTGACCAGCAGCGGAAGCCGGCCGCAGTGATCGATATGCGCATGGCTGAGAATCACACATTCTATTTCTGCAGGCTCAAAAGGAAATGGTTCAGAATTCAGCGCTTCCTGCGCTTTTCCCCCCTGGAACTGTCCGCAGTCCAGCAGGATCTTATGATTTTCTGTAGTCAACAGGTGACAGGAGCCGGTAACGCCTGACGAGGCGCCGCAAAATTTAATCTTCATAATTCCTCCGTAAATTCGTTACCCTATACTTCCACATTCCACAGTGAAGCTTCGCCTGTGGAGACCACTGCCGCGCCGGCATCCAGCGCCGCCCGAACCTCTTCAATGGTTTCTATGATTCCGCCGGCAATGATCGGCATATCCGTCTTCCCAGAAAACTCTCTGATCTTCTTGGTTACGATCCCCGGCATAAGCTCAATAATATCCGGTCTGGATATCTTGATCGATTCGACAGAGGTTCCTACGGAATGGGAATCCACAAGGAAAAACCGCTGTACCGTGATCAGATCAAATTCTTTGGCCGCTTTGACGATATTTGTCCTGGTCGTCAAAACGCCGTCGACACCCTGTCTGGCCAAAAACTCCAGTCCGGATCGATCTTTACCGATACCTTCGGCAAAATCCACATGAATGAAGGCTTTCTTCCCTGCGCTGTGAATTTCTTTAACACATTGATTAACCGTCATAATATTGGAATGAAGCAGAAACACCATATCCACATTGGAACGGAGTGCCGTACTGAAATCCTTTTCCGTTCTGATCGCTGCGGCAATCGGTCTTTTCATGAAATCTACCGTCATGTTCTCTCCTTTTCTCTCTTACGGATATTTTCGTTATTATTATAATACTTTCGCTTCCGCTTGACAATGATAACGAGAAGCGTTGGCAAAAAAGAGGAGAACGACAGGTCCTATCCTCTCAGGTCTCCATTCGTTCTCCTTCACGTTCTTTCACTTTCGGACTCGCCATGAAAATCCGAGCCCTCTGTAATATGCAGATGCAATTTCCCCGCCAGTACGACCAGTCGCAGCGCATCCTCTTCGGAGGCAGACGGGTGATAACATTCCATCCCTTTCAGTCCCTGTTTCTTCAGATAGCGGAGCATATTCTCCAGGTTTTCCCAGAATTGCCCGCTGCCCTTCTCTCCTATGCCTTTTATCTTCATCGGATGCGCAAGTACGGCAAGACCACCCGCTTCACGGATCACGTCAATGGCTTCCGCGGTATCCAGTCTTTCCCTCTCAATACGGTCAAAAATCTTCCACATATCCTCGATGGCATAACCCTTGCGGCGAAGTGCCCGGGCAAAGTTGGGTTTTCCCACATAAGTCTGTCCCGGTCTTTCCAGCAGATCTTCATAGCGCAGCGGGTACCCCGATCCGTTCAGATAGGCGAGCAGCCGCTGGTTGCGGTCGTCTCTGCTCCTGCGGGCGGTTTCAAGCATTTCCTGCAGGCGAGGATTTTCCGTATCGATATGATAGCCGAGAATGTGAAGCTCTGTCGCTTTGCCCTCCCAATTCAGCGATGTAGACAGTTCTACGCCTGGAATGACCTTGATCTGGAGCGCCTCGCCGGCGATCATCGCTTCCTGCACGCCATCCACGCCATCGTGATCGGTCAGCGCGATCACTTCATAATCGTTTTCCTTGTACCTCCGTACAATATCCACCGGCTTCATGCGTCCGTCAGAATAGTAGGAGTGTATATGATAATCCGCTTTGTAACTCATCGGTTCACTCCTATCTGTACAGCAGCTCCGCCGCAATCTCAGCAGCCTTCTCCTCGCCTTTCAGGAAAGCGATGATCTTCAGGGCAAAATCCATGGCTGTTCCCGGGCCCTGCGAAGTAATGATGTTTTCGGAAACCACCACCTTCTCATCCACCGGTTTAGCGCCGATCAGTTCCTCTTCCATACCTTTATAGATCGTAGCCCGGTGTCCGTGCAGAAGGCCTGCTCTGCCTAAAACCATAGGCGCTGCGCAGATCGCCGCTATCGGCTTGCCGCTGTCGTAAAACTCTTTCAGCTCTTCGTTAAGTTCCCGGTGATTGCACAGATTTGCCGTGCCGGGCATTCCCCCGGGGAGTACCAGCATCGCACAGCGGGCGCAGTCAGCTTCCCTGTACAGGATATCCGCTTCAACGCCTACACCTCTCGCGCCATATACCAGCTTATCCTCCATGATGGAAACCGTCTTGACCTGGATATCCGCCCGGCGGAGAAGATCCACAACGGTAAGCGCTTCTATCTCTTCAAACCCGTTGGCTAAAAATACATATACCATTGTTGCATGTCCTTTCTAATAAAAAATTCTCGCAGGCTTTGTCAGGTGATAATTAACATAGGTCAGTACAGAAAGCAGTGCTGCTCCCAGAATAGACGCAAATAAAATATACGTCTTGTAGAACGGATCGCCGAGAATGATTTCCAGCGTAGAATTTTCCCCCAGATCTACACCGATAAAAAAGCCGTAAGCCCATAGCCGCAGGCTTTTGACCGACCAGAAAACGCCCTGGCCGATCAGCAGCAGCAGCGTTATTGCCGCACTGACCCTGTATCGATTCAGCAAGGCTTTTTTAAATCCGCTCTTCCACAGGTAGATATATATGGCCAGGGAAAGCGCAAGACACAGAAGCCCCGCTGCCAGTTCGATATTCAGAATGTTTTTCACCTTCCGCATCGCCTGTTGTTCCTGATCTTGAAAGATCGGATCCTTGTATATGCCGTTATCTTCATAAACCTGAAATTTCTTCCCGTTAAAGGAGGACAGGTAAGCCGTAATGTCTCCGGCCATCTGTGAGCCGTTAACGCTGTACGGGATCTGATTCATGACCTGACTGTCATTAAAGTGGAACGTATAGATCGCCGATACCCGCAAAACCAGATTTGAGCTCAGGATCACGATCATCAAAGACAGAGTAAAGACCAGAACAACAGAGCAAAAATAGTTGAATTTATGCATATTAACTCCTAATCCACATTGCAACAATGGGATAGGCTCATAGAAAGCCTATCCCGGTTGACACAGCCCTTGCTGCAGCAAAGTGTACTGCCAGGCGGCACAGCGGTATACCTGCTCCGCCGCCGTAAATTTTTCTGCAAATGCCTGTTATTCTTTGATGATCTCACATTCTGTATCCGGACCGCAGCCTGCTGCATTTCCTTCGTCCGTATCCAGATGCACTTCTCTTTCGTGCTTTGCACCGGCTCTGACCAGAACGTTGTTGTAGATCACGCCTCTTTCTCCATCAATTTTAATGCTGACCCAGTCGCCGTCTTTAACGCCGGCTTCCTTGGCCTGCTCGTCATTGAGATGAACGTGACGCAGCGCAGCGATGACACCATGATCGATTTCCACCTCGCCGCAAGGACCGACCAGCTTACATCCCGGTGTGCCCTCCAGCTTTCCGGATTCTCTGACCGGAGCCTTGATGCCGATGGTTCTGGCATCTGTCAGCGCCAGTTCTACCTGCGTTTCTTTACGGACCGGACCCAGTACGCGGATTCCGCTCAGTGTTTTCTTCGGTCCTACAATATCCACTTTTTCTTCTGCCGCAAACTGTCCCGGCTGTACCAGCGGTTTGGACGGCGTCAGCTCATATCCGGGTCCGAAAAGTGTCTCCAGATCCTGCTGGCTCAGATGAACATGTTTGTTTGATAAACCGATTTTTACTTTGTAACCCATATCCTTATCTCCTTTATGTAAAATTTATGACAAAATTAGTCTTCCAAATAGCTGATATACGGCAAATTTCTGTATTTCTGATCAAAGTCAAGGCCATAACCGATGATAAACAGATCCTCTACAGTAAAGCCGATATAATCTGCCCGCACATCGGCGGCTCTTCTTGACGGTTTGTCCAGCATCGTGCAGATCTTCACGCTCTTCGGATCCTTGCTCAGAAAATAATCCTTCAGGTATTTCAGCGTATTTCCCGTATCGATGATGTCTTCGATGATCAATACATGCTTATCCCGGATATCGATATCGATGTCCTTTTTTATCTTCACGCTTCCGGAGCTGACCGTGCCGCTGCCATAGCTGCTGGCAGAGATGAAATCGATCTCTGTGTCCAGAGTGATCTGCTTCATCAGATCCGCCATCCACATTACCGCGCCCTTCAGTGTCCCGACAAGTACCAGCGGCTCGCCTTCATAATCCGAAGAGATCTGTCTGCCCAGCTTCGCCGCCTTATCCAGGATCTGCTCCTGTGTCAGAAGTATTTTTCCTTTTACCTCAGCTTTTACCATATCCGTTACTTATCCTTTCCGTCATCTTCCACTTCGTAATCCACATCCTCGACCATGGTCTTCCCCCGGAATTTCTTAGAAAGATCCTCTGTCTTTTCGCCCATCCAGTAAGCATCCAGTTCATCTTTCAGATGCCACAGGATAAAGATCCACAGAATCAAATCGTCGATGAACCCAAAAGGAAACAGGATCGGCGGTATCAGATCCAGCGGAAGAAAGAGGTAGACGATACCGAAAATGACAAGGGCTTTCTTGCGCAGAGGCACCGTCTTATCTCTCAGTAAATGAGAAATTGCACCGATACGTTTAAAAATGGTTCTGAACGTAATGAACTGCATTTACTCCTCCAAAATCCCCTCTATTTCCAGAAGCAGCTGCTCCCAGCCCGTTTTTTTCAGTGAAGAAACCGGAATGATCCTGTCTTCTTCTGTCAAAGACAGCGTTTTACGGATCAGCGCCAGATTTTTCTGCATTTCGCTCCGCGACACCTTATCCGCCTTAGTCGCCACCACAAGTCCGGAAAGTCCGTAATACCGCAGATAGTCGTACATCTGCACATCCTGAGCCGTAGGCTTGTGGCGTATATCCACCAGCTGAATCACCCGGCGCAGTCCTTCCCTCTTCTGGAAATACGTTTCCATCATCTTGCCCCAGTCATCCGTCACGGCTTTTGCAGTTTTCGCATAGCCATACCCCGGAAGATCGACGATGCGGAACGCGTCGTTGATCAGATAAAAATTGATCGTTCTCGTTTTTCCCGGACTGCCGCTGACCTTTGCCAGCTTCTTTCTGCCAGTCAGCAGATTCAGCAGGGAGGACTTCCCTACATTTGATCTGCCGGCAAAAGCCACCTCCGGTAAACCGTCGGATGGGTACTGAGACGGTTTTACCGCTACAGCCTCCAGCTGCGATTTTGTAATTTTCATCGGTGTTCCACTCTTATTTTACCAGCGCTTCGTCCAGAGCCTGCCCGATATCGCTGATCAGAACAAATTCCATCTGTCTGCGGACAGCGGCAGGAATTTCGGCGATATCCGGTTCGTTGTCTTTCGGAAGCAATACCTTTTTGATTCCCGCTCTGTGTGCGGCAAGAACCTTTTCTCTGATTCCGCCTACCGGCAGGATCTTTCCTCTGAGCGTAATCTCTCCCGTCATGGCCACATCCCGCTTTACCGGCGTATTGGTCAATGTGGAGATCACGGCCGTACACATGGTCACGCCGGCTGACGGTCCGTCTTTTGGCACCGCTCCCTCCGGAATATGCACATGGAGATCGTACTTCTTATAGAAATCCTCTTCAATTCCCAGTTTTCCGGCTACCGAACGGATATAGCTGATGCCGGCTTTGGCGGATTCCTGCATGACGTCGCCCAGTTGTCCGGTGAGAACCACTTTGCCGTCTCCCGGAACAGCGGTAGTCTCGATCTGCAGTGTTTCACCGCCAACGATGGTCCATGCCAGTCCCGTTGTTACGCCGACCTGGTTTTCACCCTCTACAATATCATAGTGATATCTGTGCTTGCCCAGGTACCGTTCCAGGTTCCCCGGGGTGATACTGTAGGATTTAGCTTTATTGGTCACGATCTTCCGCGCCACTTTACGGCAGAGATTGGCAATTTCCCGTTCCAGGTTACGTACACCGGATTCCCGGGTGTAATAGTTGATCAGATCCCGGATCGCCTTTTCGGAAATGCGGATATTCTCTTTCTTCAGACCATGTTCTTTTATTTTCTTCGGTATCAGATACCGCTGTGCGATCTTTACTTTTTCCTCTTCCGTATATCCCGGAACCTCGACGACTTCCATCCGATCCAGCAGCGGACGAGGGATAGTATCCGTCGTATTGGCCGTCGTGATAAACATAACGCGGGAAAGATCAAACGGTATCTCCAGGAAGTGATCGGTAAACGTATTGTTCTGCTCCGGATCCAGCACTTCCAGTAAAGCCGATGCCGGATCGCCCTTGAAATCCGCGCCGATCTTATCCACCTCATCAAAGAGGAAGACCGGATTGTTGGTACCGGCGTCGCGGATACAGGAAATAACTCGTCCCGGTATAGCGCCGATGTAGGTTCTTCTGTGTCCGCGGATCTCCGCCTCGTCACGAACGCCGCCCAGAGACATGCGCACGAACTCCCGGCCGGATGCCCGGGCGATCGATCTGGCGATGGACGTCTTGCCGACTCCCGGCGGACCTACGAGACAGAGGATCGGTCCCTTGATCGCTTTGGAAAGGTGAATGACCGCGAGATATTCCAAAACACGTTCTTTGACCTTATCCAGTCCGTAGTGATCCTCATTGAGTATTTTCTCTGCTTTTTTCAGGTTGACATTTACCCGGGAAGAATGGTTCCACGGCAATGCCAGTATGGTCTCCACGTAATTGCGGATAACGGTCGCCTCCGCAGATGAAGGCATCATCTTGGAGAATTTATGGATCTCCTTCTTGATTTTATCTTCGATCTTCGCATCCAGGTGAAGCTCCTGCAGCTGTTTCAGCCACTCATCTGCTTCAGCGCCGGCGTCCTCATTGACGCCCAGCTCTTCCTGAATCGCTTTCATCCTCTCCCGCAGAAAATATTCCTTCTGGTTGTTATCTATGCTTTCCTTGACCTTCTGCGACAGTTCTTTTTCGATAACGGCAATTTCGTTTTCCTCTGCGATGATCGTTGTCAGCACCTTGATCCGCTCAGAAAAATCCAGTGTCTCCAGTACCTTCTGTTTCCTGCTGCAGGCGATCAGCATCTCGTTGGCGATCTTGTCGACGACAACGGCCGGCATCTCGCTGGATACGGCTTTATCGACGACTTCATCTGTGACCTGGCCGGTCAGAGCCGCGTACTCAACAAAGCTCTCGGTAAGGATGCGCATCGCCGCTTTATCGGTCGTAGTCAGATCTTCCGTCCGTATATTCTCATCGATCTCCCTTATGGTGCAGGACATATAGCTCTCTTCAGCTATTTCATCCATGACCTCAGCTCTACAGAGACCCTCTACCAGAACTCTGACCGCATCCCCCTGGATCTTCAGCATCTGCTTGATCCTTACCAGCGTTCCCAGTTTATAGATGTCCTTAAATGTAGGTATCAGTACCGTTTCGTCTTTCTGGGTGGATACAAACAGAAGTTTATCCACAGACATGGCTTTTTCTAAAGCCCGGATAGACTTTTCACGGCCTATATCAAAATGTACAACCGTATTGGGAAAAATCGATACGCCTCTGAGCGGAATACAAGGGAATATTTTCTGCTGCTCTTCCGCAGGCGTCTCTGCAGACGAGAGCTTTTCTTCCTCCACTTTTATCTCTTCGTTCATCAGTCTTTTCCTCCTCCCTTTAACGTTTCTTCCCCGCTGCAGACTTTTCTGCATACAACACACCTTCTACAGGGGCAAGATCCCGTTTTCTGCACAGGAAAAGCGGGAAGCTCTTTCTTTCTGTCTCCCTTTCGTATTTCCTGTGTTATACAATAAGGCGACATAAAGCCGCCTGTATTATGAGGCATCTGCCTCGTTATTTTCTTCTGCAGGTTCTGACAGAACTAACCGCGGCTCCTGCTCCGTTTCGATAGTCTCCTTCGTAATAATGCACTTCTTGACATCCTTTCGTGAAGGAATATCGAACATGATATCCGTCATCGCCTTCTCAAAGATGCTGCGCAGACCTCTTGCGCCGGTCTTTCTTTCGATTGCCTTCCTTGCAATGGCCTTTACGGCTTCTTCTTCGATTTCCAGTTCCACATGATCCAGCTCAAAGAGCTTTTTATACTGCTTGATCAGCGCATTCTTCGGTTCTTTCATGATGCGGATCAGTGCATCCTCTGTAAGCTCCTCCAGGGTGACGATGACCGGAAGTCTTCCGATAAACTCCGGAATCAGTCCGAACTTCAGCAGATCCTCCGGCTGAATATGCCGGAGCAGATTGTCCTCCTGCTTTTTGGAAACGACCATTTCCGAATTAAAGCCGATGACCCGCTCGCCCATTCTGCGCTGAATGATGCTGTCCAGTCCGTCGAAAGCGCCGCCGCAAATGAAGAGTACGTTGGTGGTGTCAAACTGAATGAACTCCTGGTGCGGATGCTTTCTGCCACCCTGCGGCGGTACGTTTGCTACCGTTCCTTCCAGAATTTTCAGCAGCGCCTGCTGGACGCCCTCACCGCTGACATCACGGGTAATGGATGGATTATCGGACTTTCTCGCGATTTTGTCGATCTCATCCACATAGATGATCCCCTTCTGTGCTTTTTCTACGTCGTAGTCCGCCGCCTGCAGCAGGCGCAGCAGGATATTTTCCACATCCTCGCCTACGTAGCCTGCCTCCGTCAGGGCAGTAGCGTCTGCAATGGCGAACGGCACATTGAGGATCTTCGCCAGCGTCTGTGCTAAGAGCGTCTTTCCGGAACCAGTCGGTCCGATCATGACAATGTTGCTCTTCTGCAGGTCGACGTCTTTGTCCCGCTCATTCAGTCCGTTGATTCTCTTGTAATGATTGTATACGGCCACAGCCAGGGCTTTTTTCGCAGAATCCTGACCGATTACGTAGTCTGACAGGGTATCGTAGATCTCCTTCGGCTTCGGCAGTTCATATTGAATCTCGTCAGATGACGTCTCATATTCTCTGATGGCATCGCTGACGATGTCCATGCACATCTCCACACATTCATCGCAGATGTATACGCCCGGTCCGGCTACAAGGCGCCGAACCTGACTCTGCGGTTTTCCGCAGAAGGAACAGCGCAGCTGTTTGCTGTCGTCATATCTGTCTGCCATAAACATTCCCCCTTATTTAGACACGATGACTTTATCGATGAGGCCATAGCGACAGGCGTCGTCGGCACTCATAAAGTTGTCTCTGTCTGTATCTTTTTCAATGGTCTCCATAGGCTGACCGGTATTTTCGCTGAGGATCCGGTTCAGCTTCTCCTTTGTTTTCAGAATCCAGTCTGCGTGGATCTTGATGTCCGAAGCCTGACCCCGTGCGCCGCCCAAAGGCTGATGGATCATGATCTCGGCGTTCGGCAGGGCAAACCGCTTTCCTTTTTCTCCGGAAGACAGCAGAAACGCGCCCATGCTGGCCGCCAGACCCACACAGATGGTGGAAACATCACACTTGATGTACTGCATGGTATCGTAAATTGCCATCCCTGCAGTAACAGAGCCGCCCGGGCTGTTGATATAGATGCAGATATCCTTATCCGGATCCTCTGCCTCTAAAAACAGCAGCTGCGCAACCACCAGGCTGGCCACATGATCGTCGATCTCCTCCCCCAAAAAGATGATCCTGTCCTTCAGCAGTCTGGAATAGATGTCGTATGAACGCTCTCCTCTGCTCGTCTGTTCCACTACGTATGGTACCAATGCCATTTTCTTTCCCCCTTACTCTGCTTTGCTGTTCCGGATGCGCAGGGCATCCGCTCCGCGTTTATTCTTCTGTTTCAGACGTTTCTGTTTTTTCGTCTTCCGCAGCTTCTTCCTTTTTCTCTACCTTGGTCACATTTGCCTTGTCATACAGCATGTCGATGGTCTTTTTGAGCTGGATATCCTTGGCAAAATACGGCAGGCTGTCCTCGCCGATCATCTTCTTCATCTGCTCGGCGTCGGTGTTGTACTGTATTGCCATATTCTTCAGCTCTTCTTCCAGTTCTTCATCGGAGACCTCGACCTTCTCGGCCTCGGCGATGGACATCAGGATCACTCTGGTTACGACTTTCTTTGTCGCATCCTCGCGAAGCTCTTCTCTGAATGCTGCGGCGTCTTTCTGCATAAACTGCAGATACTGTTCCAGCGACAGACCCTGATATCTCAGCTGATGATCCAGTTCCTGCGCCATACGGTCGATCTCATCCTCTACCATAACCCGTGGGACATCGGTCTTGTTGGCTTCGTAAACCTTTTCGATGACCGCATCCTTCGCGTTATTTTCGTTCTGCGCGTCAGCATACTTCTGTAGTCTTTCACGCGTAGCGGCTTTTAATTCTTCCAGTGTATCATATTCACTGACATCTTTTGCAAACTCATCGTCAAGCTCCGGCAGCTGCTCTTCCTTGACCTCGTGTACCAGGCAGTGGAACACGGCTTCTTTTCCGGCCAGTTCTTCCGCATGATATTCTTCCGGGAAGGTCACAACGACATCCTTCTTTTCTCCCGGTGCCACACCGATCAGCTGCTCTTCAAATCCCGGGATAAACATACCGGAACCGATCTTCAGTTCCTGTCTTTCTGCCGTACCGCCTTCAAACTGCTCTTCGCCGACAAAGCCGGAATAGTCCAGAAGCACGGTATCGCCCTCCTGTACAGGTCTTTCTGCCAGAACCATTCTGGAGTTTCTCTTCTGCAGCGCTTCAATATCTCTGTCTACATCTTCTTCCTTGACTTTTTCTTCGGTCTGCTCAACCTCAACGCCGAAGTAATCCTTGACCTCGATAACCGGATATACCGGAACCGTGATGGTAATGGTCAGCGGTTTACCTTTGCCCAGTTCGCTGAACTCAGCAGCCGGGCTGTCGATAACTTCCAGCTCCAATTCTTTTATTGCCACAGGATAGCCTTCTCTAAACATGTTATTAATGGCGTCTTCATAAAATACGCCTTCACCATAGTGCTTTTCGATAATGCTTCTCGGCGCTTTGCCTTTTCTGAAACCGTCTATGGTAAACTGATTTTTTGAAGCCTGGTATGCCTTTACGATGGCTGCCTCAAATTCCTCAGCGGTAAAGTCCATGGTGAATTTGACATCATTATTTTCTTTGGAAATAAATGTAGTTTTCATTGATATATATCCTCCTAAAATTATAGCAGATTTAACAGGTCTTTTGACCGGATCTGAACATAGAATGCATATTATTATACACTTTTTGACCGCCAAAGTAAAGAAATTCTAAGAAAAATCTGCGGTTTCTCAAGCATTTTTCGGCTCTTCAGAGCCATTTTTGCCTCTGGAGAAGCTAAAACAACCAAAAAAGGATCAGATTCGCTCTTTTACAAAATCCAATCCTTTTTCCGCAAAGCTTTACGGCTTACTGCTGCATCAGATCCAGACCCCGCTTGTACTTGCTGGTATCCTCAGGCTGAAGCTGATACTTTTCGGCCAGTCTCCTGCCGAGAGCCAGAAAATCCTCTTCTTCGCCGGAATACAGTTCGATCTCCAGTTCGGAGATCGGCGCCGTTTTCCCGCCGCAGATCACCTGTCCGCGATCTACCGATAATTCACTGATGGATCTGCCCGTATCGACACGCATCTGTCTGCGGACAAAACAAATATCCATGACCGGAAGCAGCGTCCGCTTGCCGACGATATTTTCTAAAACCTCGCACATCTCGCTCTGGTTAAAGATCTGGATATCGGGAGTCCTCAGCTTCTCCTCATCCCTGACCGGAACATTGATCTCTTCTCTCTTGTGCATGCCGTCTTCGCTGGAACCGTTCCATTTCAGCGTGCCTACAATGCGTCCGCCCTCTTTGCGCACCCGGAAAGCGATACCTTCGCGATAAAGGCGGCGATCCTCTGTATCAAAGTAGACCGCGTGCATCTCCAGCTCCTCCTCTGTGCGCTCATCCTTAATTCCGGCAAGATAAGGATCCGTGAAAATTTTTTCGATTATTGCTTCATTCTCTATCCGATACTTGAGTTCTATTTCCATTTGTTTCGTTTCCTTTTACGTTAATCTACCGCACAATAGTTCTAACACAAAATCCCGTTTTCGTCAATAGAAGACGTCTTCAAGAGGATAAAGTCCCGGTTGTTTTCCTTTCAGCCAGAGGGCGGCCTCAATAGCCCCCTTAGCAAATATGTTCTTGGAAAAAGCCGTGTGCCGGATCTCGATCACCTCATCCTTCAGTGCAAAAAGCACGGTATGCTCGCCAAAGATCGTCCCTGCTCTGACACTGTGTATACCGATTTCATCCCTGCGCTTTTCCTCCCCGCTGCGGCCGTATTTCCACTCACGCTGCCGCTCGGGATCACAGCACGCTGCCAGTGCCAAAGCCGTGCCGCTGGGAGAATCCACCTTCTGGTTATGATGCTTTTCGATAATCTCGATATCCGAACAGTCCTTCAGCATCGGCACGGCATAGCTGATGATCTTCTTCATCGTATGGATACCATAAGAAAAATTCGAGCTTTCGATCACCGGGGCTTTCTCTGCCAGCATACGTATCTTCTTTCGATCTTCTGCAGAAAAACCTGTGGTTGCAAAGACAACGCCGACCCTGCCTGCCTTTTCCGCAGTATAGCTGCATATGCTCTCCAGTGCGTCAGGATGACTGAAATCGATCAGAATATCCGGCTGCTGCACATCATAAAGACTTTCGCCCAGAGCCGGCTCAATGTTGCACACCCGTTCGATTCCCGGGTTTTGCAGCGCCATATCCCGTACCAGTCTTCCCATAGTTCCTGTGCCGATAATGGCAATATTCATCCTGTCTTCCTCCTTTTTCGGCGGAAAAGGAAATCTCTCCGCTGTATACGTGAATCCGATATCGTACAGTATACGTTATTCCGCGCGAAAAGGATTTGCCACTTTTTTCTGTATCCCATAGCAGACCGGTACGAGAAAGAGATAAAAACTCATGGGAACGGCAGCAAGACCCACCTGCATGAATCCCAGCGGCACAGAACAGGCAATCGCCCACGGAACTGCTCCGGCCAGCAGAATCACTGAATTTTCCATATCTATAGCCAGCTCCTGTTTTGATGCGCCGGCTTCCATGTACGGTTTTTTCATCAGATCGCAGCACATCATCGAAGCGATGGTCTGATTGCAGAAAATGCCCAGAGTGACCAGCGAAACGAGAACCATAGAGAAAAACCTGCCGGTTTTCTTGATCACCGGCCGGATCTTCTCCTGCAGCGGATCCAGCATACCTGTTCCGGAAAATATTCCGGAATAAGTGCTGGACAGCGCTACGATACACACGATCTCCATCATGGACAGCAGTCCGCCTCCGTTGAGGATCCCGCCTAAGGCACCTTCTGTTTCGTAACCAAAGAGCATCGCCTTTAACAGCACCGTCAGCTTTTCGTGCTGGACAAGCAGGCTGACAAAAGCACCCGCAGCAATACTTGCCGCCATGGACCAGACAACGGATACCTTCAATAGCGGAAGAAGCAGCATGCAGACTGCCGGCAGCACGCACCACAGCGAAATACGGAATTCCTCCCGGAACATCTCCAAAAAAGTATGATCTACCGTATGTATGGGATTAGCAAAGGAAAAAACACCATATAGAACTAAAGTCAGCAGCAGTGGTACGATGCCCGTTTTCACCATGTTCCGGACATTGTCCAGCAGGTCTGTACCGCTGATCGCGGCAACCAGGACAGCGCTGGAAGAAACCGGCGAGCCCCGGTCTCCAAAATATATCCCGCTCATGATCACGCCGGCTGTCACCACCTCGTTGACTCCGCCGCTGCGCGCCAGCGTGATGAAAATGACGCCGGCCGTTCCTGCCACGCCAAAAGAAGTACCCAGTGCATAAGACAGCAGACAGCAGAGGACAAAGGTGACGAGGAGGAAAAGATCCGGCGTAATCAGCTTGATCCCGTAGTAGACAAAAAAAGCGATCGTACCCGAGGATCTCCATATCGCTGTGATAAAGCCGATAATCAGCATGACCCGGATGACGACGAGAGCGTCCCTGACCCCGCTTTTTCCCATCTGCAGCAGCTCGTCTGTGCGGAATCCCTTTTTTCTTCCGGTTAGAAAAAAAGCGGCTGATCCGATAAAAAGAGCAATGACCATCGTATGACCTGAAACGATACAGGCGATCATTGCTCCTATAAAAACAAGAGAACTGACGGTAAGTCCCATTTAGCTTCTGTCTCCTCGGCGCTTTCTCATCAGTTCCTCCAGCAGCTGCTCGTTGAGCAGGCGCTGCGTATCCCGAAAAGCCGACTTGCCCGGCATATCCGTAAGCTGCATGATCCAGAGATACTTTTTGAACGTACAGTTTTCCAGTCTCCTGGAAATGGCTTTATGAATGACCGTCACCTTTTCTCTTGCATTGATCAGGTAAACTCTGGCAATAATACCGCTCTTGAGCCGTTTAATCTCGATATAGCTTTCTACGTTTCCGGCTTCTGAAATGGCTTCTTTGATCTCCCTGGCGATGGTCTGACCAATCAGCCTGGACTGCTCGCTCCGCATCAGCAGCCAAAAAGATACAGCGGCTAACACGCCCAATGCGGCGGCGGCTGTATCGCCAAAGCTTACACGAGTACACGCGTACATGATCCCTCCGAGCGGAAGTCCCAGCCATCTAAGCAGGCCTATCGTTTTCACTGTTTTTTCCATTCTGTCTGTTACCTCTTTTCCCCTGCCTTTTTTCTCCATGCAAATTTCTTAATTATTATATGCGCTATTGCACGCTATGTCAAAAGAAAAACACAAAGTTTATCTTACCCATTCTTTTTCCGATCAAATCAACGTAACAGATGCTATTTTCAGGGATTTCCCATAGATGTTTTTTCTCCGCCGTGATAAAATAAACTATAACTTCCCCGAAAAAACGGGATCACTCCGCCCGGTATCACTATCCGGGCACAGAAAGGCGGATCAACAGGATGAAACTAAACCGAATCTTTGATCATACGCTGCTTGCTCCTGAAGCAACGCAGGCACAGATCAGACAGCTCTGCAGCGAAGCTCGGGAATGGGATTTTTATTCCGTCTGCGTAAATTCCGGCTTCGTCAGCACCGCTGCCAGAGAACTGCGAGAAAGCAACGTAAAAATCACCTCTGTCGTCGGCTTTCCTCTGGGCGCCTGCACGTCAGGGACAAAGGCTGCGGAAACAGAAGACGCCTGCCGGAACGGTGCAGCGGAGATCGACATGGTCATCCCCATCGGCAGACTTCGGGATGGCGATGACAGCTACGTCCTCCGCGATATTCAGCAGGTCACCGCAGCGGCAGCCGAATACGGCGCAGACGTCAAGGTGATACTGGAAACCGGGCTGCTCAGCGACGAAGAGATTCTGCGGGGATGCGACCTGGCAGAAAGAGGCGGCGCCAGATTTGTCAAAACCTCTACCGGCTTTCTCGCTCCGGGAGCCGATGTCCGCACGATCCGGCTGATGAAGCAGGCTGTCGGTGACAGACTGCTGATCAAAGCCTCGGGCGGCATACGCAGTCTCTCGTCGGTAAAAGAACTGCTTTCAGCCGGTGCAGACAGAATCGGCGCCAGCTCCAGCGTCTCTATCATGAATGAAGCGGTAAAAGAAGCGGCAGCGGCCGGAGATCAGATCTGATCTCCGGCGCTGCCGTCTTCTGCGCTATCGGCTAAATACTCCTGATAAAAATCGTTCAGATAGTTTAAATAATCCAGCCGGCAGGCGATTCCTTCGCCGGTATACGGATTCAACAGCCCGTCTGCAGAATAGTAAGACATGAACCCATAAAAGCCGAAGACTTCTTCCAGCTGCAGTTCCAGATCGTTCTCATACTCTGTGTCGTCATACTCTATGTAGTATTCTCCGTAATTTTCTTTCAGATAGCGGAAAACTTCGTCGATACTCTGTACCTGCATATAGTTTTGCGCAAACAGATCTGCGGCGGCTCGAAGTTCTTCCTCCGTTACAGCCACGGTATAATACTCATCCGCGTACTCCTGTTCGGAAAGAAATTCGTAGCTTTGCTGCGCCAGGAAATGAACATCCTGATCCTGTTCGGGCAGTTCCTCGTAGAGGATGCCATAATCGTTGTATTCTGCGTAAATATCGTAGCTGAAGTCCGAATCATAATCATAGGAAAAGTCGTCGACCAGATTCGTCACGGCGGAAATAACGCTTCCGATCACGGAAATTCCGATCACAGCCAGCACAAAGACAAGCAGATTCTTTTTCTTTTTCGCAGCCGTACGATACACCGCGAAACTATCCCCGCTTCTGCGCGCCGTCTGGAAAATCTTCCCGGCTTTCGCTTCGCGCCTCTCTTCTTTCTTCTCTGTCTCGTGCAGAGAAGCGGAGCGGCTTTTCTTCTGCGCATCTGCCGCAGAGGCAGAAGAACTGCTGCCGGAAAGTGCCGCCTCATAAGCCTCCGTAAGCTCGCGGATCTTCTTCTTTACGTATTCGGGATCGTCCTCATAGTCCGCAGACCTGTATTTAGCCAGACGATTTTCATATGCGGCCTTGATCTCGTCTTTTCCGGCACCGTTTTTCAATCCCAGAACGGCAAGATTTCTATCTCTTTTCATATCTACCTCGTTCATCTCATCTGCCGTGTCCTCTCTGTGAAACACAGCACTGCAGCAGGCTCTGCCTGCTTCTGCTTTTCGGTTTTCGCGGGACAGAATATGCCCCATGTTCTTATCTTTAGTCTACCAAAATAATCACAAAACTGCAATGCCGGATTTTCTTCTACTATCGAGGTTATGTTTTTGAAGAATGTAACCGGTGGTCTCTACTACAAACAAACGGACTGCTTATCCGATTTGTCATCGGATAAGCAGTCCGTTTTATATCTGGTCGGAGTAGTCAGACTCGAACTGACGGCCTCTGCGTCCCGAACGCAGCGCGCTACCAACTGCGCCATACCCCGCTGCAGATAATATTGTAACACATTTTTTCAAAAAGGGAAGATCCAATTCAAAAAACTTTTTGTATAAAATTCAATACGATTTTCCCTGCCGGCCGTGGCAGACAGGACAGCGCAGATAAGCATCACCGGTTCAGAATGTCCATGAACTCCGCTCCGGTAATGGTCTCTTTCTCATAAAGAAAGTCGGCCAGCTGATGCAGTTTTTCCTGATTCTCTTCCAGAATCCGGTAAGCCTTTTCGTGCTGCGTCTTTACCAGTTCAATGACTTCTTCGTCGATCCTGGTCTGTGTTTCCGCAGAGCAGGCCAGACTGCTGTCGCCGCCCAGATACTGATTGCTGACGGTTTCCAGTGCAACCATATCGAAATCCCTGCTCATGCCGTAGCGGGAGATCATGACTCTGGCCAGCTTAGTCGCCTGTTCGATATCGTTAGAGGCGCCGGTAGTCACAGAATGAAAAATCAGTTCTTCCGCGGCACGTCCGGCTGTATATGTGGCGATCTTGTTTTCCAGCTCTTCCTTCGTCATCAGATAATGGTCGCCGTCCTCCACCTGCATGGTATAACCAAGCGCGCCTGAGGTGCGGGGAATAATGGTGATTTTCTGTACCGGTGCCGAATGCGTCTGCATAGCGGCAACCAGAGCGTGACCGATCTCGTGATACGCTACGACCTTCTTTTCCTGATCGGAAAGAATCGCATTTTTCTTCTGGTAGCCGGCAATGACCACTTCGATACTTTCCTCAAGATCCTGCTGGTTCGCGCAGCTGCGTCCGTCTCTGACCGCGCGGAGCGCCGCCTCGTTGACAATGTTGGCCAGCTCCGCTCCGGAGGCGCCGGAAGCCATGCGGGCAATCTTGTTGAAATCCACATCCGGATCGACTTTGATCTTTTTCGCATGAACCTTCAGGATCTCTTCTCTTCCTTTCAGATCCGGAAGTTCCACCGGAACGCGCCGGTCAAATCTTCCCGGCCTCAGCAGAGCCGGATCCAGCGATTCCGGTCTGTTCGTCGCCGCCAAAATGATGACGCCGGTATTTCCTTCAAATCCATCCATTTCCGTCAGCAGCTGATTCAGCGTCTGTTCCCGCTCGTCGTTGCCGCCGATCTGACCGTCCCGCTTTTTGCCTATGGCATCGATCTCATCGATAAACACGATGCAAGGTGCTTTTTCCTTGGCCTGCCGGAACAGATCTCTGACCTTGGACGCGCCCATACCCACAAACATCTCGACAAACTCCGACCCGGACATGGAGAAAAACGGAACATCCGCTTCTCCTGCCACGGCTTTAGCCAGCATGGTTTTTCCCGTTCCCGGAGGGCCTACCAGCAGAATGCCCTTCGGCATAGCTGCGCCGATCTCTGTATATTTTTTCGGATTATGCAGGTATTCTACAATTTCCGTCAGATTTTCCTTAGCCTCGTCTTCTCCGGCTACATCGCTGAACTTGATCCCCGAAGAGGATTTGACATAGATCTTGGCGTTACTCTTTCCCATACCGAACATCATGGAATTTGCACCGCCTCCGGCTTTTTCCATCAGCTTTTTGGACAGATACTGTCCGATACCGATGAAGATCAGCAGCGGCAGGATCCAGGAAAGCAGCATGGTGATCCACGGCGACGTTTCTTCAACGATCTCACTGGAAAACACTGCGCCGGAGTCATACAGCCGCTGCGTTCTGTCCGGATCCTCCATCAGACCTGTTCTGTAAATCTTGCTGCCGCTCTTGTTCGTAAAGATGATCTCATTATCTCGTATATCCACCTGTCCGATCTGCTTCTTTTCGGTCATCCGCATAAAGGTGCCATAGTCCATCTCCTCAATCTCCATCTGGTTGATTCGCGGCATGGCGATCAGATTAAACAGCAAAAGTATGGCGATAATGATAATATAATAAGAAATAAGCGGTTTCTTAGGTGACTTCACTTCATGCATCAACGATATCTCCTTTCCCCTTTTTCAGCATACATTTCTGTGGCTTAAACCGGATATATCATTATAGACGCTGTCCCGCCGTGCATCCACTGACAATACGCCCGCTCTGTCTTTACACTTTCTCCAATCTGTAAATTACGGCCGCAGTCCCTGTTCCCATACATGCAGAATCGACCTGGTAAACGAAGGGATGTCTATATCCTTTTTCCGGCAGATGGCGAACAGAAGTCCGGTCAAAGCATAGCTGTAAAAATCCAGCATAATCTCTCTGTCCTGACTGCTCAGACCTTTATCCAGATCTTTTGCTTTGATCATGCCGGTCAAATATTGTCTGACCATGCTGAACATGATCTCCTCCACCTGCATATGCCTGCGCGAGTTGTGCAGCTGGTTGATCAGCAGTTTATTTTTCAGCACACCGACGAGAAAATGCTGGACGGCCGTCTCGGTATCCTCAGCCTGCAAACTGTACTGCAGCAGCTCATCGGCCTTTTCCCGGGCGATCCACTCCAGCACTTCGAACATGTCCTGATAATGGTAATAAAAAGTCTGCCGGGTAATGCCGCAGTGATCCACCACGTCTTTTACGGTGATTCTGTCAATGCTCTTTTTTTCCATCAGCTCGGTCAGAGCATCCGCAATTCGTTTTTTCGTTACTGATTCCATTTCTTAACCTGTTTGATCTCTGCATATCTGCTGTTCATAGCCGAATTTTTTCCCGCCGTTCCCGGCGTTTCTGTCGTTTAAAGGAGCCAGGTGATGATCTCCTCTGAAATCTGGAATCCCAGTTTCCTCTGCAGTGAAGCGGATACCTCATTGCCGAGTACGATTTCTCCATACGGCGTATCCCCTTTGTCCAGAATATAATTAACCATGAAGCGCTCCAGCTGTTCACCGAAACCTCTTCCCTGATACTCGGGGAAGATCTCCAGCAGACCCAGACTGCCCTCAAGATGATTTCCGGAAAAGCCGACAAAATTCCCCTGATAAAAGGCCGCAAAAAGATTGCCTCTTCTGTTGATTTCATCGATCTCTTCTTCTGGGATCGTATGATAGTTCTCCTTGATTTTTTGTAAGATTTCCTCTGACGGCCGCACAATGTCCAGATCTGTTGTCAGCTCCAGTTTTTCCCCGCTGAAGTAAGCCACTTTTTTGCAGCTGAAGATATCGTGCAGCTGGAATTTCTCTTCGCCATAAGGCACCAGCTCCTCCTGACACAGCACCAGCTGATAACAGCTTTGGATTTTATCTAACAGCTTCAATCCATGCTCCAGATCCGCGGCAGACAGCATATGTACATTGCTGCTGTGATCTAAAAGCAAAACGCCGCGTTCCGAACCGTCTATGATCTCCGCGGTTCCCCTGCGGATCGCCTCCAGCATGGCAATGTGCAAAAGTCTGTTTTTTTCCAGATATTCTATACCCTTATGTTCCATGATAAAACACCTCCCTGTGGTTTAGCCTCATTACTGCAAGAGTCCGGCTAAACATGCGGTACCAAACGGGGATTCTCCCTGCAGAAAGCATCAGATCCCTCAGGTTGAAAATATATTTTCTTTATTCTACCATGTTCCCTACGATCTGCGCAATACCGGCTCACAAACAGCGCAAACAAATCCATCCCGCATAGCATAAAAATAATTTTTTTCTTCTTTATGTGCATACTAAGCCAAAAAGGAATCTTCTGCATCACAGTCTGCACACTGTTTTCTGCCGATGCAAATATTCCCTGAAAGGTGGAGAGAATATGTTTAAACACGAAAAAGAACTGTTTCATCCTGTCGCTGTGGAAAAGGCAAATCCCCAGTATGCCGCTCTGCTTCAGGAGCAGCTGGGCGGCGCCAACGGCGAACTGAAAGCCGCTATGCAATATATGTCGCAAAGTTTCCGGATCAAGGATCCGGTAATCAAAGATCTTTTTCTGGATATTGCTGCAGAAGAGCTCGGGCATATGGAAATGGTTGCGCAGACCATCAATCTGCTCAACGGCCACGACGTATCGGCCGGCTCTGTACCCTCCGGAGAAATTGAATCCCATGTGCTGACCGGTCTCAATCCCGGACTGATCAACGCATCCGGCTATTCCTGGACAGGGGATTACGTTACGGTGACCGGTGATCTCTGCGCAGATCTGCTGTCTAATATCGCATCCGAGCAGAGAGCAAAGGTCGTCTATGAGTATCTATACCGGCAGATCAAAGATAAAAAAGTCAGAGAAACCATAAGTTTCCTGCTGGAACGGGAAGAAGCGCACAACACCATGTTCCGTGAAGCCTTCAACCGGGTGCAGGACACCGGCTCCAACCAGGACTTCGGTACGACTGCCGCCGCAAGGATGTATTTCAGCATGTCGGAACCGTCTCCTTCACAGAGTCCTCTGACACAGATCAATGGGGAGCCGCCTTCGTTCAACTGATCGAAACCATACCGGAAGCCATACCGGCTATTGCGGCGTTCCACAACGGCAATATAGCAAAAGAGACTCCAATGGAGTCTCTTTTGCGTTGAAATCTCAACTTATCTGGTGCGGTCAAAGGGATTCGAACCCCCATGAGTCGCCTCACACGGACCTGAACCGTGCGCGTCTGCCAATTCCGCCATGACCGCATATCCACTTTTCAATTATTGCCTGCGACTCTTCTATTATACACAATAGGGAAAATAATGCAAGCGAATTTTGAAAAGTATTTAAAAAAGTACAATTTTCCGGTTCTACGTATCCGATCTTACACCTGTCTGCAGCGGCCGCCCATGCAAAGAACGCATAAGGCGGCCGCTTTCCTGCTCGGCACCATGTCTTCAATCGGCAGATGCCGATCTTCTTCACTTATCGATACTGCTCCGCAAGCAGCCTTGCCACATACACACCGCTGGCGGAAGCCTGGGACAGCGAATGTGTCACGCCTGAACCGTCGCCCAGTGCGTACAGCCCCGGAATACTGGTCTGCAGATGCTCATCTACCTGTACCTTAGAATTGTAGAACTTCACTTCCACGCCATAAAGCAGCGTATCCTCGTTGGCCGTTCCCGGCGCAATCTTATCCAGCGCGTAAATCATCTCAATGATACTGTCCAGCTGCCGTTTCGGGATAACCAGGCTCAGATCTCCCGGCGTCGCATCCAGGGTCGGCCGGGTAAAACATTTTTCCATGCGCCGCTCGCTGCTGCGTCTGCCTTTGACCAAATCGCCAAAACGCTGAAGCAGTACGCCGCCGCCCAGCATATTGGACAGTCTGGCGATGGATTCGCCATACTCGTTGCTGTCTTCAAAAGGCTCTGTAAATTTGTTGGAGACCAGGAGCGCGAAGTTGGTGTTTTCTGTATGCAGCGCAGGATCCGCATAGCTGTGGCCGTTCACCGTCACGATCCCGTTGGTGTTTTCAGAAACCACCTCGCCGTATGGATTCATACAGAAGGTTCTGACCATATCGTTGTACCGTTCTGTCTTGTAAACGATCTTTCCTTCATATACCACATCGGTGATGTGCTTGAAAACTTCGGCAGGCAGTTCTACCCGCACGCCGATATCCACACGATTTTTCTTCTGTTCTATCCCAAGCTCATCGCAGATTTTCGCGATCCATTTCGAGCCCGAGCGTCCCGTTGCCAGCACCAGCTTTTCACAGAGAAATTCGCCTTTGTCTGTAATCACACGAAAAGCTCCGCTGTCCTCACGGACAACATCCTCGATCGTCGTATAAAACCGGGTATCGATCCGCTCTTTGATAAAGTCGAAAATTCTTCCTAAAATCTGTATATTCCGGTCTGTTCCCAGATGCCGCACCTTTGCCTCCAGAAGATGCAGATTGTTCTGCAGGCATCGTGTCTTCAAATCCGAATCCCCGGTCGAATACAGTTTCGCATCGGCTCCGCCCATGGCGCACAGAACACTGTCCACATATTCCATCAGCTCCATGGCTCGTTCTGTACCCACATATTTGTGCAGATCTCCGCCAAACTGCGTCGTAATATTGTACTTTCCGTCGGATAAGGTTCCCGCGCCGCCATATCCGTTCATGATATGACACGGTGAACACTTGATACAATGACGGGTTTTCCCGGACTTGATCGGACAGATCCTTTTTTCTAAAGGTGCACCCTTATCCAGCATTAAGATTCTGGCGGTGTTTTCTCTTTTTGTCAGCTCATAAGACAGAAACACACCGCTTGCGCCTGCTCCGGCAATAATGATATCATACTTTTCCACAAAAATTCTCCGTTCCGTTTAAAATACTTATTCAGTTTACTCCCTCGCCCGCAAAAAAACAATTCTGTTATCAGCGGAAAATCTATGGTATAATAAAAAAAACACCTTTGAGTCCTGCCTTATGCCGCCATGCCGTCGTGCCGCATAGCGCAGCGGATCAGACAGACTGCAAAAATGAAAAACCGTGCTCAGATAGTAAATCTATCGAAACACGGTTTTGTTTTGTCTCAGAATACGTCTGCCTGCGGAAGCATGCCTCTGCAGGCACGAGTCCGCCTGCCTGCGCTTCGCAGAATAAGCGGCCGCCGGCCTCTGCCTTTAATTGATCGTGCCGTCCTCGTCTGCCATAATCGCGTCAAATTCTGCAACGACATTCTGGAACAGGTCGTCGTCTTCGATGTCCACCAGTTCGAACTCGTCTTCTCCAACCTCGTTATAGCCGTAAATATAAACGTCATCAGAATCGTCAAGGGGTATCAGAGCAATGTAGTCCTTGCCGTTGTAATCAAAAACCCCCATGATCTCGCATTCCAGTTCGGTACCATCCTCAAATTCCAGCGTGATGATATCCGCTTCGTCCTGCACGTTGTTTCTGTTGTCTGCCATACTGATCCTCCATTTTCGTTTTCGTTATTGTTAATATACCATCAAAGGCTGAATTTATCAACTAAAATATTCTTTTATCTTTTCGGCCACAGCTTCTGTAATTCCCGGTACTTCCCGCAGTTCCTCCAGAGAAGCCTTCTTTATTGCCTCCACGGTCTGAAAATGGCTGAGCAGTGCATTTCTGCGCGTAGGCCCTACTCCCGGAATATCATCCAGCACCGAATGTATCGCATGTTTATTCCGTAAAGACCGGTGATAGTCAATGGCAAAGCGATGCACCTCTTCCTGAATCGTACCGGCGTACCGGAAAAGGATCGGCCGATCCCGCAGCAGGATTTCCCTGCCGTCTTCAAACACGATGGCTCTGGTCCGATGGCTGTCGTCTTTCGCCATGCCGACTACAGGAATGTCCAGCATCATCGCACGGAGAACCTTTTTCGCGGCGCTGACCTGCCCCTGTCCTCCATCCATAAAGATCGCGTCCGGCATTTTCGCAAAAGCCGGATCACCTGCCTTTGCCCGTTTAAAGCGGCGGTAGAGCATTTCCTGCAGGCTGCCGTAATCATCAGCTCCCTCTATGGTCTTGATCTTAAAGCGCCGGTAATCCTTCCTGATCTTTTTCAGTCCTTCAAAGACGACCATAGCGCCCACAGAGTCGACTCCGTTGGTATTGGAAATATCGTAGGACTCGATCCGATACATCGGCTTCCGTTCAAACGCACAGCCGGACTCCTGCAGCACGTACTCCACCTGCTCCCGCACGGCGTCCTGTTTCTCCTGGTTCAGTCTGGCTTTTTCTGACAGCGTTTTGACCATTTCAATGCAGTCGCTCTGCGCCATCCGCAGCAGAGCCCGTTTTTCGCCTTTCTGCGGTACATAGATCCTGACCTTGTGCCCTTCCCGGCTCAGGAAGGTTTCCAGCAGCTCTTTATCCTCCGGTATGCTTTCTACCAGGATCTCCGGCGGCACGCTGGCCCACTGGCTGTAATACTGCTGGATAAACGCTGAGACCATTTCCGTCCTGCTGTCATTTTCGTCTGTCTGGATCTGGAAAGTCTCTCTGCCGCTGAGTTTCCCGTTTCGCACGGTAAACAGCGCGATAAAGGAATTTTTTTCATCCTTGACCGGAAGCACCACATCCAGATCCTTATCCTGGGTCATCGTCACACGCTGCGTTTCGGAAATCGCCTTGATGGAAGCGATATAATCCCGATATTTTGCTGCTTCTTCAAACTCCAACGCGTCAGAGGCCTGCTGCATCCTTCCCTCCAGACTGCGCAGCAGCGGCTTTTCTTTTCCGCTCAGAAATTCCAGGATACGATCGATAGATTCCCGGTACTCTTCCCGGCTTACCTTTCCTGTACAGACGCCCCGGCACTGGTTAATATGAAAGTTGAGACACGGTCTGTGATTCTGCGGAAATTCTCTTGCCGAGCATCGTTTGAGACGATAGATCCCGGACAGCAGATCGACGATCTGATTGACTGCGCCTGCATCGCTGTAGGGACCAAAATAGCGGTTACCGTCTCTGGAAATCCGCCTTGTCTTTACTACGCGCGGATAGTCCTCGCTGGTGGTAACCATAATATAGGGATAGGTCTTGTCGTCACGCAGAAGCACATTGTACTTCGGCATGTATTTCTTGATCAGATTACATTCCAGGATCAGCGCTTCCATTTCCGAACTGCAGGTGATATATTCAAACTCGGCTATATGCGAAACCATAGCTCTGACCTTGGGATTCGTCCTGGCTGAGCTTTGAAAATACTGCCGGACTCTGTTTCGCAGGGAAATGGCTTTTCCTACGTAGATGATCTGCCCCAGTTTATCCTTATGCATATAAACTCCCGGACAATCCGGGAGTTTTTTCAGATTTTCTTTTATATCGAACATATCAGAACCGCCAGTCTCTCTCTCTTCGCTCCTCTTCCCTGCGCATCTCTTCCTTTGCAATTTCCATGATCCTTTTCTGTTTCAACCGTTTTTTCCTGCGCTTGTACCGCATCCTGGTTATGCTGACCCAGATACAAAGCAACAGGAAAATACCGGCCGCGATCCCCAGCATAACGGCTGTGGTATTGGAAATTCCCAGATAAGATGTAAACCATCCTTCTTTGACGTTTTCCTTTACGATCAGATCCACCTCGTTGACCAGTTCGTCGGCAGCGTAAATTTGCAGAGTCCCTGCAACGTCACCTTTTTTTACCGGTGCTTCCAGATCATCCCGCATGACAACCCGTGTGCTGATCAGTGATTCCGATGCTTCCGCAGGCAGATAAGCGTACCCGGTCTCTGCCGTATACGTTTCTAACCGGGTCTTCGCCCCGTGTTTGATCCGGACTTTTCCCATTTCCTCGCCTTTACCGACAACCCTTATGCCTTCTATGGCCGAGTTGGCGTAGGTGATCAGCTTTTCCACGTCTTTGCTTCTCTGCTCGGTCGTATCGCCAAGCAGTACGATATAGAAATGAAGTCCGTTCTTTTTGTAGCCTAAAGCGATGCTGCAGTCGTCATCTGCCCAATAGCCGGTTTTCCCTGCATAAACGCCGGAATCGCTGTCCTTGAGAAACTCGATATGGGTCTTCAGCGTCCTTGCTTCACTTTTATTGGTTTTCTCTACCCGATAGACCTGCGCGCCGGCCGCCTTTCTGACAATATCGCTGGAAAGCGCCGCTTTCGTAATCAGCATCATATCGTAAGCTGTGGTATAGTGGTTTTTGTTCTGCAGCCCGCTGGGATTGGTAAAATGTGTATTTTCACATCCGATATTGGCTGCCGTCTTATTCATCAGCTTCGTAAAGCTTTCCATATCCCCGGAAACCGCTTCTCCCAGCGCATAAGCCGCATCGTTTCCGGATGGCAGCATTGCGCCGTAAATCAGATCCTCCACAGTGACCACTTCTCCTGCCTGCAGATCCATGGTAGATCCCGGCTGCGACGCCGCTTTTTCGGAGACCGTCACTTCCTTGTCAAGAGGCAGATTCTGCACCGCCAGCAGCACGGTCATCAGTTTCGTCACACTGTACGGATCAATTCTCTGTTCCCGATTCTTTTCGTATATGATTTCTCCTGTATTCTGGCAGTATACCACTGCCCCTTTTGCGGTGATCTCCGGCTTTTCCTGCTGTGCGGCAAAAGCCGGAACTGCTGAAACAAGCAAAAGCAAAATGGCCAATGCCGTAATCAATAATCGTTTTCTATTCATCAATCTCCGTATTCCTGTTTTTTGTTTTTTTCAGCGTCTGAACAGACCATTTCCTGTTCCTCCGGCGAAGCTGTGCAATCAGGCGCCAAAGAAATAATCTGCAAGTGCAAATCCGCTGTCGAACCGGCTGCCCTTTTCTCCGGACCGCTCGTGAAACTGTCTGCTTTCGTCTGCCGGTTTTTCTTCACGGCTGTCATAAATGACGAACGGAACCGGCGTAGCGGTATGTGTGCGTAAAGCCAGCGGTGTTCGATGATCAGGAACCTCCAGTACTCTGAATTCCTCTCCATCTTCGCGCAGCGCTTCTACGATCGGGCGGAGAACCTTCTGGTCAATATCCTGCAGACACTGGATCTTCCCTTCCCGATCTCCCTGATGGGAACATTCATCCGGACCTTCTAAATGGACATAGACAAAATCCCTGCCGCTGCGGAATGCGTGAATCGCCGCGTCAGCCTTGCCTTTAAAATTCGTATGAAGCGTGCCGGTAGCGCCCTCGACCTCTGCAATGTCCAGTCCTGCACAGATGGCAATTCCTTTGATCAGATCCACTGCACTGATGACGGTTCCCTGAAGCTTATACTTTTCGCAGAAGGAAGAAAGCTGCGGCTTTTTCCCCTGTCCCCATATCCATAAGGAGTTTGCCGGATTCAATCCCCGCTCTATCCGCTTGCGGTTGACCGGATGATCTCGCAGGATCTCATAGCTTCTGCACATCATCTCTGTAATAAATTCACTGCCTTCTCCTTTCGGCAGATGGTCGCCTACACGCTGTTCCAGCACATCGTGAGGCGGTGTCAGTTCAAATCCGGTGCCGCCGTCATGAACGATCATACAATGGCGATAGCTGGTTCCCGTATAAAAGTGTATCCTTTCATCAGCAAACGCCGCATTGACCGCCTGAATCAGTTCATCGGCTTCCTCTGTCGTGATATCGCCGGAGCTGTGATCCTTGATGATCAGATCTTCATAGTCGCCTTCACCCTCCAGTGTGATGATATTGGTTCTGAATGCCACATCCGTATCGGTCATATGGATCCCGATACTGGCCGCTTCCAGCGGAGAACGGCCTGTCAGATACACTGCCGGATCATAGCCCATGACAGACAGATTCGCCGCGTCACTTCCCGGCGCTACGCCATCAGGAATGGTACGCACCATTCCTACTTCTCCTCTGGCCGCCAGGCCGTCGATAAAGGGAAGATCCGCTGCTTCCAGCGGCGTTTTCCCGCCTAATTCTTCTATTTTTTCATCTCCGGCTCCGTCCGGAACCAAAACTAAATATTTCATTTTTTCCCTTTCTTTAAATTCTGCAGAATCAGATCGTGCCGCTGTTACGCGTCAGCATAAAAAGAGGCTAAAGCATTTCCGTACGGTTTTCCTTTACGTGTACCGCCTGCCACGCTTCAGCCTCTTCGCAATAATCTCTGACGAGTTGAGTTGACTATGCTTTCAGGCAAGCAGCCGCCCCGCGCAACACGCCGTTTTTATTTATTCTCTGCCTCAAATTTTTTCATAAATTCGATCAGCTTATCAACGCCTTCCATCGGCATAGCGTTGTAAATGCTGGCTCTCATTCCTCCAACCGTCCGGTGTCCGTTGAGGTTGACCATGCCCTCAGCCTTCGCCTCAGCTACAAATTTTTTGTCCAGTTCCGTATCGCCGGTCACAAAGACTACATTCATCAGCGACCGGTCTTCTTTGGCTACCGGACACTTGTACAAGCTGCTGCTGTCGATATAAGCGTAAAGCTTTTCGGCTTTCTCCACATCCTGTCTGTGCATGGCTGCAACACCGCCGGTTTCCAGGATCAGCTTAAATACCTGGCCGGCAATATAGATAGCAAAGCACGGCGGTGTATTGTACATCGATCCCTTATCCGCATGCGTCTTGTAATTCAGATAGGTCGGAACTTTTTCCCCTGCAAAGCCCAGCAGATCTTCCCGAATGATAACAATGGTCATACCGGCCGGACCGACATTTTTCTGTGCTCCGGCAAAAATCAGGCCGAAACGGCTGACATCTATCTCTTCACTCAGAATGCAGCTGGACATATCCGCAACCAGCGGAATATCTCCGGTATCCGGGATCTCATTGTAATGCGTGCCGTAGATCGTATTGTTGTAGCACACATATACATAATCGGCATCCGGGCGGATATCTTCTTTCCCGAACTTCGGAATGTAGGTGAAGGTATCCTCTTCGGAACTGGCAATTACCCGGATATCGCCGTATTTACAGGCTTCCTGCCAGGCTTTCTTGGCCCAGGAACCGGTAACGACGTAATCTGCTTTTTTGGAGTTTCTCAGCAGATTCAGCGGTACCATGGCAAACTGGAGCGTCCCTCCGCCCTGAAGGAATAAAACCTTGTAATTATCCGGGATATTCATCAGCTCTCGTAAATTGGCTTCTGCATCTTCGATGATCTTTTCAAATTCCTTTGAGCGGTGACTCATTTCCATCACAGACTGTCCGCAGCCCTCGTAATTCGCCAGGTTTGCTGCTGCATCTTCGATCACGCTGAGCGGCAACATTGACGGGCCTGCAGAAAAATTAAATACTCGATCTTGATTCGTCATTTCATCACCCTCCATGTAAATTTCATATATGCAAAATATTATAGCACTTTAGTCCTTGAAAGTAAAGTGACAAAGTGTTATAATTCAACTTAAAATTACTAAAGAATTAGGAGGTACTCAGCATGTACAAAATTGCAACATTAAACAAGATTTCACCGGTGGGTCTCGCCCGTCTTTCTGACAAATACACTATTTCCGATGAAGTCTCCTGTTCCTCTGGTATTTTAGTAAGAAGTCAGGATATGCACGAAATGGAGCTGGGCAAAGAGGTTCTTGCCATCGCAAGAGCCGGTGCAGGCGTTAACAATATTCCACTGGACAAATGTGCACAGGCCGGTATCGTCGTATTTAACACTCCGGGCGCCAACGCCAACGCGGTAAAGGAACTGGTCATCGCCGGTCTGCTGCTTTCCGCCAGAAACATTCCGGCTGCTCTGAACTGGGTCGGCACATTGACGGAAAACGTCGGTAAAACCGTAGAAAAAGGCAAAAGTCAGTTTGCAGGCGGAGAAATCAAAGGCAAAACTCTGGGCGTCATCGGTCTTGGCGCTATCGGCGTACTCGTTGCCAACGCCGCCAGCGACCTGGGAATGCAAGTCATCGGCTACGATCCGTTTTTCAGCACCCGGTCCGCGCTCAGTCTCTATCCTTCCACAGAGGTAAAGGAAGACATCAGCGACGTTCTTCCTCTCTGCGATTATGTAACCATTCACGTCCCTGCTATGGATTCCACCAAGGGAATGTTTAACCGGGAACTTCTGGGAAAAATGAAGGACAGCGCCGTCCTGCTCAATTTTTCCAGAGACAAACTGGTCAACGAGGCGGATCTACTGGATGCACTGGAAAAAGACCAGCTCCGCGGCTATGTAACGGATTTTCCTACTGACGGCATCATCGGAAAAGAAAAAATCATACTGCTCCCTCACCTGGGTGCTTCCACTGCAGAAGCGGAGGACAACTGCGCTTCTATGGCAGTCGACCAGATCATGGACTACATCGAAAACGGCAATATCACCAACTCGGTCAATTTCCCGGCCGTAAATCTGGGCGCCATCCACGGCGATACCCGCATCGCTGTCATCACCAAAGGTGAACCAAATCCGGTCAAACTGGCTGCCGCCATGTTTGCTGATCTTCCGCTCAACGCCATAGCCGGCAATGTACGCGGAGAATACGGCTATGCTCTGGTTTCGACCAATGAGCGGGTAAAATCCGTTCCAAAGGTCGACGGCGTGATTCGCGTCAGAGTGATTCAGTCCGACGAGTGCTGAGACTGGTGCTAACTAATAAGGGATTATAGGACAGAAATCGTTGGCAAAACCGCTATGACTGTTGAGAATTCAACGGTTATAGCGGTTTTATCCTGTTTAAACAGGATACACCTGCACCGCGATGCCGCTGAATTAGAGAAGGGTGACCATGTTGCCAAAAAACAAGGAAAATGGAATTTCAGTCAACATTGCTTTTCGGCGACTTTTTATGCTGCTTTTATGCGGCTTTACAAACTCACTTTGTCCTATAACCCTCCTGTAACCCGTCCCATAACGCCAAAAGAGAGACAGCCGCCAAACTGTCTCTCTCGTTTTATCTTATTCTACTATGCGTCGTACTGCAATGACCGGTCCTGTATACGTCGTGCCTGTCACCGCAATGCCCATTCGCTCGTTCACTGCGTGAACAACCTGTCCGCCGCCGATATAGATGGCGACATGACCATAATAGCAAATGAGATCTCCGGGCTGTGCCTCTGCCAGCGATACCCCTCTGCCGTAGCTTCGCATCACGCCGGCGTCGTGCGCCATGGTAATCCCGAAATTGCGGAATACGGAAAGGACGAAGCCCGAACAATCCGCACCGCCGGTCAGGCTGGTTCCGCCGTATACATATGGATTACCGACAAATTGCAGGGCATAACTGGCGATTGCCTGCCCGCTGCCAGAATAGGTATTTCCTTCTGTTGCTGCGGAGCGGGTGCCCGTACCCTTGATAACAATGCGATTTTTCGCTTTTTTAATTACCTCTGAACTCTGTACTTCGGTCTTCGTAACTACGCCGTTTTCCGTTGTAACCAGTTCAGTGACTTTTTTCGTTCCGTAAGAACCTTTTTGCTTGACGACCGTATTGTTCTTCAGCACCTTTGAAGATTTTCTGGTAATCGTCTTGTATTTGATCTGCTTTTCTGATGTGATCCGCTGTGTCGTCGTAACCGTCACCATCGGATTCGTCTGATAGAGTTTGATCTCATCTCCCGGATAGAGCATTTCCAGATCGGCATCCCGATTCATCTCTTCGATCTCTTCCAGAGAAAGATCGTGATCCTCGGCGATTGCCCAAAGGCTGTCGCCTTCCTTCACGGTATAGGTAATGCGCTCTTTCGTTCCGGAAAGAATGTACTCTACAGCCTCATCTACAGTAAATACTTCCGGGCTGTCGGAAACACTGTAGGTCGTCATCTCCACCGTCATCGCCGGAGTGCACTCGATAGCTATAACCTCCGCACCCTCTTCGATATAGCTGCGCTTCACATCTTTGATCACTTGCTTGGCGCTGCTTTCCGAGGTCAGAACCGCTACGGTCTTACCGCCGATCTTGACGTCCCAGTAATCCTCATAAGCATAAGCCTCTATGGTTGTGATGACTACTGCGGCCAGAACAGCGACGGAAAGAGCAATAACTCCTGCGATCACGCATTTCTTTGCTGTAAACCGTTTTAACACATTCATAACAAGCCTTTTCTGTTATTTGAAGATTCGTCTTACACCGATAACACTGCCCGTGTAGTTTACATCTGTAACCTTGATGCCCAGACGCGGATTCACGGCATGTACCGCTTTTCCGTTGCCGGCGTAAATCGCCACATGTCCGGAGTAGATCAGGATATCGCCTTTTTTCACGTTTTTATAAGCGATGGATTTTCCTACCGCAGACTGTCCCACACGCGGAAGGTTAACACCAAAGTGCTTGTAAACGGAATAGACAAAACCCGAGCAGTCTGCGCCATTGGTAAGACTGGTTCCTCCATATCGGTAAGGATTGCCCACAAACTTTTTCGCATATTCTACAACGTCCGCGCCGTCTGCAAAGTCAAAGGTGACTCCTGCTTTGGCTGTAACGGATGCTGTACCCTGCAAGACAACCTTGTCCTGCGCTTTCTTAACCACCTTTGAAGAAATCAGCTCGCTGTCTGTGGTTTCACCGTTAACCTTGGTCACCTGGTTCACGATCTCCTTCTGACCCTTCACCCCTTTGGTCTTTACCTTCGTAACACCTTTTTTCAGAGAACTGGTCTTTTTGTAAATCGTATCGAAACCGATGGCTTTTGTCGTGGTGACTTCTTCAACTGTAGTTACTTTAACGTACGGATTATTCGCGTACAATACGAGGAATGTGCCCTCGTCAATAATCTCGTCCGATTCGTAAGTGTCGAAATTGAGCATGACCAGCTTTTCGGCTGAGATATCCTTGTCCGCAGAGATGGAATCCAGAGATTCTCCTTCTTCCGTCTTATAGACATAGTATTCCGTCTTTCCTGCAGAAAGCTGCTCTACTGCATCCTCTACGTCCGTGATCCGCGACGCCAGCGCCGCATATTCTACGTCGGCAGATGATTCAACTTCTGTGATCTGGATCTCCGGTTCAAACTGAACGTCTAAAACGTTAGACCCGTCTGTCAGGTAACTGTTCTTTAACCCCTCTATTACCTGATGACCGGATTCCTGCGAATCGACATATAAGATTTCTTCATCTCCAATAGTGATCGCCCATACTTCATGAGATGGCGCATTTTCTGTCGCATATGCAGAACGGCTGGAGCCGAGCACCGTCACAAAGGTCATGGTGACAATCAGCAAAACTGAGGCAGTTGCTTTAAACACCCTTTTGATTTTAGTATTGACTGGTTGTGTATGCTCTGTCATAATACTATCTTCCTTTTCATGTTTTTTCAATTGTCTCACAGGTGTTATCATACTTTATATACATAAGAAAGTCAACAAAAACGCCGATTCTTCACATAACCTTCACAAAGCAAAACAGCTATAAACGTTGAAATTTCAACGTTTATAGCTGTTAATAATTTCTTAAGATTTCTTAAGATTTCTTCATGCGTTTTTGTATAAATATGTATACTATCGGATAAATAATCCCCGCCAGCAGAACTCCTGCCGCAACATCCAGCAGTGAATGCTGCTTGATAAAGCAGGTGGAAATGGAAATCAGCGCCGCAAGAAATACCGATCCCGGCTTCAGCCACGTTTTTTTCAGTGTCTTTGTCGAGCAGACACCGAAGGCCGCAAAAATCGCGCCGATGACATGGACGCTGGGAATCACATTGGTATTGGTATCAGCCGTATAGATCGCCCTGACCATATCCGTAAAGAAATTATCCCGTGGAAAGACGGCCGGGCGCAAGTCCTGACCGTTGGGAAACAGGACACAGAAAATCACACAGAACGAAAAGCCGATGATGATGCAGTACATGTACAGTTTAAACTGCCGCGGATCTTTGATCATCAGATAAATACCCACAGTAAACAGCAGCACATACCATAGGTAATAGGGAACGACGAAATACTCGCAAAAAGGGATCAGATCATCTGCAGGGCAATAGGATACCCAGTAATCCGCCGTTGCAGGCACCAGCTTTTCCACCAGAAAAAAACCGGCAAAATATATCGGAACATAGAGAACCAGCAGCACATACCGGTATTCCTTCAGCTGCTCCTTTTTGATTTTTTCCATTATTTCTTTACCGGTACGATCAGCTGAATCGCACTGTGCAGATTCTCGATCACGATCCTATCGTTTCCCTCCTGGTATTCGCCATCCAGCGTCCAGGACATCTCCGGATCCGCTGTGACTTCCAGTCTGCTGCTGCTGAAAAAAGAGATCAGGGCTGAATTATAGTTCTGTGTGGTCAGGTCAAAAAGGATCTGGTTCAGTTCCAGTATATTCGACGGAGATTTTATCAGCAAAACCTCAAACATCCCGTCATCCATATCGACCAGGTCGTCAGAAAGCGTCAGTATCCCGCCTACCGAGGTAGAATTGCTGATAGCGCCAAAAAGGTAATTGCCCCCGTATACGCCTTTTTCCGTCTTCAGCCATAATTTCTCCGGTCTGATCGATGGAATGTCCTTTATCCCTTCCAGAATATAGGCCAGATGTCCCAGGGCATTTTTTACGCTCTGGGGAGCCTCATAAGAAGCCTTTGTAAACGCACCAAAGGATGCGACATAGGAAAAATAACGGCCGTTAAATCGGCCGATATCCAGTTTCCGCGGTTCACCCTCTACGATATCTCTGGCGGCCTGGAGAACGTTTTTCGACAGTTTCAGACTGCCGGCAAAATCATTGGTGCTCCCTGCCGGAATATATCCGATCGGGATCTGTTTCCCTGATTCCAGAACTCCTGCGGCGACTTCATTAAATGTGCCGTCGCCTCCGATGCAGACAAGCAGATCGAACTCCGCTGCCTTCTCCTTCGCCAACGTGGTTCCGTCCCCCCGCTTTTCCGTTGTTGCAACGACGGTTTCATATCCTGCGCGGCAAAAAATATCAATGATATCGACCATATACCGATTGGCCTGTTTCGTTCCCGCACAGGGGTTGATGATGATCAACACCCTTTTCATAAATCTCTTACTCCTTTTTTCTTGATGTTTCTTTATTCCGTTAAAGGCCAGCGATAGTGGCCGGAGATTTCCATGCCGTCGGAGGCGACAAGCCGGTCTTCCTCAGCAGCCGGATCCTTTCCGTGCTGAATGATGTACGGCCGGCCCCACAGATTGCGGAAATTGGAAACCACGGCTACATGGCTGGACTCAAAGGTGACGATATCTCCCGGCTGCCAGGCCAGTATGACATCCGGATCCGTTGTCAGCACTTCTGCGTTACGCTGGAAAAAGACTTCCAGAACCGGAACCAGACGAAAATCGATATTGGGATCAGGAATCTCCACCACATTGCTGTAACTTTTCCTGTTTTCCGCAATATCTCTGTCCACAAGATCTTTCAGGCTTACATCGATCCCCTTGAAGCCTTTCCAGACGACATCTGTACATACGCCGATATCCTCCGGCGGATAACCGCCGCCAAAATAGGAACCGTCATAGCGGAGATTCTCATTGCTGATATAGACCTTGGCTGCCATCATGATGGAAAATCCCTGCAAATACTGCTGACGCCCGCTGTCATCCGGCTCTGCTGTCTCTGTTTCGTGCTGCAGGAGCCATACCGCCCCACCCAGCAGAATACCGAGAATTACGGCAAAAATGATAAAAAATCTGGGCTTTATCCTGTATTTCCTTTTTCTGGTCATCGGTTTCCCTTTCCGGTACTTACCTTACGCGCAGCCGTACGCCGATATCCTCCGCAATTTTCCTGCAGGCAGAAATGTCCTCCTCAGGAATCACATTGACGACAGACATCACGGTTTCCGGCACATAACGCTGCACCTGCCGCGCATAGCGAAGTATCGCCGGAAAAGCTTCTTTTCCGAAACGCGGATGGCACAGTTTTTCATATTTTTCTGCCGTACACTGATTGAGGCTGATCGAGACCGAATCGATCCAGCCCTCCAGCATCGGCGCTGTTTCTTTTCCCTGAATCAGATCGGCCAATCCGTTGGTATTGATTCTGATCCTGAGATCCGTATTTTCCTTCACCCAGCGTGAAACCTCAAGCAGATCAGAGAGCCGCTCCATCGGTTCGCCGTATCCGCAAAAGACCAGCTCTTCGTATCGGGAAAGCTCCCATTCCTGCAGCATGTCCAGAATTTCTTCTACAGAAGGCTCTCTTTTCAGCCAGAGAGAATCGGCTGTTCCCAATCCTTCTGTCATGCTGCGTATACAGAATTCACACCGGCAGGGACAACGATTGGTGATATTGGCATACAAACCGCTGCCATATTCGTAAAAGACATCTCCGATCTCGCTGCGATTCAACGCTTTTCTCCTTTCGTTTCCTTCCACACTTTATTGAACACGATTCCCAGGCACAAAACCCAGGATAAAAAATAAAACCAGAACAGCAATGCCACAATACTGGCGAGAGACCCGTAGATGATATCGTAATTGACACTGTAGCCGACATAGGCGGAGTAAATGATCGTGACCGCCAACATGCCCACAGAACCGAATATGCTGCCCGGAATGATTTCCCGAAAGCCCATTTTCTCATGAGGGAGCACATAGTAGTTGTACGAGATCATCAGAAAATACAGCGTACCGGCCAGAGGCCAGCGGAGAAAGATCCACAGCTTATCGATGATCGTTCCCTCAATGAGACTGCCGAATACCAGCTGAAGGATCATCTTCCCATACACTAAAATAATGGCGACAAAATCCAGTGTAAACAGCAGCAGCGCCATGGTCTTCATGGAACGCAGCCTCTCGCGCCAGAAGCTTCCCGTCGTTTTTCCGCTGGAATAGGTATAATTGGCGATCCGCATCATGGAAAACTGCGCCCTGGAGGCCGCCCAGAGAGCCATGATAATCATGATCACATTGCTGGTCGTAGCCGGCCGGTGATCGATCAGATTTTTCAATGTATCCGCCATGCTGGAAGCAACGTAATTTTCTATCCAGTCATCAAGAAAATCCAGCGGGATATCCAGAACGCCCAGCAGCTGCGACAGCACGATGATCGTCGGTACCAAAGACAGCATGATAAAAAAAGACATCTGTGCGGCAAACCCCTGATAGTACGGATCTCTGAACTGCTTGATCCCCAGGAGGATCATCCGTGCAGTTCTGCTTTTCATGAATTATTCATTCCTTTCTGCGAGGAGTTTTTCCAGCTCCATCAGCGCCTTAGCACGATGACTGATCTTATTTTTTTCATCCTGTGTCATCTGCGCAAAAGTACGCTGGAAACCGTCCGGAACAAACAGAGGATCGTAGCCAAAGCCGTTTTCTCCCACCGGCACATCGATAATATGTCCTTCACATTCGCCGCGGGCAACGATCTGGCCGCCATCGGGCCAGAGCATGGTGATCACCGAAACGAATTTTGCCCTGCGTTCCTTGTACGGCACGCCTTCCAAAAGAGAAAGAAGCTTTTCGTTGTTTTTTTCGTCGCTGCAGTCCTCACCGGCAAACCTGGCCGAATATACACCCGGAGCGCCGCCAAGGTACTCCACCATCAATCCGGAATCGTCGGCAATGGTGACCTTTCCACACAGCTTCATGACCGCTTCGGCTTTTTTTCGCGAATTTTCCTCAAAGGTTTCCCCATCCTCTTCAATCTCGATTTTGGGAACACCCGCATCATCCCGTGATTGGATCTCCATACCAAATTTCTTCGTTATTGCTTCGATTTCTTCAATTTTGTGTCTGTTGCGCGATGCCGCGACGACGATCTCGTTCATGTTCTCTCCTCGTTATTTGTCACTATCTGTCGAAATGCTTTCTTCATTTCTCCGATACTCTGCATATGGGGACTATTATATCATCTTTACCTTCTATTGACAAGAGCGGCAGCCGCACCCATACTCGACGGTATATCTGCCGCACAATGCCCGCAGCAGGGTCTTCCCGTCGAAACAGAGAACAGATACGCCTTTTCTTTGCCGCTATCCATGACCGGTATTTTGTGCTACAATAGAGGATATCTGCAGCGTATAAAGCTCACAGTGCGAACCTAATAGAAACAGGAGAAATTTCAAGTATGAAAATCGTTGTTCTGGATGGATTTTCCATCAATCCCGGTGATCTTTCCTGGGAACCCATCGCTGCCATGGGTGATTTCTGCAGCTACGACCGTACCGACGATGCGCAGCTTCTCGATCATCTCAGCAGCTGCGATGCTTTCTTTGTCAGCAAATGCCGTATTACCCGCAGCATCCTGGAGCAGTGTCCACAGCTGAAGTTCATCGGCGTCACGGCTACCGGCTACGACAACGTCGATACGGCTGCGGCCAAAGAGCTCGGCATCGCGGTCTGCCACGTTCCGGCTTATTCCACCGAAGCCGTTGCGCAGCATACCTTCTCACTGCTTTTGGAGCTGACCAACCGGGTCGGCAGCTACAACGCCTCCGTGCAGCAGGGAAAATGGTCTGCCAGCAAGGATTTCACCTTTATTGAATCTCCCCTTACCCTTCTGGCCGGAAAAAGTCTGGGAATCATCGGTTACGGAAATATCGGCAGACAGGTTGCCCGCATCGGTGAAGCCTTTGGCATGGAGATCAACATTTACAGTCAGAATAAAACTGCCGCGCAGACCGCAGACTTTGTCACCCTTCACTGTCCGCTTACCGAAGAGAACAAAGGGTTTATCAATAAGGCTTTTATCGCCGGCATGAAAGACGGCGCTGTTCTGATCAACACGGCTCGCGGCGGGCTGATCTGTGAACAGGATCTGGCCGATGCGCTGACCAGCGGGAAGCTGGCTGCCGCCGCGTTGGATGTACTGACAGAGGAACCGCCGAAACCGGATCATCCCCTGATCGGTCTCCCCAACTGTATCCTGACGCCGCACATCGCCTGGATGCCAAAAGAGACCCGAAAGCGGGTCATCGATATCTGCGCAGCCAACCTGAAGAGCTTTCTGGCGGGAGAACGACTGAACCGTATTGTCTGAAATGCCGTCAGACACATACTTTACAAAAGGCAGGTGTACCCGCGGCTTCTATACGGTTTTACGCCGAATACAAACGGGCATACGGTATCCTTATTCTGTACCGTATGCCCGCTTCTGTATTTTTTGAATGTATTTACTCTGCTGTTTTCGTTTTATTTTCTGACTCTGTCTCCGCTAACTCTGCAGAAACAACATGTCTCTGCTGATCTCCGAAATCGAATATGCACCGCACATCGCCATGGTATCCGCCAATTCTGCGGAAATCTTATCCACCAGATCTCTGACACCTTCTGCACCGTCTTTGTAGACCGCATTGACAAACGGTCTGGCCATCAGCACGGCGTCCGCGCCCAGAGCCAGAGCTTTAAACACATCGACACCGTCACGGATGCCGCCGTCGACAAAGATCTTCATGGTACCTTCTACCGCATCAACGATTCCGGCAAGTACCTCTGCCGTAGCCGGACACTGATCCAGTACGCGTCCGCCGTGATTGGATACAACGATGGCGGAAGCTCCGGCCTCTCTGGCTTTCAGCGCCGCTTTCGGCGTCATGATGCCTTTCACGATAAACGGCACCTCTGCTTCATCGATGATTTCTCGCAGCTCCTCCACGGATTTACTGCCGGCAGGCGGCTCAAAACCTTTTAAAAACGGAAGTCCTGCCGCGTCGATATCCATGGCTACAGCGAAAGCGCCGGATTCCCTGGCAATTTTCAGTTTTTCCTCGATCATCGCCTTGTTCCACGGCTTGATCGTCGGCACGCCGCAGCCCTGTACCTCTTTAATTGCTTTTCCGGCAGAGATCATCACCTCAGGATCCATGCCGTCGCCGGTAAAAGCCGCGATACCCTTTTCCCTGCAGGCCGGAACCAGGATATTGTTATATTGCAGATCGTTATATTTTTCGCCGTAGTGCATATTGACTGCGCCTACCGGCCCGGCAAATACCGGTGCGGAGAACGTCTTCCCCCACAGTTCCGTTTCTATACGGACTTCCTTTTTTTCGGTAAGAGTGTCCATATGAATACGGATCTCCTTCCATTTGTCATAATTGCGTATGGCTGTGTCTCCGATCCCCTTTGCCCCCGGACCCGGAATCTGGTTTCTACAGCCTCTTCCGTTGCAGACAGGGCACAGTTTGCAGTATCCTTCCATCTGTTTCACCTTCTTTTCACTGTTTATCTCTCTATGATCAACCCCGTATGCAGGGTCGAAAGCAGACGCTTTCCTTCTATAGGATCCTACAGGATCACGAAAATCCCGTAACAGATCACGATGCCTGCCGTGCAGGCCATCTTGACGCGCCGGCTGCCGCATCGCAGAAGCAGCCAGAAAAGCAGCGCGGCTGCAGCGCCAGTGAACAGCAGATGCAGAATCTTCTGATCCGTTACATAGATGTTGTCCGTCGAAAAAATATCCGATACCGCCAATATGATAAAATTGAACAGGTTGCTGCCGACGATGTTGCCTACGGCAATGTTGTAATTTTTCATCCGGAACAGGGTGACGGTAAACGATAACTCCGGCAGTGATGTCGCTACGCCAAGCAGCAGTGCACCGGCCAGTCCCTGGGTCAGATTCAGCCGGAAAGCGAGCATCTCCGTCAGATAGGACACGACCACGCTGAAAAAAACGATTCCTGCAGCCGAAAAAGCAAAGCGGAAGGCGATCTGCTTTACGGACAGCTTTGTCTTAATACCGGCATGATAGTGGAGCGCCGCTTCATCCGCCCGGAAATCTTCCGCTACCGCCATATATTTTGCTCCCAGCAAATAAAGAAGAAGGATAAGGACAGACGTACAACTTAAGTTCAATATCTGTGCATTGACAATATCGAAAAAGTTCAATCCAATCAATATATAGATCAATAAAATAAAGACAACAATATTCCTATAGCTTTTGGATATATAGCTCCGCACAAACAGGCGGAAATTAAGCAGGATAACAACAGCAAGCACAGTCAGGTTAAATAGATCGCTTCCCAGCACATTACCCATACCAAAAACCGGCTTCTCGAGGATAACTACCGCAGAAATGCTGGTAAACAGTTCCGGAAAAGACGTCACTGCCGACAGCATGACTCCGCCGATAAAGGCGCCGGAAAGCATCGTGCGCTTATCCAGTAAATCGACATAGTGGGAAGCTTTGATCGATAAAAAAACCACTGCCGCAGCAGCCAGTATATACCCTAAATAAACCAATGGAACACCTCAATATGTAGAAATATCATTGCTATAAATCTACCATAAGCGTCAAAATATGTCAAATAACACGCTACCGGTTTTCTGGTTTTCTGTTTGGAAAAACAAGAAAATGTGCTATACTTACTTTCGTGACAATTTATGGTGATGGCAAAAGGAGAAAAAGCTATGCTTGAGGTATTTTTAAAGGTTATCGTTATTTTCGCCATGGCGGCTATCGGTTTTGCCGCCAATAAAAAAGGGATCCTTCCTGCAGAATCCAGACCGTACCTGGTCGATCTGCTGCTGGTCATCACCTGCCCCTGCATGATTATCGGCTCCATGGCTTCAGAAACACTGACGGCCGGTACATTCCGCCTAGTCATAGAAGTTCTCGCCGGGTCAGCCGTTTTCTTTCTTTTTGCATCCGGCGTCGCCTTTCTTCTGGTAAAGTGTCTGCGCTGTCCGGTAAAAGAAGACGAAGGCGTCATGATGGTCATCATCACCTCGATCAACTCCGGTTTCATGGGCTTTCCTGTAACCAAAGCGATCTTTGGCAATACGTATTTCTTTCTCATGGTCATCGAAAATATCGTCCTCAACATCTATCTCTATTCTCTGGCGGTCATCCAGATGAACTATGGGCGCGACCAGAAGAAGGGGCTGCGGGAAACGCTGAAGCCGCTCTGCAATATGTGCACGCTGGCGCTGATCATCGGTCTGATCCTGCTGTTCGGCAAAATCACGCTGCCCGGTTCACTGCTGGATTTTTTCAATACCATTGGTGATGCCACGATTCCCATTTCCATGATCGTTGTCGGCGTTCAGCTTGCAGAAAGTGATCTGCGCAGTATGATCAAAAACATCCGTTTGATCCTTGCCTCTCTTTTCAACGTGCTTCTGATGCCGATCCTGACTTTTCTGGCGGTCAACTGGCTGCCTCTGGCAGTGGAAACACGTCTGATCCTCGTCTTTGCGGCAGCCTTCCCCTGCGCTGTCGTCAGTGTTGCCGTTGCAGCAAAAGAAGGACGAAATGCCGGGCTTATGGCAGAAGGCGTAGCGCTGACCACGCTCTTTTCTCTGGCAACGCTGCCGTTTATCGCGGTATTTCTGATGTCCTGGTATTGCTGAAGCATCTATGGCTCATGACCGGCGGATGTCCGCAGTTAAAATGAACAAAAAAGACGGAAAAAGCCGTCAAGGACGCGAAGCGCAAAGTTTATCCTTGACGGCTTTTTTCTTTTGCCGTCGTGCGGAAGATTTTCGTGTTGTATTTGAATATCATATGTAACTACGCATAATTCTTGAGCGTAGAATAAAGAAAATAGCAATCTGGATCATCAGCACCAAACCGCACACACAACCAACTAACTGCATTGTTTTACCAATGTAGATAACGCCGGATACCAGCATAATGCGGTATGTCGTAAAGGCTCCAATGATACAGCCAAGTACGGTGGGAATAAAATAGACGAATAGCATTTGTTTTGTAATAAGT
>CALXJA010000034.1 GCA_944388465.1 uncultured Emergencia sp.
TTGAAGACGTGGACGATGCCCTGCTCAACCGAAGTGATGCAGCGCGGATTTTTGCAGCGGATCACGTTGGTCAGCGTTTCCGGCAGAGCCAGATGCTTTTTCTCGTGCAGCTTGCCGTCCTTAACGATGTTTACCGTGATATTGCTGTCCACATAGCCTAAAATATCCAGATCAAGATCGATCAGCTGATCGATTTTAATGATATCTTTTTTACCGTATTTAGAGCTGTCCGCATTCTGGATGATGGCGACGCAGTTGTCGATCTTGTCCAGACGCAGAAGCTCGTAGATCTGCATGCTCTTTCCTGCCTTGATATGGTCTAAAACGATACCCGTACTTACTCCGTCTATATTCATGAATTTACCTCCTCTGATATGGTTCGCCGGCAGCCGGCGGCAAGACATGCCGTCGGCTTACGCCGTAGATAGTTTGTGTAATGGATCTTTCCCCTCTGCGCCGGTTCTGCGCCGATTCTGCGCAGTTCTGTACCGGCTCTGTGCGGCCGCAGAAGCGCGATCAGGCTTCTCTTCTGATGCCCAGCAGATACAGGATCAGCGCCATACGGATATGCTTTCCGCAGAGAGCCTGGAAGAAGTAGCAAGCCCGCGGATCGTCGTCCACCTCGACGGCGATTTCGTTGACTCGCGGCAGCGGATGCATGATGGTCAGATCTTCCTTAGCCGCCTTCAGTTTTTCTAAATCCAGTATGTAGCTGTCTTTCAGTCTTACGTAATCCTCTTCGTTGAAGAACCGTTCGCGCTGGACTCTGGTCATGTAGAGAATGTCCAGATCGCCCATAGCATCTTCCAGCTTCTCCACTTCTTTCCATTCTACACCGGCATTATCCATCTCATCCTTGACGTAATCCGGAACCTGCAGTTCCTGCGGAGAGATCAGAACGAAGCGGATACCCTCGTAGCGGATCATCGCTTCAATGAGAGAGTGGACAGTTCTGCCGAACTTCAGGTCTCCGCAAAGTCCGATGGTCATGTTGGTCAGGCGGCCTTTTTTCCTCTTGATGGTCAGAAGGTCGGTCAGCGTCTGGGTCGGATGGAAGTGGCCGCCGTCTCCGGCATTGATGATCGGGACGGTCGTTCTCTGCGCGGCGACTACCGGCGCGCCTTCCTTCGGGTGACGCATAGCGATGATGTCTACATAGCAGCCCACGGTACGGATCGTATCGCTGACGCTCTCGCCTTTAGCCGCTGAGCTGGATCCGGCTTCGGAAAAGCCCAGAACGCTTCCGCCCAGCTCCAGCATGGCAGCCTCAAAGCTGAGTCTGGTTCTGGTGCTCGGCTCAAAGAAAAGCGTTGCCAGTTTCTTGTGGGCGCAGATGTTTTCATAAGCGCTGTGATTGGCGACGATATCATCGGCGACCCGAATCAGCTCGTCGATTTCCTCTACGGTAAAGTCTGTGATGTTGATCAGATTTCTGATTTCGCTCATTTATTTCTCTCCCTTCATCCATCCCTCGTCCGAAGGATTATTTCTAAATGCAATAATTTTATCCTTGTCGCCGGCTTTGATGTAGCCGGTTTCCGCAGCGACCTCGACCAGGGTGTCCAGATCGCAGAGGCTGACGTTTTTCACCTGATGCTCACTCAGGCGGTCTGCGGCTTTTTTCATGCCGTAGGTGAAAATGCTGACGATGCCCAGTACATCGGCTCCGGCGGCACGAAGAACCTCTACCGTTTCTACAGAGGAGCCGGCTGTGGAGATCAGATCTTCAACAACGACGGTCTTCTGGCCGGGAAGCAGCCTGCCTTCAATCTGATTAGTTCTGCCGTGATCTTTCGCTGAACCTCTGACGTAGCCCATAGGCAGATCCATCAGATGGCCGACGATGGCGGCGTGGGCGATACCGGCGGTACTGGTACCCATCAGAACCTCGCAGTCCGGATAGTTTTCCCGGATCAGCTGCGCCAGTCCGTTTTCCACCTGTGTTCTTACCTCCGGCGCGGTCAGCGTCAGACGGTTGTCACAATAAATAGGACTTTTGATGCCGCTGGCCCAGGTGAACGGCTCTTCCGGACGCAGAAATACCGCTTCGATAGAAAGCAGTCCCTGTGCGATTTCTTTTTTCATAAACGTCCTCCTTTTGTAAATGTATATAGCAATGGCTTTTCGTCTGTTTTATATTCTGTGCGTTGGAAATCCTTACCCGATAAATTCGCAAAGGCAGCGCTCATAGGCTTTTACCGGATCGTCCGCTTTAGTGATCGGGCGGCCGACGACAATGTAGTCAGAACCCAGCTCCTTAGCGCCTGCCGGCGTGGTGATCCGCACCTGATCGTCTTTGCTGCCGTCGGCAAACCGTACCCCCGGGGTAACGGTCAGAAAATCGCTGCCGCAGGCCTGATGAATCTTTCCGGCCTCCAAAGGAGAGCAGACTACGCCGTCCAGACCCGCTTCCCGTGTATTTTGGGCGTATTTAACCACTACCTTGTCCAGTTCTTCATCGATGAGCAGTTCTTCCTGCATCCGTTCCTGACTGGTGGAGGTCAGCTGGGTCACCGCGATGAGAAGCGGACGGCTGCCGTCAGCTCTGGTCAGGCCGCGAATAGCCGCTGCCATCATGTCTTTGGTTCCGGCGGCATGAACGTTGCACATATCCACATCCAGCCGGGAAAGAGCTGCCATGGCTTTTTCTACGGTGTTGGGAATGTCGTGGAGTTTCAGATCCAGAAAGATCTTATGCCCTCTTTTCTTTATTTCTTTTACGATGTCCGGACCTTCACTGTAAAACAGCTCCATGCCGATTTTGACATACGGCTTTTTTTCGGTGAATCGGTCTAAAAATGCCAGTGTCGCTTCCTTTGACGGAAAGTCGCAGGCAATGATGACGTCTTTTCCCATGTTCTCCTCCTTCATCCTTTTTTATCTTATTGCTCTTTACTATTCTGCGGCGCCGATGATATCGGACAGCCGTGTAATACCGAGTTCTTCGCAGACAGCCGGAAGATCTTCGATGATCTCCTTGCAGGCGTACGGGTTGACTAAATTCGCCGCGCCGACCTGTACGGCTGTAGCGCCGGCCATCATCATCTCGATGACGTCCCGGGCGGAACTGACGCCGCCCATACCTATGACAGGAATCTTAACTGCCTGTGCGGTCTGATAGACCATGCGCAGCGCGACCGGAAAGATGGCCGGACCTGAAAATCCGCCCATTTTGTTAGCGATGACCGGCCTGCGCGTGCGGATATCGATCCGCATTCCCAGCAGCGTATTGATCAGGCTGAGACCGTCTGCACCGGCCGCCTCGCAGGCTTTGGCGATAGAGACGATGTCCGTCACATTGGGACTGAGCTTGATGTATACCGGTTTTTTTGTTACCGCCTTAACCGCCCGGGTCACCTCTGCTGCGCTTTCCGGCTGTACGCCATAGGCCATACCGCCGTTGTGCACGTTGGGACAGCTGACATTGACCTCGATGATGCCCACCTGGGGCTGCGCATCCATGGCGCTGGCGCAGGCGGTGTATTCGTCGATGGAAAAGCCGCTGATATTGGCGATGACCGGTTTTTTATAAATCCTGGAAAGTTCAGGAAGTTCTTTTTCGCAGACAGCCTCAAGACCTGGATTCTGCAGGCCTACGGAGTTGATCATGCCTGCCGGACATTCGGCAATTCGAGGCAGGGGATTACCGAGCCGGGCTTCTCTGGTCGTGCCTTTAAAGGAAATGGAGCCCAGTATATTGATATCGTAGAGCTCGGCAAATTCTTTGCCGTAGCCAAAGGTGCCGCTGGCCGGGATCACCGGATTGTCCAGGGTCAGACCGCTTAGGGTAACTTTGGTATCTACCATTTGATCTCCTCCTTAAAAAGTACAGGGCCGTCTTTACAGATTCGCTTGTAGCCGTATTTTGTCTCACAGCTGCAGCCCATACATGCGCCGAAGCCGCAGGCCATACGGGCTTCAAAGCTGAACTGGCCGTCCGGCGCGCTTTGCCATACGGCTTTCAGCATAGGCTCCGGACCGCAGGTATACAGATAATCAAAGTCGAGATCTTTCATGGCGTCGGTAACGAAGCCGCGGACGCCTTCAGAACCGTCGGCAGTGGCGATGATCGGCTCGAGTCCCAGATTTCGGAACGCTTCTGTCAGGATGACATCCTCTCGGGTATTGAAACCGAGAACAACTTTTGGCCGAATCTGTTTTTTCACCAGAGCGTGAGCCAGGCCATAGAGAGGCGGCACGCCGATGCCTCCGCCGGCGAGCAGAGGATTTTCCCCGCATTTTTCCGTATCGAAGCCGTTTCCCAGCGGCATAAGCACATCCAGCTTTTCGCCGGGACGCATCTTTGCCATGGCGGCGGTGCCTTGTCCGACGACCTTAAAGACAATGGTCAGATGCTGTTCATCCCAGCTGCAGATGGATATGGGACGACGCAGATAAAAACCGTCGAGACGAATGTTGATAAATTGCCCCGGTGCGCTGATCCGGCTGCAGTCGCCGCCCAGCGTCATGGCGAAAATGTTTTCCTGCAGTTTGTCTATCGTTTCAATGGTCAGTAGATCATTCAGCTGTTTCTTCATATGCGATTTCTCCCTTTACGATGGTGAGTACGGTTTTGCCCAGAACGTTCCAGCCGGCGAAAGGCGTTGCCCTGCCTTTGCTGGCAAAGCTGTCCGGATCGATTCGATCGCGCCGTGCAAGATCCAGCACAGTCAGATCGGCAGGCTGTCCGTCCGCGATGAAGCCGCCTTCCAGACCAAAACGCTTCCTTGGATTGACGGCCATTAATTCGATCAGTTTTTCCAGTGAGAGGATGCCTTTTCTGACCAGGCAGGTGTAAAGTACAGGAAAGGCGGTTTCTAAACCGACGATGCCAAAGGCGCTGCCGGCCAGTCCCTTTGCCTTTTCTTCTGCGCTATGCGGCGCGTGGTCTGTGGCGATCATATCTATGGTGCCGTCCAGGATCCCCTCAATGAGTGCGTCGCGGTCAGCTGCGCTGCGCAGAGGCGGATTCATTTTGAATCGTCCGTCTTCCTGCAGGTCGTCTTCGCAGAGTACCAGGTAATGGGGCGCGGTTTCGCCGCTGACGTCAGCGCCTCTTCTTTTTGCCTCACGCAGAATCGAGACGGATTCTTTGGTGGAAATATGGCAGACGTGATAACCGGCGCCGGTTTTTTCGGCCAGTTCGGTATCTCGCTGTACCTGGATCCATTCGCTTTTGGAGCAGATGCCCTTGTGACCGTGAGCGGCGGCGTAAGCGCCGTCGTGGATATAACCGCCGTGAAGCAGACTCTCGTCCTCACAGTGAGCGACGATCAGCCTGCCGGTCTTTTTGGCTTTGCGCATAGCTTCTTCCATCAGGTCTGCACTTTGTACGCCTTTGCCGTCGTCGGAGAAAGCGCAGACATACGGCGCCAGGGCTTCCATATCAGAAAGGTCGCTGCGGCCGTCCTGATTTTGGGTGATCGTTCCATAAGGTACAGTTCTGACTCTGGCATCTTTTTTGATAATGTCCAGCTGAACCTGCAGCGCTTCTATAGTAGAAGGCGCCGGCTGCACATTGGGCATCGGGCAGACGCAGGTATAGCCGCCTCTGGCGGCAGCAGCCGTGCCGGTAGCGATGGACTCTTTATAAAAAAAACCAGGCTCTCGCAAATGTACGTGTACATCTGTAAAACCTGGAACAATAACTTTCCCTTTGCAGTCGATAATCCTGCTGGCTTTGCCCGTTTCGGATGAACCGGCACTGAGAACAAAAACTTTACCGTCGGAAAGGAAAAGATCTCTCGGTTTGAACCCTTCCGGCGTAAAAACTTCGGCGTTTTTCAACAGCATCGTCATGGATTTTCTCTCCTTTCGTATTCTGTAAACTATTTTTGCTCAAATCTTCGATATGATAGCACAAATAGTTCTGCTTGTCAATGAATTTATGAAATTTTCCGAGGTGCAGTGTGCATTTTTTCTTTTTGCGTCGCAGCCGGCCGTCTAAAGTCTCCGTGCGAAAGGCTGAATAACCCGAATGACCTGCGCAGTCTGAACAACCCTGAACAAAACAAGACCGTATAGCGCCTCTGCGGTATGGAGTGTTGGTTTGTCAAACATATGTTACACCGTACTTCACAAATTCATCCAAAACCGTCTGTGGAGACTTCCAGCCTAAAGGTCGCATAGGGAATCGGTTATAGTCCCTTCGATTGTAAAGTTGTAGCTGCCTGGAAAAGTCCGCAAAGGAATAAAAGGTATGGGAGGCATAGAACCGTTCGTTATCTTTCCGATGGCTGCGCTCTACTTTTCCATTATGCCGAGGAGT
>CALXJA010000035.1 GCA_944388465.1 uncultured Emergencia sp.
CTCTGTCCGGAAAATGTCATTGTGATGGAAGAAGGCAGACCGGTTTGGGACAAACAGCGGTGCACCTGGTGCATGGGATGCATCAACCGCTGCCCTGTACAGGCTATACAATTCGGAACAAAGACAGAGCAGAGAGGGCGTTACATTCATCCGATACTGAAGTAAGGCATAGAAGAAAGGAAAAACTTATGGGAAGAGGATACAGAAAGGGGCGGCTCGGAGAAGAAATCCGCAGGATTATCAGCGAAATGCTTCTTCGGGAGATCAAGGATCCCAGACTATCATCGGGAATGCTCAGCATATCCGATGTGGACGTGACAACTGACGGCAGCTATGCCACCTGCTATATCACCGTACTCACACAGGGACAGAGTGAAGAAGAAAAACAGGAGGAAGAAAAACAGGTTCTGGCCGGACTGAACAGCGCTAAGGGACTGATGAAAAAGGAGATCGGCAGACGCATCAAGCTGCGTCATGTTCCGGAGCTGTTGTTTAAGATCGACCATTCCATGGAATACGGAAGACATATCACAGAAGTCATTGAAACACTGGGGATAGATCATGAAGAATAATACGTTTGAAGAACTGGCCGCAGTACTTCTGCAGGCAGAGAAAATCCTGCTGTATCCCCATGTGAATATGGACGGCGATGCGCTGGGTTCCTGTACGGCTCTGTGCAGAGCATTGCGGAAAATGGGAAAAAACTGCTATGTTCTTGTTGAAGACAAGGTGCCGGATAATTTAGCATTTCTTGACCGGGATTACTGTACACAGGAGCAGAAGATTCTGGGAAGACCGGATCTGTCGGTCTGTATAGACTGCGGTGACGAAGGCCGGTTCATGGGGAGAAAGGAACGGTTCTTTTCTGCGCCGGTAACGATGTGCATCGATCATCACCGCACCACGAAAAGCTATTGCGACTACAACTACATTGACAGCGGTTCTGCCGCCTGTGCGGAATTGATTTATAACCTGCTGCAGGCAATGGGGGCAGAAGTGGATCAGGAGATCGGCGAAGCGCTTTTTACCGGTATTACCACAGATACGGGAAATTTTCAGTACACGAATACAACAAAGAAGAGTCATGAGATCGTCGCCGCGCTTTACGATGCCGGTATTGATACGGCAAAAGTCAGCGCCGCGCTTTATGAAAATGTACGTCTGGAGAAAATGCGTATCCGGAACCGTGTGCTGGAGACCATGTCGACTATTTGCGACGGCCGGGGAATCATCGCCTATGTCACCCAGGATATGCTGAAGGAAACCGGCGCTTTGATGGAAGAGACAGAAGGTATCGTGCAGGATCTTCGCAGCATACGCAATGTGGAGATCGCCGCACTGATCAAGGAAAGCGCCGGCCGGGAGATCCGCGTCAGTCTCAGATCCAAGCTGTGTGCGAATGTGGCCGAGATCGCTGCCGCTCTGGGCGGCGGCGGCCATGAACGGGCTGCGGGCTGCACGCTGCATTGCAGCCTGACGGAGGCTTTTGAGCAGCTAAAGGAAAAAATAACGGAGAGTCTGGCAGAAATTGATGATTAGTGACGGAATACTGAATATCAACAAACCGCAGAATATGACCTCTCACGATGTGGTGAGTGCTGTACGGCGGATCACAGGGATAAAAAGAGTCGGCCATACAGGCACGCTGGATCCCATGGCTTCCGGGGTGCTGCCGGTCTGTATCGGCAGGAGCACCCGGATCATGGAATACCTGGATGCAGATATGAAGGTCTATCGCTGCAGTATGCTTCTGGGCGTGGAAACGGATACACAGGATATTTGGGGAACTGAGCTGCGCCGCAGTCCGGTAAAGGTTTCCGAGGAAGAGGTACGAGACGCTTTTTCGCGGTTTTCCGGTCTGATCACGCAGACGCCGCCGATGTATTCGGCGCTGAAGGTGAACGGAAAAAAACTGTACGAGTATGCCCGGGAAGGAAAGACTGTAGAGGTAAAGAGCCGGAAGGTCTTTATCCGTTCGCTGGATATCGAAGAGATCTCCCTGGAGGGAGAAGAAAAAACGGTAACCTTTACGGTGGAATGTTCGAAGGGCACCTATGTCCGGACGCTGTGCCGGGATGCCGGAGAAGCGCTTTCCTGCGGCGGTACACTGTGCGCTTTGGAAAGACTGAGCAGCGGTATTTTTACGATCGGCAATGCGGTGGATCTGGAAAAACTGAAAAATTCCGGACGGGAGCAGATCGAAAGCTGGCTTTATCCAACTTATGCGCCACTGGTTCATTTTGGACGGGCAGAGCTTGAGATTCCTGCAGCGCTGCGCCTGCTCAACGGGCAGCCGGTCGATGTCGATCCATGCTGGCTGTGCAGAGAGCCGGCATTTGCAGATCGTGATTTTTATATGCCGCTGAGAGAGGAATTTCGCAGAGCGTATACGGTATTTTGCAGATTTGCGGAGAAAGAAGTTTTTCTCGGCGTGGCGTTTTACAATGAGAAAAAAAATGTGCTGACTGCAGATAAGATTTTCGCTTCTGCTGCAGATCTGATCAGATGAGGTAAAAAATGGAAGTTTTTGAAACGTTAGCCCAGGTAAAAGATATTCCTCCTACGGCCGTTGCTCTGGGAAATTTTGACGGTGTGCATCTGGGACACCAGCAGTTGATCCGTGAAACGGTAGACAGAGCACGGCAGGAAGGGATACGATCAGCGGTCTTTACTTTTTCCAATCATCCCAGAGATCTTTTGCCGCGGGAAAAAAAAGTGAAAAATATCCTGTACAAGAACGAAAAGAGACAGATCATCGAAGCTCTGGGCGTGGATATCTTATTTGATATTCCGTTTACCAAGGCGATCATGACCATGGAGCCGGTAGAATTTATCAACAAGCTGCTGTTGGAAAAGCTACATATGAAAGCGGCTGTCTGCGGCTTCAATTACCGTTTTGGATACAAAGCGCAGGGCAATCCCGATGTGCTGCGCAATGTCGGAATGGAAAAAGATTTTGAGGTGGTGGAAATCCCGCCGTACCGTATTAATGGAAATATTGTCAGCTCGTCGCTGATCCGTACGCTGATCGCTTCCGGTCAGGTGGAAAAATGCGAGATGTACATGGGGAGAAACTATGCTATAGGCGGAGAAGTCGTAGTCGGCAACAGGCTGGGACGAAAGCTGGGATTTCCGACCTCAAACCTGGTAATCGATCCGGCTATGGTAACGCCGCCCAACGGTGTGTATGTAACCTACTGCACGTATAACGGGATTCGCTATCCCAGCGTGACGAACGTGGGGATAAAACCGACTATCGGCCATTACAACAAAAATGTAGAGACCCATATTTTCAACTTTGACAAGGAACTGTACGGAAAAAAGATCATCGTGGAGTTTTTAGAAAAAACTCGGGATGAGGTGAAATTCGACAGCATCAGCGACCTTTCGGAGCAGATCGTCAGAGACTGCCGGGAGGCGAAGGAATATCACGACAATCTCCGGCGCCAGCAGGGGAAATAAAGCTTGCAATTCAGCTGTATATATGATATATTAAACAAGTTGAAATGCTACTTTCACTTAGTTTTACGACACTCCGGCGAAAACCCGGTGAAAGCGGACAACGAAAAGGAGGAAACAAACTATGATCACCAAAGAACAGAAAGCCGAAATCATCAGGGAATACGCACTGAAAGAAGGAGACACCGGTTCTCCTGAGGTTCAGGTTGCCATCCTGACTGCCAGAATCAACGACCTCAATGAACATCTGAAGGTTCACAAAAAGGATCACCATTCCAGAAGAGGTCTGCTGAAGATGGTAGGACAGAGAAGAAATCTTCTCAAATACCTGAGAGAGGTCGACGTGGAAAGATACAGAACACTGATTGCTCGCTTAGGATTGAGAAAGTAATTCATACTGAGAATTTTGGCGGGGCTGTGCCTCGCCTTTATTTTAGATATCAGCAAGGTATCCGCAGCCTGAGAAGCCGTGCTGCTGTCCGTTTCGGAGGGTCTGCTGCAGACCGCTTCGGGCGGCACAGATATGGCCGGCAGGGAAGCGAAAGAAAAAGCCAAGAAGAGAGAGAAAATAAACAGGAAGGAGTTGTTTATTCACAATGGCGAGATTTACTGATTACAGAACCTTCAAAACAGCCATCGGCGGAAGACTGCTGCAGCTGGAGATCGGAAAGGTCTGCGAACAGGCGAACGGCCAGGTCATGGTGCGCTACGGCGAATCGGTTGTCAGCGTGACAGTCTGCGCCTCCAAAGAGCCAAGACCGGATATCGATTTTTTTCCGCTGAGCTGTGACTACGAAGAGAGAATGTACGCAGCGGGAAAGATCCCCGGCGGTTTTATAAAACGGGAAGGAAGACCCAGCGAGAGAGCGATCCTGAATTCGAGACTGATGGACAGACCTTTGCGTCCGCTGTTCCCGAAGGGATACTTTAACGATGTTGTCGTCGTTGCCACGGTAATGTCTGTGGATCCGGACTGCGAGACGGATGTCATGGCGATGATCGGTTCTTCTGTAGCATTGGCGATTTCCGATATTCCATGGGATGGCCCGACCGGTTCTGTTCGTGTAGGCATGGTAGACGGCGAATTTGTCATCAACCCAACTCTGGAGCAGAGAGAAAAGTCCGTAATGAACCTGACGGTAGCGGGAACGAAAGAGGCGATCATGATGGTCGAAGCAGGCGCACAGGAGGTGCCGGAAAGCACCATGCTGGATGCGATCCTCTTTGCCCATGAGGAGATCAAGAAGCTGGTAGAGTTCATTGACGAGATCGTTGCGGAAGTCGGCAAGCCGAAGCAGGATATTGCACTTTATCAGATCCCGGAAGAAATCGATGCGGCGGTCAGAGCCTATGCCGTCGACAAGATGAAGGCGGCGATAAAGACTGCGGACAAGCAGGAACGTCTGGACAATATGGATGCTGTCGAGGTGGAGACCAAGGAGCATTTTGCAGACATCTATCCGGAGAACGAGGCAGACATCGCCAACGTACTTTATAATATTACCAAAGAAAATGTCCGCTCTATGATCCTGGATGAGGGAATACGTCCGGATAACCGCAAGCTGGATGAGATTCGTCCGATCTGGTGCGAGACCGGACTGCTTCCGCGGGTACACGGTTCCGGACTGTTCAAGAGAGGACAGACACAGGTGATGAGCGCCTGCACTCTGGCGCCGCTCAGTGAGGCGCAGACCATCGACGGAATAACAGAACAGACAGAAAAGCGCTATATGCATCATTATAATTTCCCGGCTTACTCGGTAGGCGAGGCAAGACCGCCGAGAAGTCCAGGAAGAAGAGAGATCGGCCACGGCGCGCTGGCTGAACGTGCGTTGCTGCCGGTACTGCCTTCACCTGAGGAATTTCCATATGCCATCCGCGTAGTATCAGAGGTTCTGTCCTCCAATGGTTCTACCTCTATGGGTTCGACCTGCGGCTCCTGTCTGGCGCTGATGGACGCCGGCGTACCGATCAAACGTCCGGTTGCCGGAATCGCCATGGGTCTCATTGAGAGAGTAGAAGAAGACGGCACCAGCAAGATGGCTATTCTCAGCGATATTCAGGGAATGGAAGATTTCCTCGGAGATATGGACTT
>CALXJA010000036.1 GCA_944388465.1 uncultured Emergencia sp.
GAACTGGAAAAACACGAACGGGCAGTGATCCCGGGATTTTACGGCACCAATGCCGACGACGGGAAAGTCAGGACTTTTTCCCGGGGCGGGTCAGACATTACGGGTTCTCTGGTCGCCCGTGCCGTAGGCGCGGATATCTATGAGAACTGGACGGACGTATCCGGGTTTCTGATGGCGGATCCGAGAATCGTCAAAAACCCGAAGCCGATCCATAAGATCTCCTACAAGGAGCTGAGAGAGCTTTCCTACATGGGCGCTTCCGTCCTGCACGAGGAAGCCATTTATCCGGCGAGGATGGCGAACATACCGATCAATATCCGCAATACCAACCATCCGGAGGATCCGGGAACCATCATTACCGCAGAACAGGAAGAAACGAACACAGTCGTTACCGGTATCGCCGGCAGTAAAGATTTTACCGTCATCGCGATCTATAAAAATATGATGAGCTACGAGCGGGGCTTTGTACGCCGTATCCTGGCCATTCTGGAGGATTTCGACATCAGCTTTGAGCATCTGCCGAGCGGCATAGATACGGTGTCTGTCGTCGTAGCCAACAAGAGTATCGACGGACGGCTCGACGAGCTGCTCGACGCCTTTGAAAAACAGCTGGATCCGGACACGATGGAGGTGTTCGAGGATATTTCCCTGATCGCCACGGTAGGCTGCGGGATGAGCAGGCGCAGCGGTGTAGCGGCAAAGCTGTTTACGGCTCTGGCTGAATCCGATGTCAATATCCGTATGATCGATCAGGGCTCCAGCGAGATGAATATCATCGTCGGTGTGGAAAACAAAGATTTTGAAAACGCGGTCAAGGCCATTTACCACGCCTTTGCGTAGATCTTGTGCCGGCTGATCTCGTGCCGGCCGCTCTCCTGCCGGTCTGCCTGCAGAGAAGATCCCGTAACGGATCCCTGCAGGAAACAGAGTTTTCCATAGCGGTTTTATGTTGCAGAAAAGAGTCACTGCCTCGTACCTTTATATACAGGTTTTATACAGGTGCGGAGCAGTGGCTTTTTGCGTGCTTTGCGATAACAACCGGAAAATCGGTTGACAGAGAAAAGCTGGCGCGCTATAATTATTTGCACTGAAAATAATTAACAACGTTAAAATTTTTAATTGTTAACAAAACCTTGCAAAAATTCAGAATTTCCCGCTTCGCCGTATGCGAGCCGGCCGGTTGCTCACTTGCTCGTGCCATTTACGGGGATGCGGGGGAGCAGGCAGTAAATCTGTAACAGGAAAAAGAAAAAGGAAAACGAAAATGAAACAAGAGCAGAGAGCACTTTTTGAAACCATTCATGCCTTCAGAAGACTCAATATATCCGAAATGCTGCCGAATATCGCCCATGGTGATTACGGTGTGCTGAAGATGATCGATTACTGCAACCGACATGCAGAAGCAGAGACGGGAGTAAAAGTCTCCCATATCGCACAGCGTATGGAGCTTCCTGTTCCGGCGGTATCCCGAAGCCTCCGCACCCTGGAGGAAAGAGGACTTATTCAGCGCACGGTGAACCGCTCCGACCGCCGTACCACTTATGTGGCGGTGACCGATTCCGGAAAAGCATTGCTGGCAGAAGCAGACGGCATTCTGAGCGACTTTGCCGATGCGGTGTTCGGACAGCTTGGAGATGATCTGCTGAGGGAGCTGAACCGGTATCTGGGTATCATGCTGGAAACGGCGAAAGAAGAGATCCGACATAGAAAATATCAGGAGAAAAAGGGGGAGAAGAGTGAAACACATTTTTAAGAATTTGATTCCCTATTGGAAGTCGATCCTGCTGATCGTATTGCTGCTGGTGGTGCAGGCCTACTGCGACCTGTCGCTGCCGCAGTATACTTCCGACATTATCGACACGGGAATCCAGAACAACGGTGCAGAGCATATCGTTCCGGAAAAGATCACGGCCAAAGAATTTGAAGAGGCACAGATCTTCATGACGGACGAGGAAAAGACTCTGTGGGAGAACATTTATGATGGACCGGAGAACTCTGCGGCAGAGAAAAAGGGCGGACAGAGCCAGAAAACCGTCTATACCCTCAATGTCACGGATGAGGACGAACTGGATCGAATCGATGAGAAGCTGATGACCTCGGTAGTACTGACGTATCAGCTGGGTCACATGAGCGAAAGTGATTTTCGCGACACCGTGAAACAGACCATGGAAAAAGATCCGCGTTATGCGCAGCAGACAGAGCAGATAGATGATCTATCCATCAGCGATATCGAAAAACTGCTGGGCATGGAGATCTCCACCTTTGAAGCCGAAGATGAAGAAGGGCAGGTTTCGACCTATGTCGATATGCGTCCTCTGCTGGAAGCCATGATCGCCGGCGGACAGATGGATGACAGCATGATCGAAAAATCCAGACAGACCATGGAAGAAACCGTTGCGTCCATAGGCGGGGAAACGCTGACGTCCATGGGCATTGCCTACGCCGTATCCTGTGACGAGGCCGCCGGCATGGATATTGAGCACATGCAGATGTCCTATCTGTGGTCAGAAGGACTGAAGATGTTTTTGATGGCTGTCGTCATGCTGATCGCCGCTGTTGCCATCGCCTTTATCGCCGCCCGGGTAGGCGCGGGCATCGGCCGCAGTCTGCGCAGCCGTGTATTCGGCAATGTGATGCGCTTTTCCAATGCGGAGATCGACCGCTTTTCCACTGCCTCGCTGATCACCAGAAATACCAATGATATTCAGCAGATCCAGATGGTCACGGCCATCATGCTGCGTATGGTGCTGTATGCGCCGATTCTGGGCATAGGCGGAATCTATAAGGTATGGCAGACCGGCGCCAATATGGGCTGGATCATCGCTCTGGCTGTGCTGGTCATCATCGGTTTCGTACTGCTTCTGGTCGCTGTGGCAATGCCAAAGTTTAAGATCATGCAGCAGCTGGTCGACGCGCTGAATCTGGTTTCTCGAGAAATTCTGACCGGTCTTTCGGTTATTCGTGCTTTTGGACGAGAAAAAACCGAAGAAGAGCGTTTCGATAAGGCCAATACGGATTTGAAGAAGACCCAGCTCTTTACAAACCGGGTGATGACGTTTATGATGCCGGGTATGATGCTGATCATGAACTGCCTGGTCGTGCTGATCACCTGGATATCCGCGCACCGTATCGACAGCGGAACCCTGCAGGTAGGCGCTATGACGGCTTTTATCACCTATTCGATGATGATCGTCATGTCTTTCCTGATGCTGACCATGATGTCCATTATGCTTCCGAGAGCCGGAGTTGCAGCAGAACGTATCGAGGAAGTGCTGTGCACGGAAACTTCGGTCAGAGAACCGGAATCACCGGAGCCGCTGCTGCGTCATGACGGCGTACTGGAGTTTCGTCATGTCAGCTTTCGTTATCCGGGAGCGAAAGAAGATGTGCTCCACGATCTGAACTTTACCGCCGAACCGGGAAAAGTTACGGCGATCATCGGCAGTACAGGAGCGGGGAAAACCACCCTGGTGAATCTGATACCGCGATTTTTTGATGTGACAGCCGGGGAAATTCTTCTGGACGGCGTGGATATCCGTAACGTTTCGCTGAAAGCGCTTCGTGATGAGATCGGTTTTGTTCCGCAAAAAGGGGTGCTGTTTTCCGGAACCATTGCATCGAATCTGCGCTTTGGACGGGAAGCGGCGACAGATGAGGAGATCCGGGAAGCGGCGGAGATCGCTCAGGCGGATGCGTTTATTGCCGAAAAAGACGATGGCTACGACAGCTATATCGCCCAGGGCGGCAGCAACGTATCCGGCGGACAGAAACAGAGACTGGCCATTGCCAGGGCGATCGCCAGAAATCCGAAGATCTTTGTCTTTGACGACAGCTTTTCTGCTCTGGATATGAAAACGGATGCCCGTCTCCGCAAGGCGCTGGAGAAAAAGGTTGCCGGCAGCACCGAAATTATCGTTGCACAGCGGATCAGCACCATTCTTCATGCGGATCAGATCCTGGTTCTCGACGACGGAGAGATCGTCGGGAAGGGTACGCACCAGCAGCTGTTTGCAAACTGTGAGGTGTATCAGCAGATCGCCATGTCCCAGCTTTCTGCCAGGGAGCTGGAGGGACTCTCCTGCCGGGGAGAGGAAAAAGAGCCGCAGGCACCGGGTCTGACCGATGCGGCTGTAGCTGCGGAAACAGAGGCTGTGACTGCGGAGACGGAGGCGCAGCCGGTGAAGAGTGAAGAGGAGGTGAGAGGATGAGCAGCGAAAAAGAATTTCAGACGCCGAGAAGACACGGATCTATGGGAAGAGGCGGTATGCGAGGCATGGTCGGTGGCGAAAAAGCGAAGAATTTCAAGGGGTCGTTCAAAAAACTGCTGGCATATATCGGTAAATACCGATTTGCATTGTTTGCCGTTATGGTTTTTGCCACGGTCTCCACCGTTTTTTCCGTACTGGGGCCGAAGGTTATGGGACGCGCCACTACAGAACTGGCAGAAGGTCTCGTGCGGAAGATCGAGGGAACCGGCGGCATCGATTTTGAGCGGATCCTGCATATTCTGCTGCTGACCCTCGGGCTTTACCTGGCCAGCGCGGCTTTTGTGTTCCTGCAGGGCTGGATCATGACCGGCATCACGCAGAAGATTTGCTATCGTATGCGCAGAGAAATTTCGGAAAAGATCCAGCGTATGCCGATGAAATATTTTGAAAGCCGTACTTACGGAGAGGTGCTTTCCCGTATCACCAACGATGTGGATACCCTGGGCATGGGATTAAATCAGAGTATTACGCAGATCATCACCTCGACGGCGACGATCATCGGCGTACTGGTCATGATGCTGTCCATTTCGCCGCTGATGACGCTGATCGCCCTGGTCATCCTGCCGGTATCGGCCATTCTGATGTCGGTGGTCATCCGTTTTTCACAGAAATATTTCCGGATGCAGCAGAAATATCTGGGGCATATCAACGGTCAGGTAGAAGAGAACTTTTCCGGTCATCTGGTGATCAAGGCTTTTAATAAAGAAGAGGATACGGTGCGCCGTTTCAACGAAACCAACGATATTCTCTATGCGTCAGCGTGGAAATCGCAGTTTCTGTCCGGGATGATGCATCCGATCATGATGGTAGTAGGCAATCTGGGCTACGCCGGCGTAGCCATTTCCGGCGCGATGCTGGCTATCCGGGGAACGATCACCATCGGGGACATCCAGGCGTTTATTCAATATGTAAAGAACTTTACACAGCCGATCCAGCAGATCGCGCAGGTGGTGAACCAGGTTCAGTCGATGACGGCGGCTTCGGAGCGGGTATTTGAGTTTCTGGATGAAGAGGAAGAAGAGCAGACCGTAGAGAATCCTGTGATCCTGAAACAGCCGCAGGGCAAAGTGAAATTCGATCATGTCCGTTTTGGCTACGATCCGCAGCAGATCATTATCCGGGATTTCAGTGCAACGGCAGAGCCGGGACAAAAGATCGCCATCGTCGGACCGACCGGTGCGGGCAAGACGACGATCGTCAAACTGCTGCTTCGCTTCTACGACGTTCAGGGCGGTGCGATCTCCCTGGACGGTCATGATATCCGGACCTTTGACCGGGGCGAGCTGCGAAAGCACTTCGGTATGGTCTTGCAGGACACCTGGCTGTTTAAGGGAAGCATTATGGAAAATATCCGTTACGGACGGCCGGAGGCGACAGATGAAGAGGTCGTTGCAGCGGCAAAGGCGGCTTATGCCGATCATTTTATCCGCACGCTGCCCGGCGGCTATGATATGGAGCTCAATGAAGACGCTTCGAATGTTTCGCAGGGGCAGAAACAGCTGCTGACCATTGCCAGAGCGATTCTTGCAGACAGCACCGTCATGATTCTGGACGAAGCGACTTCTTCGGTGGACACCCGGACAGAAGAGCGGATCCAGAAGGCGATGGATAACCTGATGCAGGGACGGACCAGCTTTATTATCGCTCATCGGTTATCGACGATTCGAAACGCCGATCTGATTCTGGTCATGAAGGACGGCGATATTATCGAGCAGGGAAATCACCAGGAGCTTTTAGAGAAAAATGGTTTTTACGCCGAATTGTATAATTCTCAGTTTGAGGACATTGATGAAACAGCCTGACGCCCGCTGCAGCCGAAAGCGATTTGCATGACAGGAAAACGGAAAAATACAGAAAAACAGAAGCCGCAGACCTTTGTATACTGAACGAAAAGGTCTGCGGACATAAAAGATGACGGCCCCTGCGCAATTTGCGCAGGGGTTGAGGATATTTTTGTTCACTTTATCCTGCGTTTGATATATAATAGAGAAAAAGGAGAAGGGAAGAGAAAAGAGAAAGGGTGTTTGTATGAAAAAGTTAGTCACAATAAGCAGAGAGTACGGCAGCGGCGGCAGAATTATCGGACGTCTGGTGGCGGAGAAGCTGGGAGTGCCGTTTTATGACAAAGAGATCATCGATATGGCGGTAGAGAAGAGCGGTCTGTCCAGAGAAATCGTGGAGACAGCGGAGCTGCGTGCCAAGAGCAGTTTTTCCTACAGTCTGTCCTCTGCAATGAATTTTGGGGAAGGTCTGATCAGTGAGCCGGTTTCGGTCAACGAAAAACTGTTCATCACCCAATTCGATGTGATCAATCAGATAGGCGAGACTGGCGAAGGTGTTATCGTCGGACGTTGTGCAGATTATATCCTGAAGGATATGCCAGGGGTGACCAACATCTTTATCCACGGCGAACTGGAAGACAGAATCAAGCGCTGTATAGAGGTTTATGGCGTTGATAAGAAAAAGGCCAAAGAAACCGTGATGACCTACGATAAGGCAAGAGCCAATTACTACAATTATCATACATGCCAGAAGTGGGGACAGTATTCCAACTACAATCTGGCGATCAACAGCAGCTATATATCAGAGGAAAAAGCGGCGGATCTGATTGTGGAATATCTGAAGATGAGAACCTATAAATAACTTCGCACAGGCGAAAGGAGGACGAGGAGATGAGCAAAAAAGGCACATTGAGCGGCAATATGGCCGATAAAGGCAGAAAGACCGGCACATCTACAGCGGCTAAAGCGGCACTGGCGGTTTTGGGCGTCGGCTTCGTTGCCGGAACCACGCTGGTGATCGGCATAGACCGGATCATGAAAAAAATCTTCGTTAACGAGGACTGGCCTGATGAAGAATGGTCCAGCGACGATTGGGCGGAGGAAGATCTGGAAGGATAAGACCATTCTGCGTTTTACGCCTGTATGCGCCCGTTTCTGATCATGTTTAAAAAGCGAGGGTGCGTCTCAAGGTATGAAATACTTGAGACGCACCCTCGCTTGGATTTAGCGGATAATTCTGGCTTTGCCATCCGATGCCGCGCCGCAGACCGGTTATCTGGCCAGCAGAGCCAAAACGGCGTTTACCTCCATTTCGATGCCGCCGATCAGAGCCTCTTCGTCCGCAGCGAATTTATCGCTGTGCAGCGGATAGCGCTCTGCGCCTTTTTTGCTGCAGCCCAGTGTGAAGTAAGAACCGGGGAGAGCCTCTGTAAAAAAGGCGAAGTCGTCTGCTCCCATGCTCGGCTTTTCCATATGGCGAAGCTGATCGATATGCGGGCAGCTTCCGGCAGTTTCCTCTAAAATGTCCGTTACTTCTTTGTCATTGAGCAGCGGCGGAAAGGCTGTGCCGCGCCAGGTGATGCTTACAGAAGCGCCGTATACGGTTGCAGATGCCGCGGCGATCTCTTCTACTTTTTTCTTGACGAATTCCAGCATTTCGTTGCTCAGCGCGCGTACAGAACCGCCGAGAGAAGCTGTGTCAGGAATGATGTTGCAGGCGGTGCCGGAGTGGATCTGACCGACCGTTACCACTACGGAATCTACCGGAGAGGTCAGCCGGGAAACGCTATTCTGTAAATTCATGATGCTATCGGCAGCGATGACGATCGGATCAACACCATTTTCGGGTGTGGCGCCATGAGTCTGCCGCCCCTGGATATCCAGGAAAAAGTCGTGGACGGCGGCATTCATCGGGCCGCTTTTTACTGTCGCTGTTCCGGTTTCGCAGGAAGGATCGACGTGGAGCCCGATCATGGAGGAAACGGCAGGGTCTTCAAGTACGCCTTCTGTGATCATGGCATGGGCGCCGCCGATCGTTTCTTCGGAAGGCTGAAAAATCAGTTTGACCTTTCCCGGAAGTTCTCCGGCGTCAGCCAGTTCCTTCAGGACGATTCCGCTTGCCAGCAGGATCGCGGTGTGCAGATCATGGCCGCAGGCGTGCATCACACCGGGGCATTCGGAACTGTAGGAAAGTCCGCTGTTTTCTGTAACCGGAAGCGCATCGATATCGGCGCGTATGCCTACGCAACGATCCCCGTTTCCGCAGATCACAGCCGTAATGCCGTGTCCGGCTATATTGCGGCGAAAAGGAATATCGTACCGGGTCAGGATCTCGCAGATGTAATCTGCTGTTGCTTTTTCCTGTTCGGAAAGCTCCGGATGCCGGTGCAGATGGTGCAGAAATTCTTTCGCTTTTTTATTCGCCTGTTCAATACGATTGTTGATGTCCATCGGAATATCCTCCTCTTTTTGTTCTGCTGTTATTTTACTTTTCGGAAATATCTGTTGTCAATAGCCGGCAGTTTATACAGCAGAAAGGCGGTGCAAAAAGCAAGAAAGTAACGGATGCCGCAGCCGGTTATACCCAAAGTAGAGCAATCGGGCGGCAGGGTATAAGGCAAGGTATAAGTTAGGGTATAAGATGGGGTATAAACTGACGGCGGCTGCAGAGAAAAATCGCAGACAAGAGCCGCCGATTCTTCTGCCCTGCGGAAAGCCCGTTTCTGAGCCACTTGCGGAGCGGCGGAAAGTATGCTATTCTAAAGGAATAAAGACTACCCTTGTCCCATTCGACAGGGAGGAAAGGAATGATAAAAACGATGACAGAGAAAAAGGGAACCTATTATATTACGACTCCCATCTACTATCCGAGTTCAAATCTTCATATAGGACATACGTACTGTACCGTCATGGCGGATGCTATGGCCAGGTTCAAGCGTCTGTGCGGTTATGACGTTCGTTTTCTGACCGGTACGGACGAGCACGGCCAGAAGATTCAGAATCTGGCTGACGAGAAAGGCGTAAGCCCGCAGGCTTATGTCGATGAGATCGTGGCGGGCATCAAGGATCTATGGAAAACCATGGAAATATCTTATGATGATTTTATCCGCACCACGGAAGAACGTCATGTGAAGCGCGTACAGGCGATCTTTAATAAAATGTACGAAAAAGGGGATATCTACAAAGGCGAGTACGAAGGCATGTACTGCACCCCGTGCGAATCCTTCTGGACGGAGAGCCAGCTGGTTGACGGCTGCTGCCCGGACTGCGGCCGGCCTGTGCAGAAGGCTAAAGAGGAGGCCTACTTCTTCCGCCTTTCCAAATACCAGGACAGACTGATCGATTTGCTGGAGAATACGAATTTTCTCGAACCGGAGACCAGAAGAAACGAGATGCTGGGCTTTATTCGAAACGGTCTCGACGATCTGTGCATTTCCCGCTCCACCTTTGACTGGGGCATCAAAGTACCGATCGATGAAAAGCATGTGATCTACGTATGGCTGGATGCGCTTTCCAACTACATTACAGCGCTGGGCTATCCGGACGATCCGGAGCTTTTTGAAAAATACTGGCCTGCTGACGTCCATCTGGTTGGCAAGGAGATCGTCCGTTTCCATTCGATCATCTGGCCGGCAATGCTGATGTCGCTGGATCTGCCGATCCCCAAGCACGTACTCGGCCATGGCTGGCTGCTGCTGGAAGGCGGAAAAATGAGCAAATCCAAAGGAAACGTCGTAGATCCGGTAAAACTGATCGACCGGTACGGCATCGATGCGCTGAAATATTTCCTGCTGCGGGAATATACCTTCGGTCAGGACGGCGTGTTTACCAACGAGGTTCTGCTCAAGAGAATCAATTACGATTTAGCCAATGATCTGGGGAATCTGGTTTCGCGGACGGCGTCCATGATCGAGAAATACTGCGGAGGCATCGTTCCGGAATCCCATGGAGAGGATGAATACGATCGGGAGCTGAAGGCGGTCGCTACCGGTGCAGCGGCGAAGGTCGAAGCGCAGATGGATAAATTTGCTTTCAATATGGCTCTGGAAGAAATCTGGATTCTGGTTCGAAGAGCCAACAAGTATATCGACGAAAAGATGCCATGGGTGCTGGCAAAAGATGAAGCGAAAAAAGATGATCTGGACACCTGCCTGCACAATCTGGCCGAATCTCTGCGTATTATTTCCATTCTGATCCATCCGTTTATGCACACCACCTCGGAAAAGATCAGGAAGCAGATGGGGCTTTGGTATGCCGACGTGGTCTGGGAAGATGCGTTCCAGTTTGACATGATGTATCAGGAACAGGTGAAGAAAGGCGAAGCCATTTTCCCGAGACTGGATATCGAAAAAGAGCTGGATGAACTGGACGCTATGCAGAAGGCGTCCCAGAACAAAGAGGAAGAGAATATTCCTCTGGAACTGAAGCCGGAGATCGAATACGACGATTTCGATAAGATCGATTTCCGTGTGGGACTCATCGAAAAGGCAGAAAAGCATCCGAAGGCAGACAAGCTGCTGGTCTTCCAGGTGAAAATGGGTACGGAAAGACGGCAGATCATATCCGGCGTTGCGGAAGATTTCCAGCCGGAAGAGATGGTCGGCAAAAAAGTCCTGATCGTGGCCAATCTGAAGCCGAGAAAGCTGAGAGGACTGGAATCCCGGGGCATGATCATGTTTGCCGAAAATGGAAGCCGGTGTGAGATCGTGACGACAACGGCCGAAGACGGAGCGGCTGTCAACTGATGAGAAACGTATAGGAGAATCGATCATGTTGTTTGACTCACATGCCCATATAAATAACGAGAGTTTCCGTGATGCGCAGCGGGCGGAACTGATCCGGGAGATCGAAGCCTCACCCCTTTCCTATGTGATGGATGTCGGATTCGATCTGGAAAGTTCCATGCAGGCGGTTAAGGACGCCCGGGAAAACGACTGGTGTTATGCGGCAGTCGGTTATCATCCCCATGATGCAAAAAACATGGATGAGGATATATTGGCTTTGATTCGCGGGCTTGCAGCCAGGGAAAAGGTTCAGGCGATCGGAGAAATCGGTCTTGATTACCATTACGATCTTTCCGAGAGAAATGTACAGCGCTATTGGTTCCGCCGGCAGATCCGACTGGCCAATGAACTGCGGATGCCGATCATCATTCATTCCCGCGAAGCCGATGAGGATACGCTGACCATCCTGAAGGAGGAAGGCGCCTTCTCCGACGAGCGCAGGAGTTGGTTTGAAAAACGCAGAGGCCCCGATGGCGAACAGCTTCCCGACAGCCGGGTTTTGCTGCACTGCTTTTCCGGAAGCCGGGAGATGGCTCGTCAGTATGTGAAGCTGGGCGCGACCCTGTCGATCTGCGGTCCGGTCACCTTTAAAAACAACCGGCGGACCCGGCAGGTGGTGGAAGACATTCCCATTGAGTTTCTGCTGGTGGAGACGGATTCTCCGTATCTGACCCCGGAACCTTTCCGGGGCAGGCAGAATAAGCCGTTTTACGTGGAATATACCGCCAGGAAAGTAGCGGAAATAAAAGAGATGTCTTATGAGGACGTCGCCCGCATCACCTGTGAAAATGCGAAGCGGTTTTTCCGTATTCCATAGACTGCATAGACGGCTGTCCGAAGAAGGACGGCGTATCGGTAATGAACATAAATCCGGAAACAGAGAAAAAGGCGCCGTAGTCTCCCCTTGCGGGGATCTGCCCGGTCTTACATGGCGCAAAGCCTGCGGCGGGCGTCTTGCCGGCTTTCGGATATGTTAAATAAATAAAAAACGCAAGGAGGTAGCGTATGTTAAAGAAAGATAAATTCGCTCTGGACAGCGAAGCATGGTGCAATCTCAACTGTCCTGATCTGGCAGAAAAGGATGCGGACGTGGTCATCTTTGGTATTCCCTATGACAAGGGTGTCAGCTACAGAGGCGGCGCTGCAGAAGGTCCGGACTGCCTGAGACAGAACACCTTTACGTCTACGCCGTATACGGAAAGACTTCGCTCCATGGAAGAGCTGAAGGTTCTGGATGCAGGAGATTTCTGCGATGCGGACAGAGACGAGATGTTTGCCGAGATCGAAAAGTATGTGGAAGGTCTGGTACGCGACGGCGTAAAATTCACGATGATCGGCGGCGACCACTCCGTCACGATCCCTGTACAGAGAGGTGTAAATAACGCGCTGGATGAGCAGTTCGGCATTATTCATATCGATGCGCATTTTGATCTGTGTGATAAGCTGTACGGCGATTCCCTTTCTCACGGTTCCACAGAACGCAGAGCTCTGGAAATGAAGAATATCGGCGGCACAGAGAACCTGTACTTTATCGGTATCCGTTCTATTGAGCCGGACGAGTATCAGTTCAAGGCGGGGCACGATGTACAGGTGAAGACTTCCTACGACTGCTTCCATGAGGGCATTGATTTTGTTGCGGCTGACTGCGTTGCCCATATGAAGAAGTTTGACAAGGTCTATCTGACCTTTGATATCGACGCTTTGGATCCGGGCTATGCAGCAGGAACCGGTACGCCGCAGTTCGGCGGGATCACGCCGAGAATGGCACTGACTCTGCTGGAAAAGATCTTTACAGAGCTCAACGTTATCGGTTTCGACATCGTTGAGGTGGCGCCTTCGCTGGATCCGTCCCTGACCGCTATGTTTGCGGCAAGAAAGCTGCTGACGGAAATGTGGGGACACTGGGCAGAAAAAATGGGTAAACTGAAATAGAATACCGCAAGCCGGTCTTTGAAGCCGGCGGCTTCGGGCATGTTTCGCCATGCTTTGAAGGGAAACGAGAGCGAGGCTGCGCCTTAACGCATATTGCGTTAAGGCGCAGCCTCCTTTTTCTCTGTACGCTGAACAGGCGTACAAAACCGCCGGAAAACAGATCCCGCTTCGCGAGTAAAGATCCGGCAGAAAGAAGAAAAAAATTCCCCTTTTGCCCCGGTTCGACAGCATACTGCAAAAAGCCTGTGATAAGATAGGCAAAACAAAAGGGACAAAGGGGAATGAATATGGAATTTGTAGGAAATCGAATTAATGCCAGAACCATACTGGCAACTCTGACGGTGGCTTTTTTTGCAGGGAGGATCAGTTTATTCGGGGGAACATTTCCGGCGGCAACAGCGCTGATCACGGTGATGCTTGCGGTTTCAACCGTATACATATATCTGATCCCGGTTATGGCTGCAGCGATGCTGACCTTTTATGGACAGGGCGCGGAGATTTTCGGCGATATGCTGGCAATGCTTTTCTGCGGTCTGTTCTTTCTGTTTTTTCACCGGCAGCGATTTTCCATCAACCAGCGTACGGCAGTGGCTTCTGCGGCATTGATTTTCTTTAACGCCTTGTATTATGCGGCCGGACATATCCTGTATCTGTTCAGTGTGGAAAAGATGGTTCTGGAGATCGTTGCGGCAGTAATCTATATCCGCGTGTTTAATACCTGTGCGAGGGCGGTCTTTGTCCGCAGACCGGCGGGACAGTTTTCTGCCGAAAAGACGGAAACCGCCTGTCTGCTTCTGACGGTTTCCCTGATCGGAGCCGTAGATTATGCAGAGGTCGTCTTTCCTCTATGGGCGTTTGCCGCGGTGATCATACAGTATTGCAGAGGACTGCAGCAGGCCGTGGTATTCAGTGCTGCGGCATCTGTTTTTTGGCTGTGTCAGGGAAGAGCAGAGGCAGAGCTGTTTCTCTGCTTCATCGGGGCGCTGATAGGCGGATGGTTTTTAGCCCTTCTTACGGATGGAAGGTACCGCAAGACCGTACTGGCGCTGACCGTATTTGCCGTGGCTATGGCGGCTTTCCGGCAGCAGGTCTACGGAACGGCTGCAGCCATGGCGGTATTTATCGCTGTTCCCCCGGATATTCTTCGCAAGCTGTGGTGTGTGGCGCGGGAGCGTATAATGCCGGAAACGACTGACGATACCGATCTGCGAATCCGAGCGCTCAAACAGGATCTGCGGAAAAAAAGAGAAGCCTTCCTCAGCCTGGGAAAGCTGTACAGCGCAGGACTCGACAGCAGGCAGATCATTTCCTATCAGTTTATCGGAATGGCCAGGACGGTGGAATCCCTCATTGAGGATCTATCCGGCCGGGGAGAGTCGGCGCGAAGAGAAAAAGCAGCGCCGGTTCTTGTAGGACATGCTTCCTATGCGTTTGGATCCGTTTCGGGAGACAGCTGTCTTTCTTTTGCTTTCGGCCGCAACAAACAGGCGCTGGTCATCAGTGACGGCATGGGAAAAGGCAGCAGAGCAGCAACAGAAAGCCGCTTGGTGGTGACGACCCTTTCCCGGCTGATGGAAGCAGGCTTTGATGTAGACCTGGCCATAAAGACGGTAAATGCCATTCTGATGAATGATAACAGTGATATGTTTGCGACGCTGGATCTGGCGATCATCGACAGGCAGACCGGCAGGGCGCAAATCTTTAAAATGGGGGCGGCGTCTACTTTTGTCCGGCATGGGAATCAGGTAACGATGCTGAAACGGCCGGCGCCTCCTGCCGGCGTCACCGACGGTCTCAAGCTGGAGTATATTGATGTGAAACTGCGGAAAGGCGATCTGCTGCTGATGGTATCTGATGGAGTTACGGATTGTGACCGTAAAGATCCGGAATGTTTCTGGCTGCGGCAGCGGCTTGCAGAGATCGGAAGCCGTGATCCGGAGACGGTGGCGGAGCTGATCATCAATAAGGCAGCGGAGAAATACGGTATCCGGGAGAGGGACGATCTGACGGTCATGGCCGCCGCCCTTTAGACCGGTGATCCGCAAAGGCCCGGACGGTTTTGCGCACCGGTTCGCCGTTTGTCCGGAAAAAGCAGAGCGTGGCCGGCAAAGCAGGATGCGCGTATTCTTTCGGGCGCAAAAGCGGAGGAAATGGGGCTTGACAAGCCGGTCTGGCCGGTGCTATCATGAAACTACAATTGAATGTACGAAGGTTTAGAGAAGCAAGTGAGAATCTTGCACGGTCGCGCCGCTGTGAGGATGGAGCCGTATCTCAACGATGTCACTGGGAAACTGGGAAGGCCGAGATAGCAGGTGAAGAGATCCGAGTCAGAAGAACTGCCGGAGTACAGCCAATTTACACATGGTTACGAACGATGGCCAGGTGTGAACACGTACGGATAGCTTCGCAAGCTTCTTTTGTATTTGATCATGACCTGTCTGCATTGGACAGGTTTTTTTCTGCGAAGAGATCTGCTGCGCGAATTTTTGTTAGCGAATGAAAGGAGTTATCATGACAAAAAGGCAAAAGTTAATTTTATCAATTGTGAGCGTATTGTCTCTTGCTTTCGGTGTTGTGCCTGCGGCGAGCGCCATGCACATTATGGAAGGTTATCTTCCGGCAATGCACTGTGTAGTATGGGGCGTGATCTGTATCCCGTTTGTGGTCTGGGGATTTATGTCTATCCGCAATACGCTGAGAGAAAATCGAAAAGCAATTACGGTTCTGGCCATGGCCGGAGCGTTTATTTTCGTCATTTCATCACTGAAGATTCCATCGGTCACAGGAAGCTGTTCCCATATGACGGGAACCGGTCTGGGCGCTATCCTTTTCGGTCCGGCCTCTGTGAGCGTTCTGGGAATTATCGTCCTGCTTTTTCAGGCCGTACTGCTGGCACATGGTGGTATGACGACGCTGGGCGCCAACACCTTTTCCATGGCGATCGCCGGGCCGTTTGTATCTTTCGGTATTTATAAGCTCTGTGAAAAACTGAAGGTCAACAAAATGGTTTCCGTTTTCCTGGCGGCCATGATCGGGGATGTGTTCACCTACTGTGTGACAAGTCTGCAGCTTGCCGCGGCTTATCCGTCTGAGGTAGGGGGCTTTATGGCTTCCGCAGTGAAGTTCCTGGGAGTTTTCGCGCCTACGCAGCTGCCTCTGGCTGTTGTGGAGGGGATCCTGACTGTGATCATCATCATCGGTCTTGAATCTTTTGCGAAGCCGGAGCTGCGGGCGATCGGTTTCATTAAGGAGGGCAGATAATCATGGAAAACAAGAAAAGCAGAAAGGGTTTAGTCATCGTGCTGCTGATTGCAGCCATACTGATTGCCGTGATCCCGTTTCTGGCGCTCAAGGGCGCAGAGTTCGGCGGCTCGGACGATGCCGGAAGCCAGATGGTCGCAGAGATCCAGGGACAGGAATATACGCCGTGGTTTACACCGATTCTGGAGCAGTATCTGGGCGGAGAGATACCCGGAGAGATCGAAAGTCTGATCTTCTGCGTGCAGACAGGCATAGGCGTCGGGATCCTGGCGTTTTTTATGGGCCGCTTCTATGAGAGAAGTAAATGGCAGAAAAAGGATGAAGAAGGGGAAAAATAGTGATTCTTGTCGATAAACTGTGTTACTTATCAAAGCTCAGATATGTAAATGCCGGAGAAAAGTTCGCCTTCGCGATGCTGACCCTTGTCTTTTGTATCGTCAGTCGTTCCATCGCGATGGGGATCTTTGTCATGGCGGTAACCGGTTTTTTGACAGTATACAAAGGCGGGATCGCCTTTACACGATACCTGAAACTGATGATGGTGCCGCTGGCATTTCTGCTGCTCAGTACGGCGGCGATCATTGTCAATATCGCGCGGGCGCCGCTTTCGGCCTTCGCCCTGCCTGTCGGAGGAATTTATCTTACCGGCAGCTGGGAGTCCATCCTGCAGGGCGTGCAGCTGATCGTTACGGCCATGGCGGCAGTGTCCTGCCTGTACTTTCTGTCGTTAAATACGACGATGACCGATATTCTTGCGGTTCTGCGCCGGCTGCACTGCCCGGCGCTGATGGCGGAGCTGATGCTGCTGATTTACCGCTATATATTTGTGCTTCTGGATGTGGCCTATTATATTTCCACCTCGCAGAACGCGCGGCTGGGACACAAGGATCTGCGCACCTCGCTGCATTCCTTTGCCGGCCTGGTGCAGGCTTTGTTTATCCGAGCCATGAAGCGCTCGCGAAATCTTTACGATGCGATGGAAGCCAGATGCTATGACGGCGAAATCCGCGTGCTTGAGGAGAACCATCCGGCCAGAGCCGGTCATATTGCGGCCATCGCGGTCTTTGAGCTGCTGCTTCTTGCCGGTACCTTGTATATAAAACTGGGGTGAAAGGAGATTGCCGATGCAGGATAAGGATATCATCATAAAAGCAGATGAACTGTATTTTTCTTATGACGACGAAAAAAGCTATTCTCTCGACGGCCTCAGTCTGGAAATTGAAAGAGGGCGCAGGGTGGCTTTTATGGGCGCTAACGGTGCGGGAAAATCGACTTTTTTCTTCTGTCTCAACGGCATTCACCGGCCGGCATCGGGCACGCTGTATATTGACGGAAAGCCTGTAGACTACAGTAAAAAAGGTCTGTTGGATCTGCGGAGCAAGGTGGGGATCGTTTTCCAGGATCCGGATAACCAGCTGTTTTCCGCTTCGGTATTTCAGGAGATCTCCTTTGGCGCGCTGAATATCGGTATGAGCAGAGAGGAAGCTGAGAAAGCCGTGCGGCGGGTCATCGATGCGCTGGAGATCACGCCGTTTATGGAAAAGCCTACCCACTCCCTCTCCGGAGGACAGAAAAAGCAGGTATCCATAGCCGACGTACTGGTAATGAATCCGGAGATCGTGATCCTGGATGAACCGGCTGCGTCGTTGGATCCAAAACACACCATTATTGTCAACCGTATTGTCGATATGCTGGCAGATCAGGGGATGACGGTACTCGTTTCTACCCACGATGTAGACTACGCTTTGGAGTGGGCAGACGAGATCGTACTGATTTACGAGGGAAAGACGCTGATGCACGGCAGTCCGACCGAGGTATTCTCCAATGAGGAGGTGCTGCAGAAAACGAATCTGAAAAAACCTGCGGCCATCGAGCTTTTCGAGAGGCTGGCGGAAAAAGGCATCTTACCGCCGGATCTGCCGCTGCCAAAGAGCCTGGGTCAGCTGGAGGAGTACATCAGCAGCCT
>CALXJA010000037.1 GCA_944388465.1 uncultured Emergencia sp.
CTCTCTTCTTCATTTCCGAAGTCAAATACGCCGAGTAGGCCATACCTCCGGTAAGAATGATCTTGTCCACCTTTCCGCAGACGATCGGCGCCAGAGAACCGATATCCTCAGAAAGCTGCAGGATCATAGCGTCGTAAACCGACTTTGCATATGCGTCGGTCTGTGCCATTTTCTCCGCCTCCCGGGCGTCGTTGACACCCAGATACGCCATCAGACCGCCCTGACCCTTCAGCTTTTTCTGCACCTCTTTTTCCGAGAGCCCGCTGCGGAAACAGTAGCGGACCAGTTCTCTGCAGGGAACACCGCCGGAACGTTCCGGTGAAAATCCGCCCTCATCGTCTCCGACAAATTCCACGATCTTTCCCCCTTTGATCAGATTGGACGTTACGCCGCCGCCCAGATGGCAGACGATATACGTCGTATCCTCCAGCACCGCGCCGTCGCGTCTGGCCTGCTCTATGCTTACCGCACGGCTGTTGAGCACATGGGTCAGAAACGGCTTTTGAATTTCCGGCATGCCGGTAAAGGTAAACAGCGGATTCGGCTTTCCGCATCCGCAGACCGCATCATACACATAGCCATGAATGCCGGTTCCCGCTTCTTTTGCCAGCTCGTAGGCGATAACCGGCGAAAGATTTGCCGGGTGCGGAATCGGTGAATGGCGGGAAGCCTCGGCAAAAGCTTCATCGATCAGATAGGCGCCGCTTTCCAGCTGACCTACTACACCGCCTCTGGCCGCGATCGCCGAGAGCTGCGGTAAACCGACTCCCTGCTCCTGTAAATACCCGAGCACCGCCTCCTTGCGAAAATCCAGCTGATCGTTGATCTCTTTGTAGGCGCTCAACACCTCTGCCGGATGATCGATGCTCTGGGTGTGCAGCTCTTTTTCTCCGTCGTAAAGCGCCACTTTCGTCGAAGTGGAGCCGGGATTGATGACCAGGATCAGTTCCGCCATCTTATTTTCCCCCCTTCGCACATGCTGCCGCCAGCAGCAGAGACTGTCGCTTTTCTTTCTCTGTAGCGCCTCTGGAAGTCAGTGCGATGGGCACCTTTGCACCGACGATCAGACCGGCCATATCTGCGCCGGCAGAAAACAGCAGCGCCTTTGCCAGGATATTCCCGCAAGGCATATCCGGCACCAGCAGAACGTCCGCATCGCCTACCAGCTCACTGGTAAAACCTTTTTTCGCGGCAGAATCTTTGCTCATCAGAATATCATAGGAAAGCGGTCCTTCCACCAGACAGTCTTTGATCTCCCCATTTGTGCACATTTCCGTCAGTTTCGCCGCATCCACCGTTTCCGGCTGCTTCGGGTTCACCTTTTCTACAGCGGCCAGAACGCCGATCTTCGGCTTATCATAGCCCATGCTGCGCAGACTGTCTACCGCATTTTCAATAATCTCTTTTTTCTGTTCCAAAGTCGGATAAAGCACCATACCGCTGTCTGTAATCACCAGGATCTTGTGATAGTTGGGAATTTTCATAAACGCCAGATGACTCATCAGCCGGCCTGTGCGCAGACCGTTTTCTTCGGCCACCACGGCCTTGAGCAATATGCTGGTATCGATCTTTCCTTTGAGGATAAAGTCAGCCTCTCCCCGGCTTATGCACCGGCAGGCCTCTGCCGCCGCTTCCTCAAGAGTGGGGGCATTGATGATCCGTGCATCGTCCAGACCGCCGTCAAATTCACGAATTTCCTCCCGGATCTTCTCTTCATCGCCGACCAGCACAGCATCGATAAGCCCTTCTCTTCGGCACTGATTTACCGCCGTCAGTGCCGAGCGATCCTGTGCCGCAGCCACGACAACCGTCTTCTTCGCCGCCGCGTGAAAAGACGCTTCCAGCTCTGCAAAATCTTTGTACACCATATCTGTAGCTCCTCCTGTTTCTCCATCTGTCCGGGTATGCAGACATCTATCATGTAGCATATCATGTTTGCCGCTTTAGGTCAAACAACCGTCAAACTGAAAATGCGGAGTAAGCATCCTTGCTATATTTCAGATTTTTCTTCTGATAATATAACTTTTTGTTTGGCCTTCCTTGCGTAACCTCGGAAATCGGTATATAATGTAGCTGTATGTTATGCGCAAGCTATGCTGCGGCAAGAGATCTTTGCCTGTCCCCATACCCGACGGATCCGCTTCCGGAAGCGGCACAGATCTCTGCAGCCATTCTTTGATCAAATGGAGGTCAGTTTTTATGATAGATAATCAGAGCCAGCTGATGCTGGTAGCCGATCTGATCGCCGCTCATTTCGGTTCTTCAACGGAGGTCGTCCTGCACGACTTCACCGGCGACGTGGATCATTCCATCGTTTATATTGTCAACGGTCACGTCACAGGCCGTACTATAGGCGACGCACCCACGCAGTCCTTTCTCCGCTACATGAATCTCCACGGCCCGCGTAAAAAAATAGACAAAATCCGCCACGTTTCGCATCTTTCCGACGGGCGGATCATCCGTTCCTCGACAGTCAACTTTTTTGACGATGACGGAACGCTGACAGGTTCCCTGTGTATCAACCAGGATATTACGGAGCTTGTCGCACTGGAAAACGCCATCAAAGGGCTGTCCGACGCCAACTATTTTGAAAGCAGCGCCCTTTCCACCTACAACGAATTTGAAACGACCCCTTCTATCCACGGCATGATGGACAATATCATCACCGAGGGACTCACGCTCATCGGCACGCCGCCGGACAAGATGAACAAGGAAGCCAAGATCAAACTGCTGAAATTCCTTGATGAGCGCGGAGTATTCCTGATCCAGAAATCCGGACAGAAGGTCTGCAACCTGCTGGGAATTTCCAAATTCACACTGTATAACTATCTGGAAGAGATTCGGGGCAAGGATAAAAAAGGCATGAAATAACGCCGGCAGGCTGCCCGCCCCGCCGCTGTATTTTCGATTTCAATATTTTTCTTCTAATTGTCCCTAAAGAGGACAAAAAACTGTCATTGCATTTATTCTCTCTATAGACTATAATGCAGGTAGCGAATCGAAACTGCATAGGGAGCGGGATGAAATCCTCAAGAGAGAGCCGCAAGGCCGCCGAAGAGGCAAGCCTTTGTTCAGAGGTGAAACTTTCAGGCAAAAGGACTGGGGACAGACCGCGTTCTGGATTTTGTATGCACAGAGGACAGAAAGACGATGATCTATTTCTCATCGTCTTTTTTTGTACAGGTATAATTATGACAGAATATATCATCATAACCAATAATCCTTTCGTTAAGGAAAAACTGCTGAACAAACGGCCGGTATGCTATAAACCGGTTGATTATGAAGCGATACTCCGCTATGTAAAAGCTCTGATCTTGGAGGGGCACAGACTATTGTCTCATCCCCTCGCAGGCAGCGTAAAACCCGGTGAAACGCCCTACCGTTCCATCATGATCTCTAAAAAAGCAGAAGCACAGGCAGACCGTGATTCGCTCCGCCTGATCGATGCTGCACTGGATGCCGCCGGCAAATTTTGCTACAGACCTGTCGGCAGCGCAGTGGAAAAAGATCTGCAGCTCATCGACTGGACGCTGATCCAAAGCGCCCTTGCTTCAGCGGACGCCTGCAGCTGATTTACATTCGATCGCCAAAAGATTTATTCTGCAAAGCCGCAGCAACGGATTCCTGCCGCAAACCAGGCTCTTCCGAAAACTGCGGGAAGAAAAAAGGAGGGATAAACTTGAAACTGGAATTGGGTTACATCCACATCCGCGACGTACAGCTGTCTTCCGTCTCAAAAATTGAAGACGGAATCCTCTATGTAGCCGAAGAAGAATTGAGGAAAGCCGCTCTGGCCGATGACGACAGCCTGACCTCCGTCTCCTTCGACGTAGCGAGACCGGGCGAAAGCGTCCGTATTACGCCGGTCAAGGATGTCATCGAACCGCGTGTCAAGGTCAGCGGCAGCGGCGGTATTTTCCCTGGCGTTCTGGCCAAGGTAGACACCGTCGGCAGCGGCACGACCTACGCGCTGAAAGGCATGGCTGTCGTTACTGCGGGAAAGATCGTCGGCTTCCAGGAGGGCATCATCGATATGAGCGGCCCCGGCGCCGATTACACCCCGTTTTCCAAACTGGTAAACCTGGTACTGGTCTGCGAACCGGCAGAGGGGATCGAACCCCACGCCTATGAAAAAGCCGTGCGCCTGGCCGGTCTGCGAACCGCCGCCTACATCGGTTCTCTGGCAAAGGATCTGACGCCGGATGAGACCAAGGTCTATGAGACATGCGGCATCAAGGAAGGCGCCGAAAAATATCCGGATCTGCCAAGAGTCGCCTATGTACAGATGCTGCAGAGCCAGGGACTGCTCCACGATACCTATGTCTACGGCGTCGACGCCAAGCAGACGCTGCCGACGATCCTCAGTCCTACCGAAATCATGGATGGCGCGATCATCTCCGGAAACTGTGTTTCCGCCTGCGACAAAAATCCGACCTATGTGCACCAGAACAATCCTGTCGTATACGATCTTCTTGAGGAACACGGAAAAACGCTTAACTTCGTTTGCCAGATCATCACCAACGAAAATGTCTATCTGGCCGACAAACAGCGTTCCTCCGACTGGACGGCCAAGCTCTGCCGTTTCCTGGATCTCGACGGTGTCGTTATCTCCCAGGAGGGCTTCGGTAATCCGGATACCGACCTGATCATGAACTGCCGCAAGATCGAAGCCGAAGGCGTCAAGACGGTCATCATTACCGACGAATACGCCGGACGCGACGGAAAATCCCAGTCTCTGGCCGATGCGGATCCTGCCGCTGACGCTGTGATTACCGGCGGTAATGCCAATCAGCTGATTCGTCTGCCAAAGATGGATAAGACCATCGGCACCCTGGACTATGTGACCAGAATTGCCGGAGCCAGCGAAGACACGCTGCAGGACGACGGTTCTCTGGAAGTGGAAATCCAGGTCATCACCGGCGCTACCAACGAGACCGGATTCGGCTGTCTCAGTGCAAGGTAAGGAGGGTATGACTATGGCAAAGATCAAAATCGTTCATTATATCAATCAGTTTTTCGCCGGTATCGGCGGAGAAGAAAAGGCCGATTACCCGCCGGAATGCAGACAGGGAAAAATCGGCCCGGGCATGGCTCTGGAAGCCGCCTGCAAGGGTGAGGCGGAAATCATATCGACAATAATCTGCGGCGACACGTATTTCAACGAAAACATCGACAAAGCCACCGATGAGATCCTGGAAATGGTCAAGGCAGAAGCACCGGATCTGTTTATCGCCGGACCTGCGTTTAACGCCGGACGTTACGGCATGGCCTGCGGTCATATCGCCGCTGCCGTACAGGAACGGCTGCAGATTCCTTCGGTTACCGGTATGTATGCAGAAAATCCGGGAGCGGATATGTACAAGGACAAGGTCTACATGATCTCCACCAAAAACAATGCCGCCGGTATGCGGGATGCCGCGCCGAAAATGGCCGCTCTGGCCATGAAGCTGGCTAAAGGTGAAGAGATCGGGCCATCGGTTGTCGAAGGCTATCTGCCAAACGGTGTCCGCGTCAACTTCTTTGAAAAAGAAAGAGGTTCAAAGCGGGCAGTAAACATGCTGCTTGCCAAACTTTCCGGAAAACCTTATACCACGGAATATTCGATGCCGGCTTTTGACCGGGTGGATCCGGTTCCCGGCGTTAAAGATCTTTCCCACGCCAAGATCGCCCTGGTTACCTCCGGCGGTATTGTGCCGAAGGGAAATCCGGATCACATCGAAAGCTCCAGTGCCTCCCATTACGGCGAATACAGCCTGGAAGGCGTAAACGATCTGACGGCTGAAACCTACGAGACCGCCCACGGCGGCTACGACCCGGTTTATGCCAACGCCGATGCGGACAGAGTTCTCCCTGTAGACGTGCTCCGCGATCTGGAAAAAGAAGGCGTTATCGGCAGTCTTCACAATCTGTATTACGCTACTGTAGGAAACGGTACGGCGGTCGCTTCGGCCAAAGCCTTCGCTGCGGAAATCGCCAAGAAGCTTCTGGCCGCCAAGGTCGATGCCGTTATCCTCACCAGCACCTGAGGAACCTGTACACGTTGCGGTGCAACAATGGCAAAAGAAATCGAAAGAGCAGGTCTTCCTGTCGTGCATATCTGCACAATCACGCCAATTTCCAAGACGGTAGGCGCCAACCGGATCGTTCCGGCCATCGCGATTCCACACCCGTTCGGAAATCCGGCACTTTCCCACGAAGAAGAAAAGGCACTTCGCCGCTCCATCGTGGAAAAAGGGCTCAGGGCTCTGTGCACAGATGTAGCCGAACAGACGATATTCGAGTAAATCATCACATCACACTCTATCAACCAAAAGAGACGGCGGTCTGAACTTTTTTCGTTCAGACCGCCGTCTCTTTCACGCAAACCCCGGCAGGCGCAC
>CALXJA010000038.1 GCA_944388465.1 uncultured Emergencia sp.
CTTTTCCTGTGCATTTTTCAGCAGGATACCGGGAACGCCCGCCAGCTTCGCCACATGGATACCGTAGCTCCGACTGGCAGAACCGGGAATGATCTTATGCAGGAAGAGGATATTTCCGTTTTCTTCCGCGACATCCACATTGAGATTGCAGACCCCGTGAATCTGCTCTTCCAGTACGGTCAGTTCGTGATAGTGTGTGGCGAAAAGCGTTCTGATCCTTTGTTTTTCGCTGCACAGGTATTCTACGGTAGCCCAGGCAATGGAGAGACCGTCATAAGTACTGGTTCCCCTGCCGATCTCATCAAGGATGATCAGGCTGCGCTCTCTGGCACAGTTGAGGATATAGGCAAGCTCACTCATCTCGACGAAAAACGTAGACTGTCCCTGGGCCAGGTTGTCCGATGCGCCGATTCTGGTGAAGATCCTGTCGACAACGCCGATCCGCGCGTATTCACAGGGAACAAAGCAGCCTGCCTGCGCCATACGTACGATCAGCGCCGTCTGCCGCATATACGTGGATTTTCCAGCCATATTCGGTCCGGTGATGTTTAGCATGCTGGCGTCGGTATTGTTAAGATAAGTGTCATTGGATACGAATATTCCCTTTGCGCCGGTCTGCTCGATGACCGGATGTCTTCCCTTTTCGATCTGCAGTTCGAAGCTTTCGTCGATGACCGGTCTGGTATAGTTCAGACGGCTGCTGACATCGGCAAAGGAGCACAGCACGTCGAGCTGGGCAATAGCCTGGGAGGTCTCCTGGATCTGCCGGATATAGTTTTGGATTTCTTCCCGCACTTCGGTGAAAAGGCGGTATTCCAGCTGATTGATCTTTGTCTCGGCATTGAGAACCAGATTTTCCATTTCCTTCAGCTCCGGTGTGATGAACCTCTCGTTATTGACCAGCGTCTGTTTGCGGATGTAGTTTTCCGGTACATTCTGCGCATTGGACTTGGTTACATCGATATAGTAGCCAAAGACCTTGTTGAAGCCTACTTTCAGATTCCGGATGCCGGTTCTTTCTCTCTCGGCATTTTCCAGATTGGCGATCCACTGCTTACCGTCTTTGATGGAAAACTTCAGTTCATCCAGTTCGTCGGAATAGCCTTCCCGGATCAATCCGCCCTCTTTCACGGTAAAAGGAGGATCGTCACAGATGGCTTTTTCAATCAGCGCATAGACGGCATGAAGATCACAGATCTGTCCGCAAAGCTGCTGTAAAAGCGCAGAAGCGGAATATTCCAGCTGACTGCGGATCTCCGGCAGCACGAAGACCGACTGTTTCAGGGCGATCATATCCTTGCCGTTGGCGTTACCGGAAGCGATTCTTCCGGTAAGACGCTCAAAGTCATAGACCTGCTTTAAACTTTCGCGGAGATTGTTCTGCATGAGAGGCTGGCTGCTGAGTTCTTCCACGGCATCAAGCCTGCTGTTGATCCCGTTTGCATCATTCAGCGGTTCCTTGAGCCATTGCTTCAGTTTGCGGCAGCCCATGGCGGTGCAGGTTCTGTCCAGTATGCCCAGAAGAGAACCTCGGGTTTGCTTATCATAAAGGGTTTCGGTAATTTCCAGGTTGCGAAGTGTGGCTTTATCCAGAGTCATATGGCTGCCGATTTCGTAATACTGGCAGCGGGTCAGCTGTCCCAGACTCTGTTTCTGTGTTTCCAGCAGGTAAGAAAGCAGCGCGCCCAGAGAAAGAATACAGAGTTCTTTTCCGGCAAGACCAAGTCCGGAAAGAGAGAAAGCGGAAAACTGCGCTTTGATCGCGTCCTCTGCGGCCTGCGGCTGGTAATAGGAGTCCGGCATAGTAAAGACAAAGCCGCCGCTAAGCTCTTTTATCTCGTCAAGATCCCAGTACAGCGCAGAAGATTCATTGAATATGATTTCTTTTGCGTTGATTTTCGCCAGTTCGTTGAGCACGTCTTCGGTCAGGCTGCCGTCACCGGTCTTTTCTGTGGTATAAAGCTCTCCGGTAGAGATGTCGCAGTAGGAAACGGACATCCCGCGCTTGTCCAGATATACGGAGGCCAGATAGTTGTTTTCCTTTTCGTTGAGCATGGACTGGGAAGTCAGGGTTCCCGGTGTGACGATCTGAATAACTTCCCTTTTGACGATCCCCTTTGCGGAAGCCGGATCTTCTACCTGCTCGCAGATGGCGACCTTGTATCCCTTTTCGACGAGACGGGCAATATAGGTATCGGCGGAATGAAAAGGAACTCCGCACATGGGAGCTCTTTCTTCCTGACCGCAGTTCTTGCCGGTCAGCGTCAGTTCCAGTTCCCGGGAAGCGGTTTTTGCATCGTCGTAGAACATCTCGTAAAAATCGCCGAGCCGGAAAAAGAGGATGCAGTCCTGATACTGGGATTTGATTTCCAGATACTGCTGCATCATCGGGGATAACTTGTTGTTTGCCATAAATATTTCTGCTCCTTTAGCTGTTTACTCGTATATTTTATTGTACCACAAATAACGCTGTGAAAACAGCGTATACTTTCCGTATTCAGTTCAGACAAGAAAGAAAAGCCCGTTATCAGCCATACAGCCGGTAACAGGCTTTTCGATTAAGCACGTGCAGGTTCCGTTCAGCCTTGCACGGTGATCATGCTCTATTTATTCCTGTTGTTGTACGCTTCGATACCCAGTCTGATCAGCTCGACGCCTCTGCGCATATCCTCTTTCTTGAGAACGTAAGCGATACGCATCTCGTCTTTGCCCAGACCCGGTGTAGCGTAGAAGCCTTCAGCCGGTGCAAACATCACGGTCTCGCCATTGTCGTCAAACTCAGTCAGCAGGAACATCAGGAAGTCTTCGATGCTGTCCACCGGAAGCTTTGCGGTCATGTAGAATGCTCCTCCCGGTTTCTGGCAGACAACGCCCGGAATCTTCATCAGTTCTTCGTAAACCACGTCTCTTCTGCCGCAGTATTCCGCTTTTACTTCCTCATAATAAGATGCCGGAAGTCTGAACAGTGCAGCTGCGCCCACCTGATCTACTGTGGAAACGCAGAGTCTTCCCTGGGCGATCTTCATCACGTTGCTGATCAGATCCGTATTCTTGGAAATCAGGAAGCCGATTCTTGCGCCGCAGGCGGAGAATCTCTTGGATACGGAGTCGATGATGATCACTCTGTCCTCAATTTCCGGAATCTGGCCGAAGGAAACGGCCTGTCTTCCATCGTAGGCAAATTCTCTGTAAACCTCGTCGGCGATGATCCACAGGTCATGCTCTTTGGCGATCTCTCCGATGAGTCTCATCTCATCCATAGTGAGTACAGTACCGGTTGGATTTCCCGGATTGATGCAGCAGATCGCTCTGGTCTTCTCGGTGATCAGCGGCTCGATCTGTTCTCTTTTTGCATAGTGGTAGCCTTCCTCAGCCTTCGTGGTGATCGGAACAACTTTTCCGCCTGCAGAGGTGGCAAAGGTGTGATAGTTGGTGTAGAAAGGCTCAGCGATCAGCACTTCGTCTCCTTCATTAAGGATGGAGAGGAAGGTCATGTTCAGCGCTTCAGAACCACCAGTGGTAACGATCATGTTTTCCCTGCCGATGTTCATGCCGTAGGTCTTGAAGTAATCGGAAACAGCATCCTGCAGTTCCGTGATACCGCCGGATTCTGCATAAGCGATGACCTTGTTCTGATAGCTTCTGATCGCGTCCATGAAGCATTCAGGCGTCTCCACGTCCGGCTGTCCGATGTTCAGGTGATATACCTTTTTACCGGCGTCTTTTGCCTTCTGGGCGATAGGGTTGAATTTCCGGATAGGCGAAAACTGCATGGCCTCAACTTTGTTTGATAATTTCATTTCTCTCGGTCTCCTTTACATTAATCTAACTCTGCATGGGAGTTTTCGACAACAGTCTGTATACAAGATACATTATAACGCATTTCTTCCGTTTTGGAAAGAGCTAAAAGATATTCTATATTGCCTTTTGCACCGGTGACCGGAGAAAATGTCAGACCGCAGGGATAGAAGCCGTTTTCCCGGGCATAGCCGATGACGTTTTCGATGACCTCTTCATGCACCTTTTTATCCCGAACGATCCCTTTTTTGCCTACCTGCTCTCTTCCGGCCTCAAACTGAGGTTTAACCAGGCATACGATGCGGCCGTCTTCGGCCAGCACCTTTGCCGCGACCGGAAAGATCAGTTTCAGAGAAATAAACGATACATCGATGCTGATGAAATCGACCGGCTCGGTAATGACGTCTGTGTCCAGATAGCGAACGTTGCATTTTTCCATATTGACGACCCGGGGATCGCTTCTCAGCTTCCAGTCCAGCTGACCATAGCCTACGTCAATGGCATAGACCTTCCGGGCGCCGTTTTGCAGCATACAGTCGGTAAAACCGCCGGTAGAAGCGCCAATATCCATGCAGACTCTGTCCTGCAGCTCAAGAGCGAATTCACGGATAGACTTTTCCAGTTTGAGACCGCCGCGGCTTACATAGGGACAGAGATTTTCTTTAATAAAAACGTCGGCTTCCGTGTCTACCAGGTTCCCCGCCTTATCACTCTTCTGACCGTCGATAAAGACGACGCCTGCCATAATCGCGGCTTTGGCTTTTTCGCGGGACGGATACAGTCCCCGCTTCACCAAAAGCATATCAAGCCTTTCTTTCAAGATATTCACCGATCCTTTCTGCTGCAGCCTCTGCGGAAAGTCCATATTTTTCTTCGAGTTCGCCGCAGCTGCCATGCTCTATAAAGCTGTCGGGCCAGCCCAGAGAAAGAACGCGATGGCAGTATCCTGCCGCCGCAAATGCCTGTCCAAAACCGCCGGTCAGTACGTTATCTTCAATAGTGACCACCGGCCTGTCCGGATCTTCAAGACAGCTGAGCTCCATAGGTTTGACCCGGATGACATCCACGATCCCCGCATCGATTCCCTTCTCCGCCAGTAACGTTCTGATCCGGCATGCGGTTTCTGTCATCCTGCCTACTGCCCAGATATCCACGTCTCTGCCGCTGTAAAGGCGGACATTCTTTCCGGAAAAAAACGTATCCGATCCGATCGGAATTTCCGGACATTCCCCCCGCGGATAACGGATCGCAACGGGACCGTTCTGTGCCAATGCATATTGCAGTGCCGCACGCATCTGATCCTGCCCGTAAGGCGCGAGGATCGTCATATTCGGCATAGGAAGCATATAGGAAAGGTCGAACAGACCGTGATGGGTCTCGCCGTCAGCCCCCACTATACCTGCCCGGTCCACGGCGAAAACGACAGGAAGCTTCATCAGGCAGACATCCTCCAATATCTGATCGTAAGCCCTCTGCAAAAACGAAGAATAGATCGCTACCACAGGATGCATGCCGGATCTGGCCAGACCGGCAGCGAACGTCACGCCATGCGCTTCGGCAATTCCCACATCAAAAAAGCGTTCCGGAAATTTCTGCGAAAAGCGGCTCAATCCGGTAGCATCACACATGGCTGCCGTTATCGCGGCGATATGTTCATCCTGTTTTGCGAGTTTTAGCACTTCATCGCCGAAAACCGCCGAATAAGAGGTATTCTGCGGTGAAAGAAGAGAGCCGGTTTCCGCGTCAAAGGGAGCGATACCATGAAACTTATCCGGATTCTGCTCTGCATTGCGATACCCTTTCCCCTTCTGGGTAATAATATGAACAAATACCGGGTCGCTGATCTTTTTTGCCGTCTCCAGAACCTCGATAAGCTCTGAAAGATTATGGCCGTTTACCGGGCCCAGATAGGTAAATCCAAGCTCTTCAAAAATCACGCCGCCGGAAAGCAGTGCATATTTCAGACGATCCTTGGCATGACTCAGGTCGGTGTACAGCTCGCCGCCAATGAGCGGAATGCGGTTCACAGACTGCTTGACCGCGTTTTTAAAACGCATATAGCCCTTAGAAGTCCGCAGTTTGGAAAGATGCTGCGAAAGCCCGCCGATGTTCCGGGAGATCGACATGCCGTTGTCATTGAGTACGACAATGACCTTGGATTTGGAAGCGCCTACGTTGTTCAGCGCTTCAAAAGCCATGCCGCCGGTCATAGAACCGTCTCCGATCACAGCGATGACCTCGTAATTTTCTTTGCGGATATCTCGTGCGGCGGCCATTCCTGCAGCTGCAGAGACCGATGTGCTGGAATGACCGGTATCAAACATATCGTGTATGCTTTCTTTGATCTTGGGAAAACCGCTGATGCCGCCCATCTGCCGCAAATGGTCAAATTCTCCGGCTCGTCCGGTAAGAATCTTGTGGACATAAGACTGATGCCCCACATCCCACAGGAGCTTGTCCTTCGGGCTGTCAAAGACCTTGTGCAGCGCAATGGTCAGTTCCACGATACCCAGATTCGATGCCAGATGACCGCCTGTTTTCGATACCTTCTCCAGCAGAAACTCTCTGATCTCATAAGAAAGCAGTTCCAGCTGCTCCGCATTCATCTCTTTGAGATCAGCAGGAAAATGATATTCGGTTAATGGTTTACTCATGCAAATCTCCTCGCCTATTTTGTCCTCGTTTGCAGTTTCAGTACCAGATCGCGGAAAAATTCGGCATTGTCGTAGTATTGCTCAATGGCGCTTACCGCGTTCATCGTCAGTTCCTGCAGCTTCTGCTCGGAAGCCGCCATGCCGTTTAAGGAAACATAGGTGATCTTTTCCTGCCGGGCGTCCATGCCGGTTTTTTTCCCCAGCTCTTATTCACAGCCTCTGACATCCAGAATATCATCGGCGATCTGATACGCAAGACCCAGATTCTCTGCGTATTGCGTCATACTTTTCATCATATCCTCATCGGCGCCGCCAATGTACAGACCTGCCCGAACAGAGGCGACAATCAGCGCACCGGTTTTATTCAAATGGATGTATTCCAGCATTTCATTGGAGCATTGCCTGTGCTCTGCCTCAATATCCGAAACCTGTCCGGCGACCATGCCTCTTACACCGGCATGTTTGGTAATCGTATATGCCGCGTTGATCCTTCTTTTCAGCTCCTGCAGATTATCGAAGTGCAGAAACATATCTTTGGTCATGACTTCAAAGGCGGTGGTCAGCAGACCGTCGCCGGCCAGGGTCGCCAGACCCTCGCCGTATACCTTGTGATTGGTAGGGACGCCTCTGCGCAGATCATCATCATCCATACAAGGCAGATCATCGTGAATCAGAGAATACGTATGGATATATTCCATCGCGCAGGCATAAGGAAGCGCATCCATGGCCTTTCCTCCGGCAAATTCGCAGGATGCCAGAAGCAGCACCGAACGCAGCCGTTTGCCTCCGGCGGTAAGGGAATACTTCATCGATTCATAAAGGGAACTGCTTTTCGTATCAATATGAGGAAGATAGTCCAGCAGATAATCGTCGATCATTGCTTTATATTCATCGTAATTTTCTTTCATCATGGATCATACCTCTTCTTCAAATATTTCGATCTTCTGCTTTGCATCATCTAAAATGGTGCTGCAGACCCGGTAATATTGCATTCCTTCTTCATAACAGCGGATGGCTTCCTCCAGGCTGGTATCCTGTGCTTTGATCCTGTCCGCCAGTTTTTGCAGCTCCGCCAGAGAATGTTCAAAGCTGTCTGTCTTCATCACGATGATCACTTCCTATCTTATTTATCTTGCATACAGCGGATCCGTCTTTAAAAACAATCGTATACGGATCCGATCGATTCAGCTGTTTTACACTGGTGACGGGATGACGCGCTGCATCCGTCACTACAGTATAACCGCTTTCCAGAATCTTGAGCGGATTGTTTTCCTGCAGGATCAGCCGGCTGCGCTCTGTTTCATTTCTTTTATCTTCGATAATGCGCAAAAGCCGGTTTTTTATTTCTGCAAGCAGATTTTCCGTCAGGAGCTGATTATACATCAGCTTGTTCGAAAGCTGAAGCTGCAGACCTTCGCGGAGCTCCTGCAGCTTTTTCCGCAGTTCACGGACATCGGGAACGGCAATCTGTGCTGCTGCCGTCGGTGTCTCTGCCCGAACATCCGCCGCCAGATCAGACAGGGTAAAGTCAATTTCATGTCCGACAGCAGAGATAACGGGAATCCGGCAGTGGTAGATGCTTCGGACAACACATTCTTCATTGAATGCCCAGAGGTCTTCGGCCGAACCTCCGCCGCGCCCGACGATCAGCACGTCGATATCCTGCCGCGATGCACTGACAAAGTCGATCATCGCGGAAATGCCGGCAGCGGCGCCGTCTCCCTGTACAGGTACGGGAAAAATGACCACGTCAGCAATATTGTTTCTTCCCTGCAGGATCTTCAGAATATCGCGTATGGCTGCGCCGGTTTTGGATGTGATCACGCCGACGCGTTTTGGAAAAGGCGGCAGCGTTTTTTTATGTGAAGGGTCGAAAAGCCCTTCTGCAGCCAGCTTGACCTTCATCTGTTCAAAGGCGGCAGCCAGACCGCCGGCGCCGGACAGCTCGAGACTCCTGACATACAGGGAATAGCTCCCGTTTTTCTTGTATACACTTATACCGCCAGTCAGCACGACTTCCATACCGTCATTTAGCTGCAGCGGCAGAGAAAGAGCATATTCACGGGCAAGAAAACAGCTGATCCTGCTGTTTTCATCGATGATGGAAAAGTAAACATGCCCCGATGAATGATATTTCAGATTAGAAATTTCCCCTTTCACGGCCACTGCGCCAAGGAGCGGATCCGTGCCGATCACGCGGGAAATGTATTCGTTCAGCTGCGATACGGTAACGGGTTTAAGCGCCATATTTCTTTCCTCCCAGAATGGCTGTGCCTACGGCGTTGTCTGTACTCAGCGCCGGTTCACCAAAACAGATCTCTGTTTGTGGCAAACGGCTCTGTATATACCGGCGAATGAACCGGCTTGCGGATACGCCTCCGGCATACAGAACGCGAGAAATGCCGTACTTATGTGAGAGCTGCTCCGTCATAGCGCAAATGGCTTCGCCTATACGCATAAAGAGCATGGAGATCAATTCTTCACTGTCTGTTTTTTCTGCCGCGCGCTGACAACAGGTCTCTATGCCGGAAAGGTTGATAAACCCGTCATTGCACTTTATCGGCGGCAGAATATTTTCTGAAACGAAAGGTTCCGATCCGGTCAGGCGGCAGGCAATTTTATCCATCTCTTCTCCGCAGGGAAATTCCATGCCCAGTTTCACGCCGACTCTGTCCAATACCTGTCCGAAGGCGATATCCCGGCTTCCGCCGATGATGGATATCCGGCCGTTTTTTACCAGCAAGGCTTCTGTAGTACCTCCGGAAAAGTGAAACGAAAGCATCTCCTCCACATCCCGCAGCGGAGAGAAAAAACGAACGGACTCGATATGCCCTTCCTGATGAGAAAAGGTATAGCACGGTATATGCAGTGCGGCCGACAATATTTTTGCGGCTGAAACACCGGCATTAAACACCGGCATATAAGATCCCTCCTGCGGGCGGGGTGTTGACGAAACGGCAATACAGACCGGCTTCTCTCCGTTCAGCGCTGCAAAGCAGCCGTCGAGCAGCCCGGGAAGATTATTTACATGCTGAAAAAAAGCGGCGGACTGTCTCAATCCCCGCTCTCCTTTTTTTACTTCCAGATATTGCTGGAGATTGCACAGGATGCTTCCCTTTTCATCGACAGCGGCTACAGAGGTCTTGTAGTTGCTGGTATCGATACCGATGAAAATCTTTGGACTATCCATCTCGTCCATCCTCTGCACAGACGCGGCCTAAAATGGCGTTAACATATCGCGGCGAATCCTCTGTGCCGTATTTTTTTGCCAGTTCCACGGCTTCATTGATCGACACGGCCTCCGGAATATTCTGCAGATACATGAGTTCACAGGCAGAAAGCCGGAGAACGGCCAGATCGGTCTTCGGCATGCGGCTGATTTTCCAGCCTTTACTGTGTCTGGCAAGCATCTGATCGATCTCATCGTGTTTATTACAGATCAGAGAATAGAGATCGCTGCAGTACTCCTCCTGCTGCTGCAGCTTCTCCATGTTCATATAGCTTTCGCGATGGTTTACATCAAAATCGCCGCAGGCTTCCATCTGAAAAAAGACCTGCATCATAAATTCTCTTGCTTCTTTTCTTGTCATTTATTCTTTCTGTTCCTCTCCCGGCAGAGCCACTCCCTGCACATGTATATTTACTTCCAGCACAGTAATATCTGTGATGGATTCCAGTTCCTGTTTGACTTTGCTCTGGATATCCCAGGCCAGCTGCGGTATACGTATGCCGTATTCGACGATGACATAGATATCCAGAACCAGACCTTCGTCGCTGCGTGAAAGCTTTACCCCCTTGCCGGACGGATCGATACCGAGAATATTCCGGGAAAGATTCTCGGTAAAGCCTCCGCTCAGTTCGCATACACCGGGAATTTTGGATACGATATTCGCTGCACAGACAGTAATGACCTCGTCAGAGATCTTTATCGTTCCCAGATTCTCTTCCTGCTGGCTCATCGTAAAACACCTCGTTTCCCTGCTTGCTCCAAAGGCCTGCGCATGGATCCATATGTTCGTCATGCCGCAGCCTGCCGCGCTTCTCTATCCACAGCAAAGGAATGGTGCGGCAAAGGCCTTTACGGTCAGAACAAATTTATGCATTTATTATACCATGCCATTTTTCCCTTTTCAACGTTCGTGTGATGATTTCAAAGGAATCGCCTTACCGGATCATAAGGGTGAACAAGTGACGTTATAAAGCAAATCGGAAACAGCGGCAGATTCTCATCGGAACCATCGCTGCGGCACCGGCATCCGTCGCATCAAAAGCGGCTCTGGATCACGATTTTGTCCGCTGACCGTCCGGTCTCTTCCATAACCACGTTACATATTTTCGCAACAACATTCTGTTTCAGTTCCTGTTCGTCAACAGTCACGGTTACGGAACTGTCGGTGATAATGACCAGACATTCCGGAAGATTTTTCGTACGGATGATATTTTCTACCGCGATCTCCTGTTCCATGTAATCCGTCAGTTTTTCCTTCTGTGAAACGGCGTTCTTTTTTTCGGCTTCATTACCGGAATTTTTGATGGTATCATCGTATTTGGCGATCAGCTCGTTTCGTTCAAGTTCCAGGTTTGCCCGCTGAGTTTCAAAATCGCTGCCGGATCCCGTCCTGTCGCCGCTTTCTGCGTTCTCTTCTGTATTGTTTCCGCTATTGTCTGTATCTCCGGCTGTCTGCACATTCTGGCTGTCTACCAGTACGTCGCCGTCATGCAGAGGAATATCGCCGGACTTCATGTTTGTGACGATGAGTCCGGCACAAAAGATCAGAGCTACAGCCATGATCGCAAGATTTTCCTTTTTGTTAAATATCTTAGAGATATCTTTTATACTGAACTTAAATTTCTTTTTCACTTTTACTCTCCTCCTGACTTTTTTTCAAATACCATTACACTGGAAACCGGAATATCGAACAATGTGGATACGCCTTTGGCGACATTTGCTCTGACGACGGGATCGCCTCCTCCCTCCGCAGTGACGATTACGCCGGTGACGCTGTTTTCGCTGTCGTACTGGATCATTACTTTTACTTCACCCACACCTTCGATCTCTGACAGGATATTGCCAAGTGTTGTTTCCGTAGCGCCGTCATTATCGGTTACCTGTCTGCGGCTGTCATGGTCGTCCGTCAAAATGCTGATCGTCAGTAAAAAAATGGAAGCAACCATGATCGCGGCAATAATCTTCATCAGACCTTCTTTTTTTATTTCAGGTTTCTCAAACATAACATCCTCACTAAAACGTATTGAACAGTTTTCTATTTATGCATAAAATAACTGATCGGGGATAAAATTACGGCCAGAATAATGAGTGAAAAGATAAAACGCAGATATTTGGCCATAGAACCTTCCGGGATCAGGATTTCCATAAAGGTAAGGGTAAGGATGATCAGGAAAACATCCTTTACCCATGACGTGATTTCTGACATCAGCTTCCTCCCAGGTTGATGATCGAGGTGATGAAGAGGATAAACAGCAGCGACCCCAGGAACAGAATCGCACCCATGGCGATCAGAGACGTCCCCACATCATTGATTCCGCCGGATAGTTTTTTCGACGTGATGGGCTCCGCAACCAGGGCAGTAATTTTGTAGATGACACAGATGGCGAGAATTTTAATGATCGGTGTCAGAATCAGAGCGACAATCAATAGAATACCAAAGAGACCCACCACACTTTTGATCGAACCCATACATTTCAAAAACAGCTCGATCGTATCCGAGGTAAAACCGCCTACAATGGGAATAAACGCATCCAGAGAATACTTTGCCGTTCCCAGCAGCAGACTGTCCGACGTCTTAACGATCAGCCCCTGCACAGCAATGATCCCCGACATAAGTGTCATGATCAGTCCTGCGGCAAACAGCGCCGCCTGGCGGATAAAACGGGAAAGCCGGTTCACGTAATCTTTTTCTGTTAAACAGTTGATCAGTGACAGTACGGCAGAAATAAAAATCGCCGGCAGAATGACATTCTTGATCACCGCCTGAAACACGGTTACCGCGGTCAGCAGCAGCGGACTCATAATCGTTCCCGAAGCGACCTGTCCCATGGAAACAAGCAGCGCGATCAGTATCGGCAAAAGAATTTCCATCGTGTAGGTGATCGTCGCCATCGCATCCGCAGTCATTTTGTACACGGTATGGAAGTTCGTCATGGCAAGACCGATGATCACGATGCTGCAGGTCAGTGAAGCAATATCGCTGACTCCCTTTTTCCCAAAAGAGCCGGAAAGATTTTTCAGCAGACCGATGACGATGCAGATCGTCAGGATCTCCACGCCTACGATCAATGCGCTCTTCATTTCGTAAAAAAAGAGAGTGCGCAAGCTGTCAATGATCTCTTCACTGTCAAAAATGCTCTTTCCCTTCAGGGTCGCATCAAGAATTTTATCCAGGGTAAACTGATCAGAGATGCCGTTGCTGAGATCGGCGGCATAATCCGTCAGCGACTCCACCTCTTCTTCATCAAGGACATTGTTCATCTGTTCTTTTATGATTTCATCAAAGTCCATAACTCTCCTGTAATTCGTATATCGCATGCAGCCATATGCAAGACTTCTATAAAAGCTGTTCCACCAGGTTCAAAATAGAAAGGAATACCGGTATCGCCACGCAGAAAATGATCACTTTTCCCGCCAGTTCAACTTTTGAAGCGATAGAACTCTCTCCGGCATCCCGGCAGAGCTGGGCTGTAAACTCTGTGATGTAGGCAATGGCCAGAATTTTAATGATGATCGGAAAATACGCTTTGCCGTAATCCAGCCTTTCGTACAGCTCTGCCATATAAGAGAAAGCGTATTTCAGGCTGTCGACGAGAAAGTACAGAATCAGCAGACTGCAGCCGATAGCTGTATAAACACCGAACTCAGGCTTGTAGCTTTTCACCAGTACGATCAGTATGACGGCACAGAGCGCCAGCGCTGCGATTCGCAATATTTCCATATGGGTTAAAACTCCGTAAATACCTTTATAGTCTCAAAGAATTCTGCCAGCATTTTTACAATGATCACCAATACGATGATCACGCCGGCAAGCGTTGTCATCATGGCCATTTCGTCTTTGCCGGATTTGATCAGAATCTGATTGAGCAGCGCAATGCAGATTCCAATGCCGGCAATTTTAAAAATTATGGTCACACTCAAGTTCTCTATCTCCTCTCTGATCAAATGAATACGATGGCGATGATCAAACCGGCAGACACCCCCAGTTTACTGTACATCCGGCCTTTTGTCCGGATAGCTTCCTCTGCCTCGGCAAGCTGACGATCCACCTGCCGGTTAAGAAAGGAAAAATGTTCCAGCTGACTCTTGACATCGCTTTGTCCAAGAAAATCTCCGCACTTTTTAATCACAGCCAGATCCGCATCGTTCACCGGTTCTTTTTCATAAACACGTTCTACCGACTGCTTCCACAAAAAAGAAAGGTCTGTATTCTCCTGCCGGTAACCCGTCAGCCATTCCCTGAGCAGAAAAACGGTTTCTTTCTCCGGCTGGCCGACTGCCGCCAGTCTTTCGAAAAGCTGCGGCAGAGGTTCGCGAAAATACCGCATTTCCGTAGAAATATGCAGAAGCAGCTCCCGGAAATCCAGCAGCAGCGTTCGCCGTCTTTTCAGCTCATAGGCCTTAAAAAAGCCGAAAATGGCAGACGCGGCAAAGGCCAGCATAATGCCTGAAAGTTTAATCATGGAGTACCTCCCTTACCGTTCCGACAGACGGCTTGTCGGTGAGAAAAATGATGCGCTGAAAGACCTTCCGTTCTATGCTTTCATAGATGTCGGAACGCTGCAGATCTTGGATATCGCTGCCGTGGGCAGAAGTGATGACTTTGACACCGCTGCC
>CALXJA010000039.1 GCA_944388465.1 uncultured Emergencia sp.
CGGATGCGATGAACGCCGCCTGGGGCGGGATCAGCAGCGAAACACAGATTTCCATGTGCCTTAGCGCCGGACACAAGACGGTGAAAAATATCCTTGCCCGCAAAGCCTTCACGGTCAGTATGGCAGACGCAAAACATGTGGCGGCATGCGACTATGTCGGACTGGAATCCGGAAACGATACGGCGGATAAATTCGAGAAAGCCGGTTTTCATGCCGTCAGATCGGAGTTTGTAGACGCACCGCTGATCGAGGAACTGCCAATGGCGCTGGACTGCCGGCTGGTCAGCTACGACGAGGATTCCTGCTGTCTGATCGGTGAGATCGTCAACGTGAACGCTGATGAGTGCATTCTGGACGAAAATGGAAACATCGATCCGGCAAAACGGCAGCCGATTGTCTTTGATCCGGTCAACAGTACGTATCTGAAGCTGGGCGAAAAGGCGGGCAATGCTTTCCAGGATGGACTGGCGCTGAAATAGCGGCTCCTGGTAAACCGGAAATACAAATATAATATATATAGTACGAAAAACGAAATGAACCGCATTCCTGAATGAAAGAGGAGTGCGGTTTTTGTATAGGATCTTTCTGTGTGCTGAAGCTGTACAGTCTCGCGGCGAAAGGCGGCGCCTTCTTCGCTTTAGGTCAAAATAATGAATTTTTATGGCTCAGGAAGGACAAAATGAAAAAATATGCAGAAATTTTGGTAAAAATATTTACAGGGGAAAGCACAAAAAGCGGGTATTTGTATGAATCGCATAAATATTAAGGGAAGTAATTGTGTTTAAAGTACAAATATACAATATACAACAATATTTTTCCTGCGACTTTCTTTATGAGGAGGAATAAAAATAGGATAATATATAGGAAAAATGGAATTATCATTGCGAATTATACAGAAAAATGCTAAAATTACATCGAGAAGCGAAAGGGGAAGCAAGCAAGCGGATAGAATACAGTAAAAGTGTACCCCCCCTTTTTTTATACCAAGCATTTATCCCTGTTATTTTTCTGCGATACTATGCTCCGCACTGCGTTTCTCTGTGAATCTATTAAGAAAGGAGAAATACTACTTATGAAGAACGTCAAATGGAAAATCACATGGATCGTATCCATGGCGCTGCTTCTCGTAGTGAGCTGCCCGGCTCTGGCCTTTGCTGCAGAGGAAGAATATGAGCCTCCTCTGTACGGCACGATCTGGTCGCTGCTGCCGCCGGTAGTCGCTATCGTTCTGGCGCTGATTACGAAAGAAGTTTACAGTTCTCTGTTTATCGGTATCGTTATCGGCGGACTGTTCTATTCGGACTTTTCCTTTGAAGGAACGTTCAATCATGTGCTTTCAGGGGGAATCATCAGCGTACTTTCCGATGAATACAACGTAGGTATTCTGGTATTCCTCGTTGTACTGGGCGCAATGGTCTGCATGATGAACAAGGCCGGAGGTTCGGCGGCATTCGGACGCTGGGCGAAGAGCCATATCAAGAGCCGCGTGGGCGCGCAGCTCTGCACGATCCTGCTGGGCTGCCTGATCTTTATCGACGACTACTTCAACTGTCTGACTGTGGGCAGCGTAATGCGTCCGATCACGGATGAGCACAACGTATCCCGCGCCAAGCTGGCGTATCTGATCGACGCTACTGCCGCGCCGGTGTGTATCATCGCGCCGATCTCTTCGTGGGCAGCAGCAGTTACCGGATTTGTAGAAGGTGAAGACGGGTTTGCGCTCTTTATCCGTGCGATTCCGTACAATTACTACGCACTGCTGACCATCGCGATGATGATCGTCATCACCATCGCCAAGATCGATTATGGCCCGATGAGAAAACATGAGGACAACGCTATCCTGTACAATGATTTGTACACCACCCCGGATCGTCCTTATGCCGATGCCGAGAAAGAGATCGTTGAGAATGACAAGGCCAAGGTCATGGATATGGTGCTTCCGGTTATCATTCTGATTATTTTCTGTATCCTCGGTATCATGTATTCCGGCGGATTCTTCTCGGGAACCGGATTTATAGAATCCTTCTCCGGCAGTGATGCTGCTGTAGGACTTTCCGTTGCCAGCGTTTTCGCGCTGATCTTCGCGGTAATCTACTACATGGGAAGAAAAGCTCTTACCTTCAGAGAATGTATGGACAGCGTACCGGAGGGTTTCAAAGCCATGGTTCCGGCTATCCTGATTCTGACCTTCGCCTGGTCGCTGAAGTCCATGACAGACAGCCTGGGAGCAGCTCCGTATGTTGCGGACGTTATCCGGAGCAGTGCAGAGAGTCTGATGAACTTCCTGCCGGCTATCATCTTCCTGATCGGCTGTGGACTTTCCTTTGCGACAGGAACGTCCTGGGGCACCTTCGGCGTACTGATTCCGATCGTTGTTGCCGCCTTTGAAGGAAGCGACGAAACGATGATGATCATCTCGATCTCGGCTTGTATGGCAGGCGCCGTATGCGGCGACCACTGCTCGCCGATCTCCGATACGACCATCATGGCATCGGCCGGAGCACAGTGCAATCACATCAACCACGTAAATACGCAGCTGCCATATGCAATAACGGTGGCTATCGTATCTTTCTTCTGCTACATCATCGCCGGATTCCTCAAGAGCGTTCTGGCTCTGCCGATCGCGATCCTGCTGATGATCGGCACACTGATGGTAATCAGACAGATTACCGGCAAAGAGCAGGAAGTACCGGGCAAAAAAGCTTCATGACCCTGCTTCTGACTCCAACCTTATTTGAATAGAGGCGGCCGCGCCTTCGCAGTAAGCGAAGACGCGCCGCCGCAAACACCACAAACAAATGCAGAGAAGCCCTTCGTGATCAAACCGCCTGTTGCGGAGGGCTTCTTTGCGTTGTACCGGTATGGCATATGCGAAGAATCTGTGATACAATAAAAAAAGTTTCTTTTTGTAATGTATCAATCAGTTTAAGGAGATAAAGCATCTATGACATTGTCAGAATTAAAAAAAGGCGAAATCGGGCGGCTCCTTTCCGTAGGCGGAAGCGGTTCTCTGCGCCAGCATTTTTTAGATATGGGGCTGATACCGGGGAAGACGATCCGCTTCATCAAAGAAGCGCCTATGGGCGATCCGGTAGAATACAGAATCTGGGGCTATGAACTGACCCTGCGCAAAGAGGATGCGGAAAAGATTCTGATCGAGAAAATTGACGAGGATAAAGAAGAAGCCGGGGAACTTTTCCACAGCAGGCATATCGAGCATCCCGGCCTCGGAGAAATGGGGAAATATCATGTCAAGCAGAGCGGAGTGGTTCTGGGAGACGATGAGCTGCTGACCTTCGGCCTGGCGGGGAATCAGAACTGCGGGAAAACGACGCTGTTTAACCAGCTGACCGGATCGAACCAGCATGTGGG
>CALXJA010000040.1 GCA_944388465.1 uncultured Emergencia sp.
AAAAGATATGCGGCTCTTCCACATATGGGGAAGGAGAAATCGAACAGATTGCTGAAAGCGCGGTAGCGCGCAGCGTGGACAATCCGTTTTCCGCAGGACGGGAAGAGTCGGCCCCGGAGCCTGTTCCGGAACCGCCAAAAAGGGTTTCGTTTCAGGAACGGCTGAAAAATGTGCAGTTCCATCAGACATCCCAGAGGGAGGACCGCCTTTTTTCGCAGAAGACAGTGGTGGTATGCAACCAGAAGGGCGGCGTCGGCAAATCCACGATCACAAAGGAACTGGCAATCGCCCTCACCTGTCTGAGTATTCAAAAAGGGGAACAATTATATCGGCCAAAAGTGTGTCTCTGTGACCTGGATCTGGATTCTTCGGATATGGCATCCCTGCTGAATCTTCCGGCAGAACCGAATATCAAACATTGGGCGGAGGATATTGAAAAGCAGGCGACCCGGGAGAAAAAGAAAGTGGAGATGATCCGTTTTACCGAATGGGACATTAAGCAGAATTATTTACAGAAGCATGACTCCGGCCTGTATATCCTGACAGCTCCGGAAAACAAAACAGATGGTCTGCAGGTTTCAAGAGAAGTGATTATTGCAGTGATGGAGAACCTGCGGCTTTGCGATTTTGACATTGTGATAGTTGATACCGGCTCCAATATCTTCGACTATACCATAGCAGCCATTCTGATGGCCACCGATATCCTGGCCCTTTCTACCTGCGATGTGGTTTCGGCCAAAAGAATTGACGGGGTGCTGGAGGATATCTTATTGGGAATTGATGGCTTTGACAAAAGCAAAATGAAGCTGGTGATCAATAAGTATGACGCATCCTTTAATATTTCCCCGGAGGAGATTGCGGGCGTTTTAAAGATACCGCTGATTGCCGTGATACCGGATTTCCGGGAGATCACGAATGTAAACAATAGCGGAAATTCCGTGTTTTACGGCTCTTCAAAATCTGTAGCAAAGCAGCAAAATTTTGTGGATGCGGTCCGAAGACTGGCAAAGCGGCTTTTGGAAATCACTCCCAGCCAGGTGACGGCTGCATCGGACAAGACAGAGAAGGGAAAAGGCATTTTAGGGCGGCTTTTTCTTAGAAACAGCTGATACTACGGCTTCGTACAGAATGATGAAAAGGACGGTGAATACCATGAAATGGTTGATTCTCATTATTTGTGCATTGATCGTATTAAATATTTTTGTGGCGGTACGGTTTCGGACACCAATGGCCTTTGTGCTGGCTTCAGCAGGAGAGGCGGTAGTCATATATTTTTATCTGACTTCAGATAAAAAGAGAAAATGATCGTGACTGAAAAGGACGAACTGGAAAGGAAGTGACAACAGAAAAAGGAGTGTGCATTTCATATGGAAAACAGAATATACCTCCCTGTAGATGGGGAAATACAGACGGAAGAAAATATCGGAAAATATGGAGAGTCGGTAGCTGCCTATGAGTCGGTACTGGCAGGGGAAGCCTGGCCGGATAACTTTTGGGCAGCAACCAACCTCAACCGGAGGATCAAGGAAATACTGACCTACTTGCTTCGGGATAAACTGAAGATTAACGAGTATGAGACGGCAAAAGGGGTTCTCAGCGCCGGGTTCATCGAAGAGTACGGGCTGTCCAAGCTGGTGGAAAAGGCGGGCCGTCCTTCGGAGATGATGGAAGGCGAGTTCACATATTTGCTCTGGTATGTTTTCCCGGAAAAACAGCCTTCCCAGAAAGAACTGACCATCAAGGTGTATGACGAGGTGCTAAACGGGCAGAGAAAAGCTTTCCCCAGGGGATATTTTGTAAGGGGCAGCGATGTAGAGTACAAAGCGCAGGTGTGTTTCCGGCACCTGTGCGAGGATATCTTAAAACTTGACCGGGAAGGGATTTGCCGGACATTCTGTAATTCCGGAGGCATTAAGATTTTACAGAAGTACAAACTGAAAATCGTGCTGGATATCGTATATGAGTCCCTGTTCCATCTGCTCTCGGCCGCCTACCCAGACTGCGCAACGGAGCTGGAATCCTACTTTCACGATAAGCGGCTGCGCAGCGTCAGGGGAGGGAAATGAGGTATGCCAATCGATAACGCATTTGCCACACACCCCGGACGGATTGTGGAAGCAGCGGAAAAGATTAACGAGGATTTTGCACATGCGTGGGTGAAGCATGGGGTCAGCTATCAGATTACGGCAGACGGAAACCACAGGACGGATTTTCTGAACCCGGCCTCCTTTGTAGTCAATGAAATCCAGAGGTTCGTGGGGACGTATGCGGAACCGAATATGCCGGCTGGAGAGATAAAAAGGATGCTGGCAGGCGCGTTTCACTGTACCAACAGGGTCTTGCTCGCATTCAAGAAAGCAGATGGGGAGCTTTATGACCACAGCACCTTTGCAACGGTGGATCTGACGGCCATCACGGAGAAAAAAGAATTTGTAATGGCGCATGTTGGCGACGGGCGTATTTACCTGATCCGCAGCGGAAAAGTGCAGCAACTCACCAAGGATCATACAGAGGCCCAACGCCTGGCGGACGAGGGGAAGATTACGAAAGAGCAGATTTTCCAGCATCCAGACCGGGACTTACTGACCTCCGCGCTTGGTTTTGAAAATCCCCGTATTGACCTCCGTGCAGGCAAGGTGCAGAATGGCGATATCGTAATGCTTCTGACAGACGGCGCCCACAAGGTGATCAATCTGGAGCAGCTGCATGACATTGTATATGAGGCAGGGAACTGCTTTGAAACCTGTAACGGAATCATCAAGGTCGCCAATGCTTTGGGCGGCCCGGATAACATCTCGGTATGCGTATCCTATTTAAGGGCTTGAATGTATTTTTCATTTGCAGAGGAGGAGTTTATATCATGTATACCGGATTTTATCGTATCCAAATAGAATGCCGCGGCAATATGCGGGAATTTACGGATCATTTTGAGGAAATGGAAGCAACATTGCCGGTGAGTATTGCCGAAGAGCGTTTTGAGCCTGCAGTGGTGTCAGTAGGAAGTTTTCTGCTGGGATATTGCGTGCATCTGGCAAAGGCTTTGCGGGCGAAATGCGGACTTCCTGCTTTTGCCCTTGTAGACAGAAGCGGTGAGTTGGTACACGCTTACAATATAAAATGGACACCGGACAACGGAAAACTTTATTTTGATGCCAGGGGGATTACGGATAGAAGTGACTTATTTATAGAACCGTTCCAAGGTTCGCCGGATTTGAAGGAGACTGCACTGGATACGGTATTGGAAACCGTGCCGCAATGGACTTTCATGGAGGATGAAGTATCAGATGCAATGGTTCGTTGGTTTGTA
>CALXJA010000041.1 GCA_944388465.1 uncultured Emergencia sp.
TAGGCGTCATCGAAATCACTGCCGCAGCACAGCTTTACGCGGCTTCGACTTTCCGTTTCTTTGAAGGGTATTGCGGTCTGATCTTTATGTACTGGCTGCTGGTGGTCATTCTGGAAAAGATTCTGCGTCTGATCGAAAAACGGCTGAACCGCAGCTTTATGTAAAAATCAGGGTTATCGAACAAAAAGAATTAGTAAAAACCGCTATAACCGTTGAAATTTCAACGATTATAGCGGTTTTTCTTCGACTTTCTCCGCCGGCTGACCTTTGACGAATGAGCAAAAGGTTCGCGCCGGGCAAAATGCACATGATCGCCGCGGATCAATTTGCAATCCTTGCCATGCCAGCCTACAGCATTTCGATAAAAGCAGAGATCCGTGTCTTCAGCTGCTCTGTATCTGCCGCTGAATAATCGGTTTCGATATATGTGTAAGGGATATCCTTTTCTCCTGTCACGAAACGCTTGATCCCGTAGGCTTCCACATTATAGGTATGACATGCCTGCAGCACCACTTCAATAACGCCGTCGATCTTGTACTCATCTGCCATTCGTCCCAAAAGTTCAAAGCGGTTCGGATTAGGCGACATGCAGGAACAGGCAGTCTGCAGGTAACGCTCTGCGATCGCTTCGTAAATATCTTCTGCCTCTTCGTCGACCAGCATATCTATAGATTTCGCCGCACTGCAGCATTCCATAGCTACCACGTTGGCTCCTGCTTCTTCTATACACCGGAACAGCTTTTCCGCCACTCCCCCAAGAGGACTTCCGGTGATCAAGATCCGCGGCCGTTTCGGCATACATTCTTTTCTTGCCCGTACCGATGCGGTGACCGCTTCCACCTCTTCAATCATTGCCTCTTTATCGAAGCGGAAGTTTGCGCCGTTCAGCAGGTTAAACGCCTCCTGTCCGCTCATCGGCGGCGGATCCAGCTTCATTGTCTCGTAAAACGCTTTCAGCGCCCGACGCTCTCTGTTTTTTCGCTTTACCGCTTCTCTCAGCTTTTCCTCCGTGATTTCTACGCCAAAACGCTCCTCCAGCACCTCTTTCAGCTTATAAAGTTCCTGCTTCCAGAGAGCGAGTCCGTTTTCGCTCTGCGAATTGGGCAGCTCCATAACATGAACCGGTTTGATCTCACGGAGATATTCATACATTTTTTTCTTGCCGTCACAGGTGGTCTCGCCGACAACCAGATCAGAAAAGTAAAAAAACGGGCATTTATCCGTCTTGGCAAATCCGTAGCTGGCCTTGATCAGCGGGCACAGATTCCGCGGCAGCACTTCTTCTGCATCAGGAATCGTCTCTTCCGAAACAGAACACAGGCTGACCGTAACCGCACCGATCGCCTCGGCAAATTCCTGCGGCAAATACGTACAGAACACCCCTACCATAGGAATCCCCTGTTTCTTCAGTTCCATAGCGGTAATAAAGGATTTTTTTCTCTGTTCGCCAAAGTCATCGAAAACCTTCGGCAGTTCTTCGATCAGTTTCATGCTTTTCCTCCCTGCTGTACAGATTGATGCGCGATAACGGCAGCTCCCAATGCACCGGCAAAACGGCCATCCCGATCCGAGCGGACCGGCGAACCGATTTTTTCGCTGAGCCGATGGATAAAGACGTCATTGTCGCTGAGACCGCCGGTCAGATAGTAGGCCGCCGATCTGCCGCTCATACGCGAGCATTGTGTTTTTACCTTGCTGGCAATGGAGTCGACGATTCCATAAGCAATATCCTCTTTAGCCGTTCCCTTGCCCATTAACCCGATCACTTCCGATTCTGCAAAAACAGCGCACATGGAATTGATGGTCACGCCGCTGCCCTTTTCAGACAGTTTGCACATCATATCCGTTGTCAGACCCAGCGCTCCTGCCATGACTTCCAAAAATCGCCCCGTACCGGCCGCACATTTGTCGTTCATGATAAAGTCCTTTACATGGCCGTCCTCCAGCGCAATAATCTTCGTATCCTGTCCACCGACGTCAATAACGATATAGCTGCCGCTGCCGAAAAGCCGTGCTGCTCCCTTGGCATGACAGGTGATCTCCGTAACGCTTTTGTCCGCGTATTCCACGCTGCCCCGGCCGTATCCGGTAGCAACACAGTACATCTGTTCCCGCTCTATTCCCTCCTGCCAGAGCTCCTTCAGGATATCTTCCGCCGAAGATACACTGTTCCAACCGGTCAGCGCCACTCTCCTGTAAGCAATTTCTCCGGACTCGTCCAGAGCGATTACCTTGGCATAGGTAGAACCGATGTCGATTCCCACGCTGTACATGTCTCCTCCTCTCCGCGCCGTTATACAGCGGCGTCCGTTGCTTCGTATTTCCACTTCTATCCATTATATAGTTCCTGTCTTTTTCTGTACAATAGATTGTACGTTTTCCCTTCTCTTTCGCTATTGAAAAGTATGATAAGGCGACAGCCTTTGAGCGGATTTTTCGGACTGAACGGATTCTTCAGATTCTGCAGCTATGCGGACTTTTTAAACGTCTGCGTCCGACAGTCTCTGGCGAAAGAAAACCGAAGGGGACAAAAAAAGAACGCGATACCTTTAGGTATGCGTTCCTGGTATGCGTTCTTATACCCTTTTGCCGCCGTAAAAGCCGGTCAGACGCGTTTGCCGCCTCCCTCTGTCTCCTCCGTTTTTTCTCCGCTTCTGGCATATTTTTTCATCAGCCTTTCGAGACGCGGATTTTCGTTCAGCTGCCGTTCCCGCACACGCCGTTCATACGGCGTCAAATTGCGAATATCCTTGATGTGTTTCCTCACCGGCTTGGGCACAACGAGAAAATACAGCAGTGGAGAGATCAATAAAATATCCGCCGCCGTCCAGGCAACCATAAGAAGCAGCAGCGTCATGCCATCCAGAGACTCTACGCCTATGGCCGCCACCACGGTCAGCCCCGCCAGCCAAATCAAAAATGGCAGATAAAACTTTTCCAGGAAACGGGTAGACTTCGTCAGCGCTTCATCAAACCACTGTGTTCTCAGCTTGCGAAAGACAAACCTCGCTCCATGGAACTGTATATTGGCCAGATACATACAGGCCAGAAAATCGTCGAAGGTCGCTTTTTCCCTGGGAATTTCCACCGGCCCCAGTTCTTCCGGATGATAGTCGTAAAAGATCTGCGCCATGATCAGATGCCCTTCTCCCATGACGGAGATCTGCAGAGCTTCGCTGCTGCTGCCCTCAATGACCATCTGACTGCCGGCAGACACCATTTCCGTTTCGCCGTTTACCGTAACCGCCGCAAATCCATCCCGGCAGTAAAAACAGACGGAACGCAGTTCATGACGGGATTCCGTGTGCAGCTCCACCAGGCGGCTTTCCTCCTGCGGTGTGAGGACGTCGAGAAAGCCCTCGTTTCCCTTAGCGACCATCAGATTATAGTCGGTAATTTTGCCAAAACTCTTCGTCCGATAAGCGCCGTCAAAGCGATCCTGCTCCAGTTCGCACAGCCGGATCACCCGCTCGTCCTGGTGCGCCAGCACCACATTTCCGGAAAGAACCAGCAGCACCCGGTCAAAATCCGGAAGACTGGTGAATACAGATTCCTCCTGTTCACAGGTGGCCGTGCTCAGCCGCCAGATAAAATTCCGCTGAAGATAAGCCGCGTTTTTCGGAAAAATCGCCAGCTCCTTTGTCCTGCCGCCTGTCCACTGTGACAGACGATAATCGGTTTCGTGATAGACTTTGTATTCCATATACCTTTTCCCTGAAAGAACAAAATATTAAACTTATTTTAATTATATCTTCCCTTTCTTGATTAAACAACCTTTTTATAGTATAATACCTGCAGATTTAGCGATTGGAGATTAAGTTATGAACAGAGCCGATGGTTACAGACTGCAAGACTGTGATCCTTTCTATGAGATCATTCCCCACATCATGCCCAAACGCTACGACGCGATGAACTACATCGATCTGGAGCTGGACATGGAAGCCATACAGCGCTATGTCAGCCAGTGCCGCGAAAGGGGCGTCAAAATGTCGCACATGAGTGTGATGATCGCCGCTTATCTGCGGCTGGTCTCGCAAAATCCGCATTTGAACCGTTTTGTTTATAACAAACGGATTTACGCCAGAAATCATTTCTGCGTCTCCTTCACCACGCTGAAGACCGGCGGGCAGAATGAAGAAACCGTGACCAAGATCTATTTCAATCTGGACGATACGATCTTTGAAGTCAACCGCAAGGTAAGAGAGACCATTGAACTCAACCGAAACGCAGAAAGCAGCAATTCCATGGACCGGCTTCTGCGCCGGGTCATGCGTGTGCCGTTTCTGGCCGGCAGCACGGTAAGCTTTCTGAAATGGTGGGACAAACACTTTTCCCTTCCCTTTCCGGTTATCGACGGCAGTCCTTTTCACACCTCTCTGTTCATTACCAATCTGGCTTCTATCCGAATCGGCGCAGTCTATCACCACATCTATGATTTCGGCACCACCAGCATCTTTATCGCTATGGGGCAGCCGGAAAAACGCCTGGTCAAACTGGGCGAGACCATAGAAGAACGGAAGATTATCCCCGTTAAAGTGACCACCGATGAACGCATTGAATCCGGCTATTATTTCAGCCGCTGCTTCAAGGAATTCAAGCGCTATCTGCACAACCCGGAAATTCTGGAAAGCAAGCCGGAATCCATCGTTAAGGATCCGAACGTAAAAGTCCGGCATCCCAAATTTATCGTAAAATAGAGGTGAAAAAATGGATAGAAAAGAACTTGCTGTACATTTACATACGAGCGGCTTCAACTGTTCTCAGTCTGTCGCCTGCTCCTTCTGCAATGTGCTCGGCTATGAGCCTGCCACCGTATTTAAACTGGCAGAAGGCTTCGGCGCCGGCATGGGCACCTTCGGTACCTGCGGAGCTGTTTCCGCTATGGCCATGGTCATCGGTATGAAGGAATCCGATGGGAATCTGGACGAGCCCAAAACCAAACGCCGCTGCTATCAGCTGATGCAGCAGGCTACGGACAAATTCCTGGAAAAGAACAGATCCATCGTCTGCCGCGAGCTAAAAGGAATGGACGGCACACCGGTACTGCGCAGCTGCAACGGCTGCATCGAAGATGCCGTTGAAATTCTGGACGAGCTGCTGCTGGGAATCAAATAGCTGCGCACG
>CALXJA010000042.1 GCA_944388465.1 uncultured Emergencia sp.
AAATCAGATTCACCGGTGAAACAGGTTCATGCTGCGGCAGGCGGTATGGTTCTGAGCTCAGGACGGGATGAGGAGATCGGACTGTATATCCGGATCCAGCATGAAGATGCCGTCTCTGTTTACGGGAATCTGGCGGATATCGGTGTGGTAGAATCGGAAAGAGTGCAGCGCGGTGAGATTATCGGCAGCTATGACACAGACTGCGGAAAGGACTTCTACTTTGCTCTGCAGGAGGACGAAAAATAACAGCCGCCGGCAGAGAACCGTTTACCCGTGCATTTATTTCTTTTCCCGGCAAACGGAAAGTGCTATAATGAAAACGGTAAATTTCCTGAAAACCGAGCATACCGTTTGTATCCTGCAGATGTTGAATGCAGGCAGGGCTTTGGCGGGAAACGTTGGGAAAGGATGGTCTTCTATGGCTAAAAGAATCAGCACGAAAGAATGTGAGGCTCTGTTTCTTCAGTGCGCTACGCCGCCGCATGTGGTCGGACATTGCAGAGAGGTCAGCCGCGTGGCGGCAGGCATCGGCGAGGCGATGAACCGCTGCGGGTACCGTCTGGATATTGATCTGATCCGGGGCGCCGGTCTGTGTCACGATGTTTTGCGGGTGTGCGACAAACACGCGGAAGCAGGGGCAGAGCTTCTGGAAAATCTGGGTTATCAGGCAGAGGCGGATATCATCAGAGTGCATATGACCTATGATTTTCATGATTTCTCCCATTTGGACGAGACGGATCTTGTCTGTCTGGCGGACAGGCTGGTAATGGAGAATCATTACGTGGGACTGGACAAGCGCATTGACTATATTCTGCAAAAGGCCAAGGATCATCCGGGAAGCCGCCGGCGGATCCTGCAAAAAAAAGAAGAGACGAGACTGCTGATGAGCAGGATCGAAGAGGTGATCGGTCAAAGTGTGGATAGCCTGTTTGCTGACGGACAGGCGCAGGAACCGTCTGTTTCGCAGAACGATATGCCCGTTTGATCTGTTTTTCTGTGCAAATATCAAAGAGAAAAGGAAGAAATGATTATGCAGATTTCTAAAGAACTGGAGCAGGCGCTGATGAATGTGCAGAAACCGGCACGGTACATCGGCGGCGAGTTCAATTCTGTGATGAAAGATCCGGAAAAAGCAGAGGTTCGCTTTGCTTTTTGCTTTCCGGATCTATATGAGATCGGCATGTCCTATATGGGACTGCAGATTCTCTATCATATTCTGAATCAGGAAGAAGACCTGTATTGTGAACGGGTCTTTGCACCGGCTCCGGATATGGAGGCGCAGATGCGGCAAAAGGGAATGCCGCTTTTTACGCTGGAAACAAAGACACCGGTCAGAGAAATGGACTTTTTCGGCTTTACGCTTCAATACGAAATGTCCCTTACCGAAGTGCTGAATCTTTTAAAGTTGGCGGAGATCCCTCTGCTGTCAGCCGAACGAAGCGAGGAGGATCCGATCATCATCGCCGGAGGACCGTGTGCATTCAATCCGGAACCGCTGGCCGATTTTGTGGATATCTTCCTGATCGGTGACGGTGAGGAAAGCCTGCCGCATCTGTTGAAGCAATACGGAAAAGCGAAACGGGAGGGGCTGTCCAGGGAAGAGTTCCTTCTGCAGGCTGCAGGCTGCAGAGGCGTCTATGTGCCGGCATTTTATGAGGTAAAATACAATGAAGACGGAACGATCAAAGAATACGTGAGGCTGCGTAAGGAGGCACCGGAAAAGGTAAAGCGGTGCATTCTTCCAGATCTTGAGGATGCGCCTTTTCCGGAAAAACCCATAGTTCCGCTGATCGAGACCGTACACGACCGGGCGGTGGTGGAGACCTTCCGGGGCTGTACGCGGGGCTGCAGGTTCTGCCAGGCCGGTATGATCTACCGTCCTGTCAGGGAACGCTCCCAGGAAAAAATCATGGAGCTGGCCAGACAGCAGCTTTCTCATACGGGGCACGAGGAGCTTTCCCTGCTTTCCTTGTCAACCAGCGATTATTCTCACTTTGAACCACTGGTACTGGAGCTGATGAAGGAGTGCCGGAAGCAGAACGTATCTCTTTCCCTGCCGTCTTTGCGTTTAGACAGCTTTTCCTTCAAGGTGCTGGAGGAGATACAGAAATACAAGAAATCCGGGCTGACTTTCGCGCCGGAGGCAGGCACACAGAGACTGCGCGATGTGATCAACAAGGGCATTACCGAAGAGGATATTTACAGTGCGGCCGCACAGGCCATAGAACTGGGATGGAACCATATCAAACTGTATTTTATGATCGGGCTTCCGGGAGAGACCGACGAAGATCTCTGCGGAATTGCGGAGATTGCGGAACACATCATTGCTCTGCACCGGAATTCCGGAAGAGGCGGAAGATTCAACGTAACGGTCAGTGTATCCAATTTTGTGCCTAAGGCACATACGCCGTTCCAATGGGCTCCGCAGGATTCTGCAGAAGAGTTTGCCCGCAAGCATGATTTTCTCCGTCACCGGTTAAAGATAAAAGGCGTAACGTTTAACTATCACGACAGTGCAGTCAGCCGTTGTGAGGCCGTATTTGCCCGCGGTGACCGCCGATGCGGAAAACTGCTGCTGGAAGCGCATAAACAGGGGTGCCGGCTGGACGGCTGGTCAGAATACTTCGATCCGCAAAAATGGGAAAAAGCTGCTGCGCTTTCCGGTATCGATATCGACTTTTATACCCGGCGCAAGAGAAGCTATGATGAAGTTCTTCCTTGGAGCATCATCGATTCTGCCGTATCCACAGACTATCTGCGGTCAGAGGCAGAAAAGGCCGAAAGAGCAGAGACGACCAGAGATTGCCGGTACGGCTGTACCGGCTGTGGAATAAATCGCGAAACGGTGTGCAGTATGGGAGGCAGATATGAATAGATATGTGCTGAAATTTGCAAAAGAAGGCTATAGCCGGTTCACCTCACATCTGGATATGCTGCGTATGTTTAAACGCGCGTTTAAACGCACGGGGATCGCATTAGTTTACTCTCAGGGTTTTAATCCGCATCCGAAACTGGGATTTGCCCAGCCGCTTTCCCTGGGTTATACCAGTGCCTGTGAGCTGCTGGAATTTGAAACAGAAAAACCTTATCGGCCGGAGCAGATCGTCTGTCTGCTTTCACCGGTCATGCCGGAGGGAATCGAGATCCTGGGCTGCAGCGTCGTGCCGGAAGGAGTGAAGTCCTTGGCATCAGCGGCTGCAGCGGCGGAATATACGGTTATTCTCCCGGCGCCGGCAGGAAAAAATTATGCAGACGTTCTCCGTACTTATCTTGCACAGGATGAAATTTTCGTTGAAAAGAAACAGAAAAAAACAAAAAAAATGATTTCTGTGGACATTCGCCCGAAGATCCGGAGCATTGCTGTCGTGTGCAGTGATCCTCTGACGCTGCATATGTGTCTCGACAGCGGCAGTCAATCGAATCTCAGCCCGGAACAGGTGCTTTCTTCGTTTATCGCATTTGCAGAGATTCCGGTTTCCCGGGCGGAGATCAGTGTGCGGAGAGAGAAACTCATATTTGACAAAAATTTACAGTTTTGACTTGACTTCCCCATAGAAGCCCTGTAGCATGGAAGAAACAGATGCAGAACAGGGAGGGAATGTTGATGGAAAAACTAAAGGAATATCTTTTTGAACTGAAAGAACATAAACAGATGATCAGGCCAGCGGCAATCATTTTCATCGTGATTGCCGCCGCCGTTTTTTTTGGGCAGAATGGGGAAAAATCCGAGAGTGCACAGGTTTCTCTTCAGCTTGAAGAGACGCCGCCGGTAACTTCAGGAGAACAAATTGCCGGCCGGCAGCCGGCAGAAGCAGCGACCGAAGACAGAGAGGACGAACCGGAGATCTATATAGACATCAGCGGCAGGGTCAAACATCCCGGCGTTTATTCGGTGCCGGCCGGCAGCCGGCTGTTTGAGGTGATCGAAGAAGCCGGCGGTCTGCTAAAGGATGCGGAGATGGATCAGGTCAACCGGGCGGAGGTGGTAACAGACGGGCAAAAAATCATTATCCCGGCGAAAGGAGAGCAAACTTCACCGGTTACGGGCATGACGGCTTCCGGACTGATCAATATCAATACTGCCGACAGTATCACGCTGCAGGAAATACCGGGGGTCGGACCGGCAACGGCGGAGAAGATTATTGCTTACCGGACGGAAAACGGCAGATTTGCGGCTAAGGAGGATATTAAAAATGTAAGCGGAATCGGGGATAAGACCTATGAAAAGATGAAAGACAAGATCACCGTCTGAGCTTTTTATGTTTTTCCGCTTCTTTTGTGCGCGCCGGGCTGAACTGTATAAAATACGGATTCCCGTCAACAATAGCTTTTGAGGTGATGTTTATGTTCAGTCAGAAAAAACGAAACCATACATGGCTGATTGTTTGCGGAATACTGGCGATCATTATTGTTGCCGTGCTGATCCTGATCGGCACGCTGAGCAGCAGAAATGCCGAGGAGGCAGAAAGGACAAGCCTTGAGAGCCGCGTGGAACGGGAGCAGAAGTTACCGGAGACAGAAACGCAGGAGCCGAGTGAAGAAAACGATATAGGAGAAGAAACGCCGCAGACACAGCAGGAAGAGGAGAACGGGCAGACAGAAGAATTTTATCAGTCATATTATCTGGTTCGCTACGATAATAATGGTATAAAG
>CALXJA010000043.1 GCA_944388465.1 uncultured Emergencia sp.
GGTAGAAAAATACAGGGCGCGGGGCAGCGGTACAGAAGCTGACATGGTAGCCATCAGACTGGCAAGAGCCTATACCCGAAAGAAGCTTATGATCCGAGTCATGGGCGGATACCATGGCTGGAGCGATCAGCTGGTATACAGCTATAATGGCGAAACGGCAATGAAGGCCGGTATTACACGTGAATGCTTTGAAAACACCCATGCGATCCCGGTAAACGATATTGACGCGCTGAAAGCATGTATTGCGAAGTATGAGAATGACGGCGGCGTTGCGGCGTTCATTGTTGAAGCGATCGGACAGGACAGCGGAATTGTACCGACAACGAAAGAATTTCATAAAGAGGCGGAAAAAATCTGCAGAGAGAACGGTATGCTGCTGATCTATGATGAAGTGGTGACCGGTTTCAGGCTCGGTATGGGAGGCGCGCAGGAAGTGTTCGGAACCAGTCCGGATCTGACCGTTTTCGGCAAGATCATCGGCGCAGGATTTGGATGTTCCGGCGGACTTGGCGGCAGGACAGAAATCATGGAAATGCTGGCGGCAGGAATTTCCGCGGAAAGCGCCAAGATGGTCAAAGTGGGCGGTACCGTTTCCGCTAACCCGCTGATTGCTCTGGCGGGCATAACGGTGCTAAAAGAGCTGGTCAGGGAAGACGTCCATACCAAGCTGAATGAAGCGGCCGACTACCTGACCCAGGGGATAGCCGATCTGGCAGAAACCTATAATGTGCCGGCACTGGTGTTTAACCACGGTTCGATCCTGCATGTGGATACACACGGGCTGCAGCATATTCCGTACTGCGTTTCCGATTCGGAGGAACAGCAGAAGCAGGCAAAAGACGCCTATATGAACTATCTGGAATTCTCCATGGCACTGCTGGCGGAAGGGGTCGTCATTGCCAACGGCGGCAAAACCTATCTGCCATATGGCAGCATCGGAATTCTGGATGACATTTTAAAGGCCTATGAAAATGTATTCCGTAACTTTGAATGATCAATAAGGAGGTGTGAAAATGATATACGTGGATAAAAAAGCCCACGGCTGGGGTCTTGAGGTACTGACGCAAGACGAGATCCAGCGCATACATGACAGTGCGTGCCGGGTTCTGCGTGAGACGGGTGTTTACATGGCCAGCAAGGATGCGCAGGACTATATGGAAGCATTCGGCTGTGATGTAGACAGAGAAACGAACATTATTAAGATCCCGCAGAGTGTTATCGATAAAGCCCTCGATGCTATTCCGAGAGCGCCGGCAGGCTATCAGGTGCCTCAGTGGGGCAGAGATGGGGAATTAGTGACAACTATAGGCGTAGGCGAAAATGACATACAGTTTAGCTGTTCGGGCGTCTGCACGTCGTATCTCGATCCGTATACCGGTGAAAGAAGAGAGCCGACATGGAAAGACGTGGCGGATACAGCGAGATTGTGTGACGCGATACCGGAAATTTATAACTATCAGATCGCCGTGTCTGCAGAAGATGTGCCGAAGGAACTCATGTGCCTCTGCCAGGAAGCGGCGATTCTGAAAAACTATACAAAGGTTCACAGCAACATGAACGAAAGCCCCTGGATTTTCGAAAGAATGTTAAAGATGATGTTTGCTGTGGCCGGCGGGAAAGAAGCGTTCAGAGAGAAGCCGTTCTTCGGCTACGGCCTCGATCCGATCAGCCCGCTGTCTTTTGATACCAATGAACTGGATATGACGATCATGGGCATAAAAGCCGGCGTCGGACCGTGCGTCTTTACGGATATGCAGAGCGGCGCAACAGGACCGGCGACCCTCGCAGGTGCTCTGGTGGTAACTACGGCGGAAACTCTGGCCGGTTTTGTCTTTGCACAGTCTGTTGAACTGGGGACACCGGTTACGATGGGAAGTTCTTCAAGTACCTTTGATATGCGGGCCATGAGCGCGCCTATAGGCTCTGCAGAACACGCACTGTACAGCTGTGCCACAACGCAGTTTGCGAAATTCTATGGTGTGGGCTGTTCTGCAGGCGGCGGATAGGCAGACAGCAAATGCAACGATTTCCAGTGCGGAGTGGAATCCTCTCTGACGATGCTGCTTCCTGCACTGACAGGTTCCTGCATGGTATACGGCGCAGGAACTCTCGACGTTGCTATGTCCTGGAGTCCCGTCAAGTGCCTGCTGGATGCAGAGACATTCAGACAGGTGAGACGCATACTCGAGGGGATAACCGTCAACGACGAGACGTTAGCTGTTGATGTGATCAATAAAGTAGGGCCGAGAGGAGACTTCTTAGGACAGAAGCACACCGTCAAGCACTACAGAAAAGAACAGGCGGCAGTTAACTATTTCAACAGAATGTCATATGGGATCTGGGAACGCGAAGGCGGAAGGACTGCCGAAGAACGTGCCAGAGAAAAGTGTATTGACATTTTAGAGAATTATAAACCGACACCGTTAGCTCCTGAGAAAAACAAAGCCATCGATGATATTTTGGATGAAGCGGCAGAGGAAAAAGGTCTCAAGGGCTGGAGAGAAAAACTCGGGTACTATGTCTAAATCATTACACATATGACCGTACGGATAGGGCATCTTTTAAAAAGGTGCCCTACAGTCATAATCCGGATAAAGAGCCGGTGAAGAAAAATGGAGAAGTTGTAATGGAAGAATTGATTCTTGCCTATGATTTTGGCACAAGCGGGGTAAAAGCGATACTCATCGATCGGGAAGGGCATGTTCTTTCCACAAGTGAAGAGGCCTATCCGCTGTTTAATCCGGAGCCGTTATATGTCGAGCAAAGTACAGATGACTATTGGAATGCGGTATGTCATGTCACCAGAAAGGTAATGGAGACTGCCGGAAGATCTCCGGAGCAGGTAAAGGGAATGTCTTTCAGCGTGCAGGCATATAATACCATTCCTGTCGATAAAGAGGGCAATGTTCTGCACAGCGCCATCAGCTGGCTGGACGGAAGAGCGCAGGAGGAGGCAGAAGCCATCAATCATGCCTGCGGAGCAGAGCTTGTCAGGAGCCAGGATTTTCAGTGCAGAATGATGTGGGTGAAAAACAAGCTGCCGGAAATATATGAAAAAACATATGCCTTCCTGGATTGCAGCGGGTTCCTTCAGTACAAGTGCACAGGAGTCATGTTTGTGGATAAGGACTACGACGGCATTGTTCGTCACAATCCGGTGATCCAGGAATACCTTGATGCGACTGTGGCAGCGGCCGGTATCGATCAGGCAAAGCTGCCGCCGTTCGTTGAACCATGCAGGGTCTACGGACTGACCGATAAGCGCGGAGCTGCGGATCTCGGTCTGCGTGAAGGAATACCTGTGTTCGGCGGAATGTCTGACGTTCCTGCTGCAGCCGCCGGTTGCGCGTGCACAAAGGAAGGAGAGGCGCATCTTTATTTAGGAACTTCGGGGTGGCTCTCCGCTTTGATCAGAGAACCCGTTGCCGGAGCTCCGGGCTCCTATCTTATCAGCAGCATAAATCCGGAATTGCTCATCTATGGCGGCTGCACCAACAGCTGCTGCAAGATGCTGAACTGGACGATAGACCGTTTTTTCGCCAGAGAACATGAAGAACTTGGAGCAGACATATTTTCGTATATCAATGAAGAAGTAGAAAAAATCGATCCGGGCTGCGACGGTCTGTATGCAGCGCCCTGGCTGTTTGGCGAGCAATTCCCCGTGTGTGATGCCAATGCGAGAGCAATGTTTTTTAACATAAGAGAAGATCACTCACGGATGCATTTTATCGAAGCGGCGATGGAAAGTATTTGCTTTAGTATGAAATGGCAGATAGAATTGTTTATGAAAGATACAGGTAAAAGCCTTGACGAAATCGCTGTAAACGGCGGCGGTTCCCTGTCTGATCACTGGATGCAGATGATGGCTGACATTACAGGACTTGTCGTCAACGTGCCGCAGGAGACCTGCCATTCGGGCGCGATCGGCGCGGGAATAGCTGCAGCGATCGGTCTGGGGTGGTGCGGATTTGATGATGCAGGAACATTCATAAAATTTGATAAGACCTTTTTCCCAAGAAAAGAATATAAAGAACTTTATGAAGAAAAATACGGCCGTTTCAAAGAGCTTTATGCGATATCGAAGGAGATATTTAAAAAACTGAACGGTTAGGAGGAAAACGCGATGGGAGATTATGCGCAGATAAAACAAAAAATTGTAGATATTGCTAAAAAAGAATACCATATGGGCATGGTAAATATGTTTGAAGGAAACATTTCCGTAAGAGGGAAGGATCGCTTTCTGATCACGCCGTCCCAGGTGGATAAAGACAGTATGACCCCGGAAATGATCGTTGAAGTCGATCCGCAGGGGAACGTGCTGAACGATACCGGCTGTAAGGCGTCGTCAGAACTGATGATGCATTTGGAGATATACCGATTGAGACCGGATGTCAATGCGGTCGTTCATAATCACAGCATGTATGCCACCGCCTTTGCCATGAACCATATGCCGATAAAGACGGACTGTCTTTCGGAGATCAATCAGTTCCTGGGAGAAGTACCTGTGGTGCCGTATGGAACCCCGGGAACAAGCCGGATCTATGAGCATTTTGCGGAAATCATATCCGACCGATTTGCTCTGCTTCTTGCCAATCACGGCCTTGTGACTTTTGCGCCGGATCTGGAGCATGCCTTTTCTTTTGCCGAAGCCGTAGAGAAGGTGGCACAGCAGATCTTTATATCCCGGCTGCTGGGAACGCCGGTGCCGATTGACGAGGCCGAAATACAGTTTTTCAAAGCATACAGCGAAAAGGCGAGACAGAGCGTGATTGCCGCGGCAACAGGAGCGTAGCAATTTCTCGGTAAGGGAGTAAATGACGATCTCAAATAAAGAAGGATATATGATCATCAGTGTGTGCAATCAGAAAATCCAGCGTCTTCGATCCGCGTCGATAAGCTACTCCTTTAGAAGTATAATAATGGAATAGAAAAAATCGCGGCCATCCGGCAATGCGGATGGCCGCGATTTTTTCTTCATCTTCTTGCTGCTTTCCGTGAAAAATACAGCGGCTTTATAGTCGATACAACGTAAGAAAGTACAAAAAAGGGAGGAGCAGGAGTTATGGACAACAGAATCGCAAAGCTGTGCGGTCTCTTATGCTGTGTATCTTGACACCGGTGAAAAATGTAACTATAATAGTTACATTAAAAAGGAGGGAGAGCCTTGGGTACAGTGATCATTGCCTGCGAGTCGCTGAAGCAGCACGTGGATGCGGCGCAGAAAAAAGCAGAGACGTCCTATCCTGTGATCGAGATGGACAGCCGTCTTCATGCCGAACCCAAAGATATGCGCGAAGCGCTCTTTACGAAAATGGAAGAACTGCCGGAAGAGATAGATACCGTGCTTCTGGCTATGGGACTGTGCGGCGGATCGGTTTCGGAAAGACCGCTGCCGGTCCGGCTGATTATGCCCAAAGTGGATGACTGCATCACGTTGCTGATGCACACAGACGATACCTGGTATCCTAATCTGAAGAAGGGCGGACACCTGTATCTGACCGATACGGTAAACGGCAAACTGTCTGTACCGAATATCCGCAGGGATCTGGTTGAGAAATATGGCGAAAAGAAAGGCCTGCGGATATTCGCGATCTGGTTCGATTCTTACCGCAGCGTGGACATTATCGATACCGGAGTTTACGACTGCCGGAGCGACAGCTATCTGGAGATGGCCAGAGAAAATGCAGAACTCATCGATTGCGATCTGTGCTATGTGGAGGGCAGCAATATCTTATTGGAAAAACTGGTTGCCGGCAGATGGGATCAGCAGTTTCTTATTGCAGAAAAGGGCCGGATTTTACGAGACGAGGATTTTATCACATGAGTATCAACACACAATTTCCCCTGGCGGTTCACGCTTTGGCGCTTATCGCGCTGAATACGGACGGCAGGCAGCCGTCTACGTCGCAGCTGATCGCGAAAAGCGCAGGTACGAATCCGGTAGTCGTGCGCCGGATCCTTTCCCGTCTGCGCCAGGCCGGGCTGGTAGAGGGAGGTCCGGGGAAACCGGGAAACACACTGAAAAAACCTGCGGCAGAAATTTCACTGGGTGATATCTACCGGGCAATGCGCGAAGAGGAATCTCTTTTTGCCCTTCATCCCCATCCACTGCCGCAGTGCCCTGTCGGCCGTCATATTCACCGCGCCCTGGAGCAGCCGCTTTTTCGGGCGCAGGAAGCCCTGGAGAAGGAACTGGATAAAGTCAGTCTGCAGCAGGTTGCCGGCGACATTGCCGGCAGAGCCGGCTATCCGGATCTTGGCGCGAAGCCGGCCGAAGAAAACGTCCGGCGCGAGAAAAAAGAGGAGGAAGAGAAATGAAAAAAGCAACGATAGTGTATTTCAGCCCTACCGGAGGAAGCGAGGGCTATGTCAGAGCCATTGCCGAAAAATTGGCCGACGAGGTGGAGTGCATCGATCTGACCCGGCCGGAAGCCCGCCGCCGCAGCTACACCTTTGGACCGCAGGATCTGGTGATTTTCGGCGCGCCGGTATACGCAGGCCGTCTTCCGATAGTCGAGGGCGGGATTTTCGACTGTCTTCAGGGCGAAGAAACGCCGGCAGTGTATACGGTCAGTTATGGGAACCGGGATTTTGACGATGCCCTTTTGGAAGAAATGGACATCGCAGAGGCTCGCGGCTTTTGCGGAATTGCCGCAGCAGCCTTTATTGCGCCGCATACGTTTTCCGGCAAAGTTGCCGGCGGCCGGCCTGACGCAAAGGATAGAGAAGCGGTGGAAACGCTTGCCGCGGGAATCGGCAGGATCCTCCAAAGCGGAAAAAAAGGCAGGCTTACGGTTTCCGGAAACCGGCCGTACAAGGAAGCAAAGCGCATTGCGTATGCGCCGCAGTCCGGTGAGAACTGTGTGAAATGCGGATTCTGCGCCGGCGTATGTCCGGCAGGCGCCATAGACGCCGCGAACCCGGAGAGATCTGATCCGGCAAAATGTATATCCTGTATGGCCTGCGTAAAACAGTGCCCGCAGTCGGCGAGAGTGGTTACCGATCCGGGACTTGCGGCTATCCGGGAAAAGCTGGAAACGGTTTTGGCCGTGGAGCGAAAAGAAGCACAGCTGTTTTTCGCAGAATAAAAAACGATTTGTACTGTTCTGGCGAGATCTGTTAACGAACATGATCTATGTGATAAAGCGCTTCCGGCAGAGGTGTTCTGCAGCGGGCAAATAAAAAACAAAGAACAAAATAAGAGCATTTTTTTTCGGAAACCCCCTCGATAATTCCTGGATGGCGTAGTAGAATGATTTTTGGATAAGGACGATATCATAAAGAGAAGACATGCTTGCGAGGAAAGACTATGGAAGAAGAAAAGAAATCTTTTGAAATCGATATGGTCAGAGGTCCGGTCTTGAAGAAAATGCTCTTATTCTCTCTGCCTCTGATGTGTTCCAGTATTCTGCAGCTTTTATTCAATGCGGCGGATATCATCGTGGTAGGCAGATTTGCCGGAGACAACTCATTGGCGGCTGTCGGTTCGACTTCTTCACTGATCACCCTGATGACGAATCTTTTTATCGGATTTTCCGTAGGCGCCAATGTAACGGCGGCAAGATTTTACGGGGCGAAACGCCAGCAGAGCCTGAAAGAGACGGTACATACCGCTATGCTGCTCAGTATCGTCAGCGGGGTACTGCTTACGATTATCGGCGAGCTGGCGGCAAGACGCGTTCTCATCTGGATGGAAGCGCCGGACGAGGTTCTGGAACTGGCCGCGCTGTATCTTCGCGTTTACTTTCTGGGGATGACCGGAATGATGATCTACAATTTCGGAAGCGCCCTTTTGCGAGCCATAGGCGATACCAGAAGGCCGCTGTATTTTCTGGCTTTCTCCGGTGTACTGAATATCGGTCTCAATCTCTTCTTTGTTATTTCCTTAAAAATGGATGTGGCCGGCGTCGCGCTGGCGACGGCGATTTCTCAGTGGCTTTCCGCGATTCTGATCGTGCGGTGCCTCATGCGGGAAAAAACGGGCATACAGCTGATCCTGCGGGATCTCTGGCTGTATCGCGACAAGCTCTCGATGATCTTCCGTATAGGGCTTCCGGCAGGGGTGCAGGGAATGATCTTTTCTCTGACCAACGTAATGGTGCAGGCTTCGGTCAATTCCTTCGGCGCGATAATCGTGGCGGGCAATTCGGCGGCGGCAAATATCGAAAGTTTTATCTACTTCGCCATGAACGCCTTTTATCAGGCGACCATTTCCTTTACCAGCCAGAATGTCGGAGCGCGGCGGATCAAACGGGTGGATAAGATCATCACCCGGGGAGAGATCTGTGTTCTGGCGGTAGGGATCACGCTGGGCGTTTTAGCCGTGGTCTTCGGCAGACAGCTGCTGGGTATCTACACGACCAGTGACGAGGTTGTCGAGGCCGGAATGCACCGGCTGCATATCATCGCGCTGACCTACGCGATTTGCGGGGCTATGGACGTTATGGTCGGTTCTCTGCGAGGCATGGGATGCTCGCTGACGCCGATGCTGGTTTCTCTGATCGGTGTCTGCGGTCTGCGTATCCTCTGGATCATGACTATTTTCCAGATACCGCAGTTCCATACCATCGATATGCTGTTTTACACCTATCCGATCACATGGATCGTTACCCTGACGGCACACATCGTGACCTTTTTCGTTATCCGAAAAAGACTGCGGGAAAAAGCGGTGGCAAGACAACTGTAATGCAGCGGTAATATTTTTAAAATGATGACGGCAGAGGCTGTCTGCCGCGGTATATCCTTTCCTGTGAAAACGTCAGTAAAATGCGTTTTCGCCGGAGAGGCATGCCGCAGCGGACAGCCTTTTTTGTTTTGTCCGATGAGCCCCGGATCCTGTCCGAAAGCCGGTCTGCTGCAAGACGGAAAATGTACAGAGGCTTTTCTTTCGCACAGAGTCATGGGGCGGCCTGCAGATGGTATACAATAAACAATTTTCGTTGTATGTGCAAAAGAAATGTGATATACTACCTTCGGTATGAAAATATTGAGAAACATACGAAGAAGATACAAAGGAGAGGTTTAGTTCATGAAAGAGTTTATTCAGAATTTCACGTCGGTCTCAGGCGTGTTTAACGACTGGGTCTACAGCAATGTGCTCTTCTGGCTGCTGATCGCTGCCGGACTCTTTTTTTCTGTCAGAACCAAATTCGTACAGGTCAGGCTTTTTCCGGAAGGAATACGTGTGCTGACCGAAAAGAGTCACGACGGAGGAATCTCCTCGTTTCAGGCGCTGATGATCGCTACGGCTTCCCGGGTAGGAACCGGAAATATCGCAGGCGTTGCCACCGCCATCGTTTCCGGAGGAGCAGGCGCGGTTTTCTGGATGTGGGTCATGGCCGTCGTGGGATCGGCATCTGCTTTTGTAGAGTCCACCCTGGCACAGATCTATAAGCAAAAGGATGGAGAAATTTTCAAAGGCGGTCCGGCCTATTATATTGAACGGGCGATGAAGGCCAGATGGCTGGGAATCGTTTTTGCCGTATTGCTGATCGTGACCTTTGCCTTCGGGTTCAACGGACTGCAGGCGTACAATATCGCTTCGGCACTGGAGCATTATGCAGGAGACAGCTACAGCACGGCCGCTATGATCACAGGGATCCTGCTGGCTGTGATTTCCGCCGTATTGTTTTTTGGCGGAGCGCACAAGATCAGTCTGGTATCTTCCGTGCTGGTACCGATCATGGCCGGTATTTATATTCTCGTGGGATTGATCATCACCTTTGCCCACATTGCAGATCTGCCGTCCATCTTTGGCGAGATCTTCAGAAGCGCCTTTGATTTTCAGGCTATCTTCGGCGGTTTTGCCGGCTCCTGTGTTGTCTGGGGAATCAAGCGCGGTCTGTTCAGCAACGAGGCCGGTATGGGTTCTGCGCCTAATGCGGCCGCGGCTGCAGATGTCAGTCATCCGGTAAAGCAGGGTCTGGTGCAGGTGATTTCGGTATTTATCGATACCATTATCATCTGTTCCACTACCGTATTCATTATCCTCTGTACGGATCAGTTTACTTATGGGGGAGACCTCAACGGCATACCGCTGGTTCAGCAGTCGGTACAGTCCATGTACGGCGAGTTTGGCGTCGGCATTATCACCGTATCGGTGGCGCTGTTTGCTTTTACCTCGCTGATCGGAAATTATTTTTATGCGGAAGCCAATATCAAGTTTATCAGCGGAAACAAGACGTTTATGAACGTATTTCGTGTTTTAGCGATTATCATGGTGTTTATCGGCGCCAATTCCAATCTGAAGCTGGCATGGAACATGGCGGATATTCTGATGGCCGGCATGGCTCTGGTCAACATCATTTCTCTCTTCTGTCTCGGCGGGATCGCGGTACGCGCGTTGAACGACTACACCCGGCAGCGGAAAGAAGGAAAGAATCCGGTATTCAAGGCGGCAGATATCGGACTGGATAATACGGACGTCTGGAAGTAAAGACGGCCTTGCGGGTTTACCGCGAAGGTTCGCAGCGCTCCTGACCGCCGGCGGGAAGCGGTGTCTTTCGGGAAAATTTCTATACAAAAATCGTTGGCGGTCGTCTGATCGCCGCCGTGACGATCGAAGCAGCGCGGGAAAGCTTTTCCTGCGCTGCTTTTTTCGAGAGAAAATCGTGTCTTGAAAGATATCCTGCCTTGTATATAATAAATAATGGAGAAAAGGCGGTTTTATCATCAGGAGGTAAGCATTTTGAATAGGAAATACGGTTATATCTGCATTTTGATCACCACACTTTTGTTCAGTTCCATGGAGGTTGCCAGCAAGTTCATCGCCGATGATTTTCATCCGATCCAGATCACCTTTACCCGGTTCTTTATCGCCGGACTGGTGCTGCTGCCCATGGCGCGAAAGACGCTGCAGAAGCGGCAGCTGAGGCTGGAAAAAGGCGATTACCTCAAGATGGCGGCTCTGGGCTTTCTGGGCATATTTTTCAGTATGACCTTTTACCAGCTGTCCATCCTGTACATAGACGCCTCGGCAGTGGCGGTGCTGTTTAGCTGCAACCCTTTATTTGTCACGATTTTTGCGGTAGCCTTTATCGGAGAAAAAGCCGGCGGGAAGAAAATCGTCTCCATTATAATAGAGCTGATCGGCATTGTATGTATCGTGCAGCCGTGGAATATACAGCTGAATATCCTGGGCATCGTTTTCGTTCTCATTGCAGCGGCTTCCTTTGCGCTTTACGGCGTTTTGGGCAAAACGCAATGCGCAAAAACCGGCGGGATCGTTGTTACCTGCGGCAGCTTTCTTTTGGGCAGCGTGGAGATGATGGCGGTTTCCGCACTGACGAAGCTGCCGGCAATATCAGCCTTTATGCACGGCTGCGGTCTGGCGTCTTTTGCCGATATTCCTTTTTTCACCGGTTACACAGCGGAGAATTTTCTCGACATGGCGTATCTGTGCCTGATCTGTACCAGCGTAGGTTATACCTGCTATTTCCTGGCGATGGAGCAGGTCAGCGCACAGACGGTCTCTCTGGTGTTCTTCTTTAAGCCGGTGCTGGCGCCGGTTATGGCTGCGCTGATCCTGAATGAAAGTATTCCGATGGCTATGGTTTTCGGCATCGTTCTGATTTTGGGAAGCTCGCTGCTTTCCATGGCGGAAGAAAGACAGGGCGAAGCGGCGGTACTGCCGGAAAAGCCGGATACAGCCGGAGCCGTAGTTGCTGAGGAAGTGGCGGAGGAAATTGTCGAGGAAATTGCTGAGGGAATGCAAAAAGCAGAAAATTTTGTGAAGACTGCAGCAGAAGAGGCAGAAGAGATAGCGGAAGAAATCAGAGAAAGAGAGGGTCTGCTCATAAAGGAAACGGAGAGATCCTGAGACAGACAGACCGTCTGTCTGCTCGTGTCCATTTGCAGGAGGAAGAAAAATGACAGCAGAAAAAGGAAAATGCGCGCTTTTAGTTATCGATATGCAGAAAGCCTTTGTTGAGCCGGGAGCGGCGCATTGCATTAAAGACGCGAAGGCTACAGTGCCTTATTGCGCACAGGAGATCGAAAAAGCCCGGCAGCAGGGGATCCCGGTCTTCTGGATCAAGCGGCAGTACCGCGAAGACGGCAGTGATGTGGAATTTACGCGCAGAGAAGACTGGCTTGCCGGAGGCAGAACCATGGCGCCGGGTTCAACCGGTATCAACAGTGAGGAATTGGCGGAAGGACTGGAACAGAAGCCGGAGGACTACGAGATCATCAAACCCCGCTGGAGCGCTTTCTTCCAGACGAAACTGGATCTGGTGCTTCGCCGGCTGGGTGTGGATACGGTGATCCTCATAGGGACGACCACGCCGAACTGTATCAGAACCACCTGCTATGACGCCATAGCGCTGGACTATCATACGATAATCATCGAGAAATGCTGCTCTTCGCAGAGCAAGGAAATACAGGATGCCAACATGGCGGATATGGAGAGGATCGGCGCGGTGATTCTTCGCTGATGCGCATGCCGGGCAGTTGTACCGGCCGCTTGCCGCACAGAGGAGATCAGCGGAACAGAACCGATTCTGCAAGGAGGAAAAATGCTGAAAGACAGATTTGACCGGCTGAGGGAAAAAGGAGCCCTGATCCACAATATTACCAATTATGTTACCGTAAACGATGTGGCCAATATGCTGCTGGCCTGCGGAGGAAGTCCGATTATGGCAGATGATGAAGCCGAAGCGGCAGAAATCACCGCCCTCTGCGACGGACTCAACATCAATATCGGCACGCTGAACAGCAGGACGATCCCTTCCATGTATGCAGCGGGAAGGAAGGCAAACGAACTGGGACACTGCGTGCTGCTGGATCCGGTAGGCGCCGGAGCCAGCCATTTGCGTACAGAAACGGCTCGCGGCCTGCTGCGGGAGATCCGCTTCGATGTGATACGGGGAAACATCTCCGAGATCAGGGCGCTGGCAGAGGACAGCCGGAATACGAAAGGAGTCGATGCTGCGCCTTCCGATGCCGTAACCGAAGAGAATCTGGAAGAAGCCATAAGTTTTGTAAAAGGCTTTGCCCGGCAGACCGGCTGCATCGCAGCCGTGACCGGCGCCATCGATCTGGTTTCCGACGGAGGATCCTGCTATGTGATCCGCAACGGGCGTCCGGAGATGAGCAGAATTACTGGTACCGGCTGTCAGCTTTCCGCAATGATGACGGCGTTTGTTGCGGCAAATTCTGATGGCGGATGTTTTGAGGCTGCCGCTGCCGCCGTATGCGCCATGGGACTGGCGGGAGAGATCGCTTATACGCATCTGCTGCCGGAAGAAGGAAACGCGTCCTATCGGAACCGGATCATTGACGCGGTCTTTCATATGGACGGCGCGCAGCTGGAGAAGGGAGCAAAATATGAAATTCGATAAGAACTGTCTGCGGCTGTATGCCGTGACCGACAGGCATTGGCTTGGCGGTGAAACACTGTACAGTCAGGTGGAAAAAGCGCTCAGGGGCGGCGCGACCTTTGTCCAGCTCCGGGAAAAGGATCTGCCGGCGGAAGCGGTCGCCGGCGAAGCCATAAAGATCCGGGATCTCTGCCGCCGTTTCGGGGTGCCCTTTGTCATTGATGACGATGTGGAGTTGGCTATAAAAATCGACGCCGACGGCGTCCACGTGGGACAGAGCGATATGGGAGCATTGCAGGCACGGCAGCTTCTGGGGCCGGATAAGATTCTGGGGGTCTCGGCGCGGACGCCGGAACAGGCCAGGAGAGCACAGGAACAGGGCGCGGACTATTTAGGCGTGGGAGCGGTTTTTCCTACCGGTTCTAAAAAAGACGCCGTGGAGATCGATCTTTCCACGGTGGGAGAGATCTGCCGTGCCGTTTCTATTCCTTCCGTCGCCATCGGCGGTATCACCTGTGAGAATACCATCCGGCTGAAAGGATGCGGTTTTGCAGGAATTGCCGTAATCAGCGCCCTGTTTGGAGCGCCGGATATCGAAGAGGCGGCTCGCCGTCTCCGAAAGGCTGCAGAGGAGATGGTGAACGGATGATGAAAGGCGCGATATTCGATGTAGACGGTACCCTTTTGGACACCATGCACGTATGGACGGACGCGGGAGCAAGATACCTGGCGACTCTGGGCATAGAGGCGGAGGAAGGGCTGGGCGCGAAGCTCTTTACCATGACGGTAGATATGGGTGCAGTCTATTTAAAGGAGAATTACCTTCTCCCTCAGTCTCTCGACGAGATCAAAAGAGGCATCAACGGCGCTGTGGAGAACTACTATTTTACCGAGGCGGATTTTAAACCGGGGGCAAGGGAACTGCTGGATCAGCTGCAGGCAGACGGCGTTCGGATGGCGGTGGCAACATCCACAGACCGGTACTGTATATCCGCAGCCTTTGACCGGCTGGATTGCACCGCATATTTCGATGTGATCCTGACTTGCGGTGAAGTAGGCGCCGGCAAATCCAGTCCGAGGATATTTTACGAAGCGCTGAAGGTGATGAAAACGCCGGTGGAAGAGACATGGATCTTCGAGGATGGGCTTTATTCCATCAAAACGGCCAAGGCGGAGGGTTTTAAGATCGCAGGCGTTTATGATGCGGTCAGCGAAGCGGATCAGGAAGAGATCCGGGCGCTGTCGGATATCTACGTCCGCGATCTGCGTCAGTTCGATCCGGAGGCTGCAGAGTAATAATTTTGCATATTTGCATAGATTGAGGAGAAAAAAGTGAAGAAAAAGACAGCATTAACGATCGCCGGAAGCGATTCCAGCGGCGGAGCAGGCATACAGGCGGATATTAAGACCATGACGATGAACGGTGTATTTGCAATGAGTGCAGTCACCGCACTGACGGCGCAGAATACTACCGGTGTAACGGCGGTGCAGGAAGTGAGCCCGGACTTTCTGGCCGCGCAGATCGATGCGGTATTTACGGATATCCGTCCCGATGCGGTGAAGATCGGTATGGTGTCTTCTGCCGCGCTGATCCGTGTCATCGCTCGGAAGCTGGAAGAATACAGAGCGGAAAATATCGTGGTGGATCCGGTGATGGCGGCGACCAGCGGCGCCCGTCTGATTTCTGACGATGGCACGGAGGCGCTTTGCCGTTTTCTGCTGCCGATGGCTTCGGTGATCACGCCCAATATCCCCGAAGCGGAGATCCTTGCTTCGATGAAGATAACCGCTCCTGCCGACATGGAAACGGCAGCTCGCAGGATCTGCGAAACCTACGGCTGCCGCGTGCTGTGCAAAGGAGGTCATCAGTGCAATGACGCCAACGATCTTCTCTACGACGGAGAAAAAATACGCTGGTTCAATGGAAAACGGATCGACAATCCCAATACCCATGGCACAGGCTGTACACTGTCCAGCGCCATTGCAGCCAATCTGGCCAAAGGCGCAGAACTGACGCAGGCAGTAGAACAGGCAAAGGCCTATGTCTCCGGCGCCCTTTCTGCCATGCTGGATCTGGGAAAAGGAAGCGGACCCATGGATCACAATTTCCTCTGCAGTTTTGGGGAGGTATCTGCAAAACAGGAGGAAAAGGAATGAAGAAGCTGCTGAACTTCGAGTATGCCTGTATTCAGGGTACGTATTGGATGCTTTATGGGATCTTCAGCAGCTTCGCTTCGGTTTTTCTGCTGGCTCGGGGATATTCCAACGCAGAGATCGGCGTGATCCTGGCGGCAGCCAATGTAGCGGCAGTCGTTTTGCAGCCTCTGGCGGCGGATCTGGCGGATCGGTCGGCGAAAGTATCGCTGATCGGCCTGACGCAGGGGATGACGGTGATGATGATGGTGATGACCATCGGACTCTTCGCTTTTCAGAAAAAGTCTCTGGCGCTGGCGGTGATTTTTGTGCTGCTGGTGGCCTGGCATACGATCCTGCAGCCGCTGATCAATTCGCTGAACTTTCGTCTGCAGGAATGCGGCGTGCATATCAATTTCGGTATGGCGCGCAGTCTGGGTTCGCTGACCTACTCGATTCTGATGGCGATCCTGGGAACCGTTGTAGAAAATCACGGCACACAGGTGCTGCCGCTGACCGGCGAAGTCATCATGGTCATGCTGCTGCTCAGTCTGTTCCTGACCAGGCGGCAGTATAAGAAAGCGCGGCGGCTGAATCTGGAGAAGGGGACGGTTCGGGAAAAACCGGAAGCCGAAGAAGAGGCGATCGATCTGGCGGGCTTCGTAAGACGCAACCGGGTCTTTTTTATCGTCAATATCGGTGTGATCGGTCTGTATTTCAGCAATTCTATTCTCAATAACTATATGATGCAGATCGTCAGCGGCGTAGGCGGCGACAGCGGGGATATGGGACGAATCCTGTCGCTTATGGCTTTTCTGGAGATACCCACCATGTTTTGCTTCGACGCGCTGCGGAAGCGGTTTTCCTGTCAGCTGATGCTCAAGGCGGCAGCGGTGGGCTTTACCGTTAAGATCGCCCTCTGCTGGCTGGCGGAATCGGTGGCCATGATCTTTGCCACCCAGATCTTTCAGCTGGTTTCCTTTGCCTTGTTTCTGCCGGCGATGGTTCATTTCATCGATGAGATCATGAGCCGGGGCGAGGCGGTAAAGGGACAGGCGCTGTTCACCATGATGACGACGGTAACGACGGTGTTTTCCAGTCTGGCCGGCGGTCTGCTTCTGGATATCAGCGGAGCAAAGATGCTGACGCTGGTATCGACGCTGGTGACGGCGGCGGGAGCTGCCGTGATCATCCTCTCTGTCGACCGGGTAAAATCTTCGCGGAAACGGAAATAAGCGCCTGTTTTCTTTGACAGATTTAACAATTTGCCTATTTTCCTTTTGCTTTGAAAGGGATATACTTATAAAATGAGGAAAGCTTTGAATAGTAAGGGAGGAGATAAAATGGGCATTAAAGATCAGTTAACAGCAATGGGGATGAAGCAGGTTATCTCTTACGTAGATAAGGATCCGGACAAAAACATCATGAAGATCTGCGACTGGCTGCTGAAGCATGACGTGGGCGGTGATTCGCTGACGCCGCAGGTAAGAGTGATCAGACACTATATGGAGGATCAGAACAGCAACTGGTATAAGCTGGCGAAAAGCCTCTGGACCGACTGCGATGAGGGAATACGGAGAAAGCTCTTTGAGAATTTCATTATCAATGCAGGTATGCTGGGACCGAAAAAACAGCTCAGGGTCAAGCAGGAGCATGGCTGCAATGTTCCATGGGCGATTCTTCTGGATCCGACCAGTGCGTGCAATCTGCACTGTACAGGCTGCTGGGCAGCGGATTACGGCAACCGACTCAATCTGACCTTTGATGAGCTGGACAGCATCATCACGCAGGGCAAAGCGATGGGTACCTATATGTACATCTATACCGGCGGTGAACCGCTGGTTCGCAAGGAGGATATTATCCGTCTCTGCGAAAAGCATGACGATTGTGCTTTTCTTTCCTTTACCAACGCGACCCTCATCGACGAGGCTTTTGCCGACGAGATGCTGCGCGTCAAGAACTTCGTTCCGGCTATCAGTGTAGAGGGCTTTGAGGAAGCTACAGATGACCGGCGGGGACAGGGCACCTTCAAGGCGGTAGTTAAGGCCATGGAGATTTTAAAGGCGAAAAAGCTGCCGTTTGGCGTTTCCTGCTGCTATACCAGCCGAAATGCAGAGGTGATCGGCAGCGAAGAGTTTGTCGATTATCTGGTTGATCTGGGAGCAAAATTCGCCTGGATATTTACCTATATGCCGGTAGGAAAAGGCGCGGTGACCGAGCTTCTGGCCACGGCAGAGCAGAGAAAATTCATGTACGATCAGGTGCGGAAATTCAGGACGACAAAACCGATCTTCTTGATGGATTTCTGGAATGATGGCGAATACGTAGGCGGTTGTATCGCCGGAGGCAGGTCTTATCTGCATATCAACGCAGGCGGCGACGTAGAGCCATGTGCTTTTATTCACTATTCGGATTCCAATATCCGGGAAAAGACCCTGCTGGAGGCGTATACGTCCCCGATGTTTATGGAGTATCACGACAACCAGCCGTTCAACGATAATATGCTTCGACCTTGTCCGCTTCTGGACAACGCGGGCAAGCTGGCAGAAATGGTGCATCGCAGCGGCGCGCACAGCACCGATGTGGAATCGCCGGAGGATGTCGACGAGCTGTGTGCAAAATGCAAAAATGCAGCAGAAAAGTGGGCACCGGTGGCCGACCAGATCTGGAAAGAGCATCCGCATCACGTTTATGCCGGACCGAGGACCCGGGAAAAGGAAGAGGCGTAAACGATCTGCGGCAAATGAACAAAATAAAAAGCCTTTTTTCTCTATTGCGGAGGGAAAAGGCTTTCTTTTTTGCCGGCTTCGTATTCTCTTGCCTTGCGTACGATATATGTCGAATCGAGGATATCGGTGATAAAGAACAGGTGAAGGAAAATATGCAAAGCTGCAGCCTGGCGGGAAAGGATCCCCTCCCGGCGCATTCGCAGGATAAGGGCGATTCCGTACAGTGAAGAAGAAACCAGAACGAGGTAGTACCAGCACAGAGGCAGCAGAAACATCGGCAGAACCGGAAAGAAGGACACAAAGCTGATAGAAGCAAGGAAGGAGGTAAACAGCAGCACGAAATAAAGAGCCAGAAACAGAATCAGATAAATACGCGCCGCGGTCTTGCCCGCTTCTGCTTTGTCTGTCAGCGCGCTGATCCGCAGCCGGGAAAACGCGTTTTTTATTTCCGGCAGGCCGAAGACAACAGAAGCCAGATAAAGCGCCGCCGTAAAAAAGGCGAAAAAACAAAGAAGAAGTATAGCCAGATCAGCTGCCGGAGCAATTCGGTGGCTGATCAGCGCCGTGATCAGAATCAGGAGATGGAACAGGAGATTCAGATGAAGACAATATTTCTGCAATCGTTCTTTCATGATAATCAGGTTCTTTCCTTTCACAGTTGGATAAGCTTTAGCAGGCGTCATCAGGGGGAATGACAGAAGACGTATCGATGAGCATCCGCTGATGATATTTCAGTTTGGCGTACTTTAACGTCCGCTGCAGATAAATCGTATTGTATGCGCCGCCGATCATGCCGACTACAGGTATGCCCTGAAGAAATTTCATGTACAGCAGCTCCTGAGACATCGATGCGGCAGTCCGGCGGATCTGTGCGGACAGCTCTGCGGGATCGGGGACGAATGGTTCCTCGATAAATGTATTGATCGATCTGTTTCCTTCCCGCAGATCCCGGCCATGGGAAAGAGACACTTCGATCAGTTTCAGAATGAAATACTTTTCTCCGGGTGTATCATAGGTGTACCCGAAGTGCAGAGCGACCTCATAAACGCTTTTCAGGAGTACGCCGACAAAGAGCGGAATATCAGGCAGTCCAATGCCCAGCGCGCCTAAACCGATGCCTTCCGCGCCGGAAAGCAAGAGATTTTTGCGGTTTGCGGTACCGGCGTCTTTGGCGAAGCTGCGAAGCGACTGTTTTGTTTCCGAAAGCCGGGCGCCATAGGCGTTGACCGCAAAACGGTGCTGAAGCTCTTCTTTACTGTAGGTCTTTTCAATGATGCCGGTTCCCTTATCGAAGATAAGCTGAAAGGCTTTGGCAAAGGCGAGATCCAGAGTTGCCTGCAGCTGCTCGGGAATCTTGTCTGCAAGAAACCGGTTCAGCCGTGTATCTTCGCTGTGCGAGCCTTTACGGATAAACGTCCGCTCTGCCCGGCACAGGCGTTCCCATTCCTGTTGGCGGGGATCTTTTTTCATGGAATACCCTTTCGTTTTGCCTGTATTGTCTCCTGCAGCCGATCCGATTCTAATCCGCTGACAGGCGCGTGTACTTGCATTTATTTTAACACTAAAGAACCGGGGACATGTGAAATTTTCTTAAAAATTCTTAAATCGACGTCATTCTATATATTTTTTTCCACAAAAATTATAAAATGGTACATGCAGAAGGGATGAGAAAGGAAAATTATGGATAATAATAAAATACTGATCGTCGATGACGATCCCAATATCAGAGAGGTTGTTTCCGTTCTTTTGGGCAGCGAAGGATATCATGTCGAACAGGCCGAGGATGGAAGTGAAGCTTTGGACAAGGTATATGCGGATAAGTCGATCGATCTGGTCATTCTGGATATCATGATGCCCGGGCTTTCTGGCGTAGAGGTATGCACAAGGATAAGGGAAAAATCTCCGGTTCCTGTGTTGTTTTTGACGGCCAAATCCCAGGATCAGGATAAGGTCGAGGCTTATACGGAGGGCGGAGACGACTATCTGGTCAAACCGTTTTCCCAAACGGAACTGTTGATGAAGGTGAAGTCCCTGATTCGCAGATATAAGGAATACCAGGGAAAGATTCCGGTCAAGTCCGTACCGACCATTGGCGGAAACATTTCCATAGACAGCAAGACCAGGGCGGCGATGAAAGGAGACAAGAAGATCCCGCTTACCGATAAGGAGTACGATATCCTGCAGTTTTTCATGGAACACAAGGGAGAGATCGTAGAGAACAAGGATCTGTACGAAGGCGTATGGGGAGAGAAATACCTGCCGTCAGCCGGCAATACGATCATGGTTCATGTGCTCAATCTGCGCAAAAAACTGGAAGAAGATGCGAACCATCCGAAAATCATCAAGACCGTGTGGGGAAAGGGGTATAAGGTTGAGTAGACGGCGGAAACAGAAATTCATTTCTCTGAATGTGAAAATGACACTGGCCGTTCTCATCGGTATTGCTTTGGCGCTGGGTATGTATCTGTTCTGCTCCTGGTTTACCAACTATGTGACCCAGGTCAGATATCTCAGTGACGAGGCAGTCAGCAAGAATATCGGCGGAGCGTACGACAGCCTGGAGATCTATATTCGGGAAGACGGTGTCAAAGGAACAGATTCCAAAAAACTTACTGCCTGGATCAACGACCACGAATATACCCAGCTGGTGGTGTATGATAATTATGAGATCATTTTCAACGGAGGCTGGTGGATTGATCCCGGTTCCAATACCTTCGGCGAAGAGCTGAAGGATGAAGAATCGGCTCTGCATATCAATCTCAACGCCGACGAGTCGCACAGAATTGATGAAGAAACTTTTACGACAGACATCCACAACCGGATCGTCGAATTTATGGATAAAAAGTATTACGTGTTCATCGATGTGTACCGGGAGCAGCATTGGCAGGATATCATGGTCATCGTTACGCTGGTTCTGTGTTTCCTGACGCTCCTGATCACCATACTGCTTTACAACGGAAGCACACTGAAGCGAATCGGCAGACTGGCCTCGGAGGTAGGTCAGGTGCGGGATGGAAAGCTGAATAATGAAATTCATTCGATGCACAATGACGAGATCGGTCTTCTGGCCACCAGCGTCGACGACATGCGCAATTCCATCATCGAAAAGCATCAGAATGAAAAGGCCGCCTGGGACGCCAATACGCAGCTCATTACCGCCATGTCCCACGACATTCGCACGCCGCTGACTTCCCTGATCGGTTATCTGGACATTATTGAAGGGAAGAAATATGAAAATCGCGAGCAGATGGAGAAATATATCCACTCTTGCCGGGAAAAGGCCTTCCAGCTAAAGGATCTGTCGGATCAGCTCTTCCGCTATTTCCTTGTTTTCGGCAACCAGGCGAGTGAGAAGGAGCTGGAAAGTTTTGACGCCAGCATCCTGTTCCAGCAGCTTCTGGCCGAGCACAGCGCGGAGATTATCAGTTATGGCTATCGGGTGGATCTGCATTTCAATATTCCGACGGTATATGTGCAGGCAGACGTTTCGAATTTAAAGCGGCTCTTCGATAACATTTTTTCCAACATCATGAAATATGCGACGAAGCGGGAGGCGGTAGGTATCCGAGCCGAGTATGACGGTGAAGGCATAGAGATCGAGATCCGAAACGGCATATGGGAGCAATCCAAAAAAGTGGAAAGCACGCAGATCGGCATGAAGACCTGCCAGCGCATATGTGAAGATATGAAGGGCGAGTTTTCTTATGAAGAGATCAACGGCGACTTCATTGTAGAAATATGGTTCCCGGCGGCGCCGGAAGAGGAACAGACAGAAGAGGTCGCCGGAAACGGAGAAGAGGCGGAGGACAAAGCCGACAAAGCCGGAGAACAGTGAAGCGGCAGAAGACCTGCAGGCAGGCGAGAAAAGGCTGAGATCCGCCGCAGGGAGAGAACGAAAAAAATGAATTACGGCAGAAAAAACTGACCGGGGAGCTTTGCGGCTCTTCCGGTCAGTCCAGTCGGATATAAGCGCGGTCGAAATTGATCACGACGTAGTAATGCGGATTAAGCTTCTGTACGGCTTTTTGAAAGATATCGCGGATTTCTTCGCTGGAGGCTTTACAGCCGGGCTCCACGGCGACATCGAAAATGACGTTGGTATGGGTCGGACCCTTGACGATACGCAGATCGTGGACATTGGATATCCCGTCGATCCCTGCAGCAGTTTCTTCTGCCAGGGCGGTCATCTGCCGCACAAGCGGGTCGCTGGTGCGGATAGGATCCAGGTGGCAGGTGATCTGTATGTGCAGCTTCTGGCCGAGATCCCGTTCAATATTGTCGACCATATCGTGGCTTTCCATCAGATCGCCGTCGGCGTCGACTTCGACATGCAGGGAGGCAAAGATCTTTCCCGGACCGTAGTTGTGGACGACCAGATCATGGATGCCCAGGACGCCGTCATAGGAAAGCGTCATATCGCGGATGGCATCGACAAGATGCGGATCCGGGGCTTCTCCCAGAAGCGGGCTCACCGTTTCTTTGACCAGACTGATACCCGACCAGAGAATAAACAGTGCGACGAGACAGCCGATATAGCCGTCGATCTGCAGGGAAAGAAAGTGATCGGCCAGAATACCGGCCAGAACGGCGGAAGTGGCAATGACGTCGTTGCGGCTGTCGGCTCCGGTGGCAGCCAGCGTCAGTGAGTCGATCTTTTTCCCTATGTGGATATTGAACAAGGCCTGCCAGATCTTTACCGCTATGGAAAGCAGCAGAACAACGGCCATGGTCCAGCTGAACTGTACCGGTGAAGGATGCAGGATCTTATCGGCGGAGGATTTGATCAGCTCAGCGCCGACGAGAACGATCAGCATGGAGACGATCATTCCGGATATGTATTCAATGCGCGCATGTCCGTAGGGATGCTCTTTATCCTCCGGCAGGGAAGCCAGTTTAAAACCGACAAGGGTAATGACGGAGGAGGACGCGTCGGTCAGATTGTTGATGCTGTCGGCGATGATCGCAATACTGCCGCCCAAAAAGCCGACGAGGATCTTGGCGGCGCAAAGCAGCACATTAGACAGAATGCCGACGATGCCGGCAAATTTTCCGTAACGTTCGCGGACACGGGGATCTGCAGTGTTCTGGTAGTCCTTCACAAAGATCCGGCATAAAAATTCATTCATATCTGCCTCCGATTATTCTGCGGTCTCAGTTCCTGCACCGGCCATGGCTTCTTCCATGGCTTTGACCAGCTGATCCGGACAGGACGTAGGTTTGAAGCCGCATCGTATTCCTGCAAGTTTATCCCGTATTTCTTCGTAGGAAAGACCGGAGACCAGTGCGCTAATCCCCTGCAGATTGCCGTTGCAGCCTCCGTGGAAAACAGCGTTTTTCAATATGTGTCCGTCCATCTCCACGTCGATGCAGACGGAACAGGTGCCTTTTGTCTTATATCGGTAAACCATTTTAGTCGATCTCCTTTCTCTGTGGTATAAATATAGTAAGACAGCACTTGTAAGTATAACATAAAAAACAGATAGAGGAACAAAAAAATAATTGAATTGTATTTTTCCCGGGTGTATAATTACTTAGTTTAAAATTTGGAAATAGACTGAATTTTACGATAAAGCGAAAGGAGGGTTTTATGGACAATAGAGAAATACCGAGGATCACGGGAACTTTAAGGGCGAAAAGTCTGCAGATTCCCGAAGTGATTTGGCAGACAAAGGGGATCGTGATCATGGGGAGGCGGATCAAATCCGTAGTATTCACCACAGATATCGCGATAATTCGTAACTGCAATGCCGATGCGGTGCTGGCGGTTTATCCGTTTACGCCGCAGCAGATCATTTCGGATACCATCATCAATGCGTCATCTGTGCCCGTATTGGTAGGTGTAGGAGGCGGCACGACGAAGGGGTTTCGTTCCGCGATCATTGCTAAAGACGCAGAAGCGCAGGGGGCTTTTGGCGTAGTCGTCAATTCGCCGATGAGCAATGAAAATATCGCCCTGATCAAAAAAGTCGTCGATATTCCGATCATCGCCACGGTGGTCAACAGCAGCACGGATATCGAAAAACGACTGGCTGCCGGTGTTTCGATTCTCAATGTTTCTGCAGCAGCAAAGACGCCGCAGATCGTTCGGGAGATCCGTGCGGATTATCCGAAAGTGCCGATTATCGCTACCGGCGGACCGAGTGACGAAACGATTCTGGAGACGATCAGAGCCGGGGCGAACACGATCAGTTATACACCGCCGTCGACAGCGGAAGTATTCAAGAGCATGATGGAAAACTATCGGGCTTTGGCGGAGGAGGATGCGCATAAAGATCAGCAGGAGGGAGATCCGGAACTGATCAACATGCTGGAGCTGATCTGATCACGGATCCGGATCGAACCGCCCGCTCTGCCTCAAAACAATGAAACAGGATGTCACGCCGCTGCCATCTGCAACAGATGGCAGCGGCGCTTCTGTTTTTTGCCCGCAGACGGGGGTATTCATGACGCAGCCGTGCGGGAATAAGATACTTTTTTATGAATCTTCTGCTTTCTGCGGAGAAAGATGCGGCAATGACCCGCAGCCGCCCCGGGAATTCCTCTGACAGTGGAATTTTTCTCTTTTCTTTCCTCTCAACAACGAGCCTGGCTGTTTTGCCGGATCTGTTTTGGTGTGGTACTGTATCTTTGAAAATATCGATAAAACGGAGGCTAAAGTTGTGGATAACCGAACCCTGTATCAAACCTTGAAAACCACGGGATATCGTGGATTCCGCCTGGAAAAAACACATTACATTCAAGAACTGCAATGCGATATGTGGCAGCTTTTCCATAAAAGCAGCGGTATGTCACTTGTCTATATCGACGCGCCGGATCGTGAAAAATGTTTTGGCCTGTCTTTCGCTTTCACCCCGTCGGATGATACCGGCGTCGCCCATATCATCGAACATACATTGCTTTGCGGTTCGCAGAAATATCCGTCCAAAGCATGGGGCGGAGACGGCCTGCTGTGCTCTTTCTACAGTGCGTTTACCATGCGCGGCAGCTATTTCTGCCCGGTGGCTTCGACCGATGAAAAAAGTTTTCAGGAGCTGGTCAGACTTTATACGGACATGATCTTTGATCCTCTGCTTGTGGAAGATGACCGCTCCATGCTGCAGGAGGGCTGGCACTATGAGTACGATGCGGCGACAGACAAGCTAACCTGTTCTGGTATTGTCTACAGCGAAATGCGTGCCGCCTATGAAATGCCGGATTATATCCTGGCAGATGCACAGCTTCGGGCAGCCTGTCCCAATACGTCTCTGGCATGGAATGTGGGCGGTGCGCCTTCCTGTATCCCGCAGCTGACCAGGGAACAGTTTGTGGAGACCTATTATGAGATTTTCCGCACGGAAAACTGCCTTGGCTATGTTTACGGCGACACCTGCCTGTCTGCGGTGATCGATGTGCTGGAGCCTTATCTCAGGCGGCCGCATAAAAAGGGAGATAAGCTCTCTGTCGTCGGAGAACCGGCAGTCTTTACCGGAAACGCGCACATAGAGTCCTATCCGCTGGCTGCTTCGGATGCGGAAAAGAAAAAGAAGGACATCATCAGTCTGAACTGGATCCTCCCTCAGGATCGGGAAACGGTGATCAAGGCGGCCGTACTTGCGGAACTACTTGCTTCACGGTTTTCGGCTCTGCAGCCGGCGCTCCGGCTTTCGGTATCCTGTATGCAGGAGTATTATTGGCCGATGCTTTCCGTTGTTTTGCGTGACAGTGACGGGGATCAGCTTTCTGCGGTTCATGAAGAGATTTTCCGGCTGCTGCGCCAGATCAAGAAGGAACCGTTTTCTGCAGAGGAAATTGAGACCGCTTGCAGCAGCTGTCAGTTCGCCTTCGCGGACAAGGCCTATTTCGTCCCTCAGGGCGTCAACCATGGGATAAAGGTTACTGAAGCCTGGGCTCATGATCGGGATCCGTGGGAGCTGCTGGAATATGAGGACTGCCTGGAGCAGATCTCCGATGCGAAAGATCCGGAGGCGTTCAGCGGGCTGATCGATACGCTGCTGCTGGACAATCCTTTTTACAGTCAGTTGGTGCTGGCGGCAGATCCCGATCTGTCGGAAAAAAGGAAAGCGCAGGAAGAAGAGCGGCTGTTTGCTTTGCGGGCGCGGCTTACGGAGGAAGAACTGAAAAAAATCACAGACACGATGGAGCGTCTTCGCCGTTATCAGAGCGAACCTGACGATCCGGCAGTTCTGGCTGCACTGCCGAGGACGAAGGTCGCTGATCTGGACAGGACGGCGCCGGTTCGCTTTCCGCGGCCGGAGGAGACCTGCAGCGGAACGATTCTGTTTGCGGAGACGAGCAGCAGCATCATAGACAGCGCCGTTTATTTCG
>CALXJA010000044.1 GCA_944388465.1 uncultured Emergencia sp.
ATCCCCTTCGGAAGTCCAGGAGAACTCCACGCCGGTCTCTGCCTGCAGCTTTGCCGCCGCTTCGGCCAGGATGGTTTCGTCCAGTCCTTCAACTTCGGCCTCGGCTTTAGCCGGCACGACGTTGCCCTTGATGCCGCCGCGGAAGGCGCGGACTGCCGGAAGCTCACTGTCTGCTTCGATATCCGCACGGAAATGACCGCCGAAATGACCTTTTTCCACATTGATCACCGGAAAATCCGCATCCGGTGTAAAGGTCATCTCTGCCGCTTTCGTTTTGGAGAAATAGTAGTCCAGCTCAGAAGAACCACATTCCTCGTCGCAGCCCAGCATAATACGGATATTCTTTTCTACCGGAATGTCCAGCTCTTTGATGGCTCTCAGGGCGTAAATAGCCGCCAGCGCCGGGCCCTTGTCATCCGAAGTTCCACGGCCGTACACTTTGCCATCCTCTACCTTCATGACAAAAGGTTCGGTAACCGTCCAGCCTTCTCCGCCCGGCACGACATCCAGATGCGCCATGATATCCAGAGAACGTTCCTGATCGGCTCTCAGTTCCACGATACCCAGATAATTTTCCCAGTTTTCCGTGTGCAGTCCGAAACGTTCGGCGATCTTCAGCGTCTCTTCCAGCGCTGCCGCCGGTCCTCTGCCGTAAGGAAAACCTTCCTCTTTCTCTCCCCGTTCGCTGTTGATAGCGACCATACGGGAAAGATCCTCGAGAAATTCAGCTCTGTGTTCATTGAAATAGGTTTCGATCTTCTGTCTGTACATTGCTTTCCTCCCTAATCTGATCAAATTCTGTATTAAGGATAACACAAATCGCCGGTGAGGGGAAGTGCTTCCTGCAGATTACCGTCCTGCCGCAAAGAGCACCACACCTATGATTAGCAGAGAAAAGCCTGCCCAGCCTTTTCTCTGCAGCCTCTCGTGCAGAAACACTCTTGAAAGGATGATCGAAATGACCATGCCCATACGGTAAATGGTCATGATCACTGCTGCCTTTCCCAGAAACAGCGCTTTGTATACCAGCACATGGCCTGCTCCGGAGGCTGCCGCGCCCAGCAGGATAAACAGCAGCGTTTTCGGTGCAAGTTCTTTTAGCTGCTGTTTCTTCCCTTTTTTCAGCAGGATCGCCCAGAGAACCGCAACGACAAGCATATAGCGAAAAGCCGAAGTCACATTGGTATCGATGGGCGCACGATCCGCTTTGACGATCACATAGGAAACCGAGGCGAACACTGCGGAAAGCGCCGCGAAAAGGATCCATCGCTGCCCGCTCCGCAGGATCCCCCTGTCCGTCAGTGCCGACAGTTCCTGACGATCCATCATCAGAAGCGTTCCTCCAATGATCAGTCCCGTACCCATAAGCATCGGCAGGGTGACCGCTTCTCCGATAAAAACCGCGCAAAGTATCATGGAAACCACAATAGTCAGACTCTGCACCGCCAGAAATACGCTGATGTTTCCGCCTTTAAGTCCAAGAAAGTAAAATACCCAGGATACGGCAAGCACGCTTCCGGAGGCGGCTACCGATATCCATGTCCATATACCCATTTCCTCCACCTGGCCGAACGAACCGCTAAACAGCGCCGTTCCGGCAAAGGCAGCCAGCAGAACCGTATTGGTCATCGCTCCGGTCACATAGGGATCCGCATCGCGAATACCGATCTTCGACAGAATCGTCGAAATGCCGATGAACAGTGTAGAGATCACCGCCAGTAAAAGCCACATAAAAACGCCTCTTTCTGCAAAAGCTTTTTGCTTAGTTTCTGCAGAAGAGGCGCAGTTTATTTATGGTAGTTCAGGCTTTTTTACGCTTTTCTCAGGAAGACCTCATAGCCCTTCTTCGTCTCATAAACGTCGGCCTTGCTGGTCAGCTCCCATGGTGCGTGCATATTGAGTACAGCTACGCCGCAGTCGATGACTTCCATGCCGTACAGAGCCAGGACGTAAGCGATGGTGCCGCCTCCACCGATATCCACCTTGCCCAGTTCGGCAAACTGGTAATGGATCTTTTCTTCATCGAGAATGTTCCGGATATGGGCAATGTATTCCGCATTGGCATCGTTGGAGCCTGTTTTTCCGCCGGATCCGGTAAACTTGCTGAAGACCATGCCTCTGCCCAGATAGGAAGCGTTTTTCGTCTCGTAGGCGTCAGCATAAAGCGGATCGTAGGCCGCATTAACATCGGAAGACAGCATACGGGAATTGGCCAGACAGCGTCTCAGCTTCAGTTCACTGTAGTTGCCGGTTCTGTCCAGAAGCTCTGCCACCGTATTTTCAAAGAATTTGGACTCCATACCGGTAGCGCCTACGCTGCCGATCTCTTCCTTATCAACCAGAATACAGCAGGACGTCCGCTCTACCTGATCCATATCCAGGATAGCGGCAAGCGAGGTAAACGCGCACACCCGGTCATCCTGGCCGTAAGCCATGATCATGCTGCGGTCAAGACCGGATTCTCTGGCCTTTCCTGCCGGCACGATCTCCAGTTCCGCGGAGAGAAAGTCTTCTTCTTCGATATCGTATTTTTCTTTGAGCAGTTTCAGCATGTGCGCCTTGACCGCGTCTTTTTCTTCTCCGGCCAGCGGCTGGCTGCCGATCAGCACGTCCAGCTTTTCGCCTTCGATCACCGTCCCTGCTTTTTTCTCCATCTGGTTTCTGGCCAGATGCGGCAGCAGATCGGTAACGCTGACCACAGGGTCATCCTCGGCTTCACCGATAACAACGTTTAGCACCTCGCCGTTCTTTCTGACGACAACACCGTGAACGGCAAGAGGCAGCGCGACCCACTGGTATTTCTTAACGCCGCCGTAATAATGGGTATCCAGATAAGCAAAATCGGAATCCTCGTAGAGCGGGTTCTGTTTGATGTCCAGCCGCGGAGAGTCGATATGCGCTCCCAGAATGTTCATGCCCTCTTCCAGATCTCTGGTTCCGATATGGAACAGCACTGCCGTTTTGTCCATGCAGATCGCGTATACCTTGTCTCCGGCCTTCAGCGTCTGCTTTTCTCTGATCACATCGGCCAGATTCCGGTAGCCTGCGGCTTCCGCCATGGATACCGTCAGTTTCACACACTCTCTTTCGGTTTTTCCCTCATCGAGGAATTTGCGGTAATCACTGCAAAGCGCTTCTAACTGCTTTACCTGTTCTTCGTCGTAGCTTTTCCAGGCGTTTGGTCTTTCCATATATCCACTCTCCTTTTTTCTATGTCAGCTTTTCGCCGCATCTCCTGCTCCGGTCGTTTCCGGCTCTTTCGCGACAGTCCTGTATGCCGGATCTGTGTGCAGCGCAGCGCCGTGCCGGAGCGGAAGCGAAGGAAAACTGCTCTTCTCGCATGTTTATTTTAACACAACGATTTTTAAATGCAAGAGCCGTGAAAATTTATTCCGGATCGACAAATTCCGCCAGATCGCTATATCCTGAAGCTTCGTCAGATCACAGACTCAGCCTGCTCTGCGATTCACGCCGTACGCGCCGACCAGGATCAATACCGTTGCCACACCCTGCAGCAGAGAAAACGGCTCTCCCAGGTAGAATACGCCTCCGATAATCGCGGTAACCGTGGCGAGCCCCGCGAAAACCGCTCTTCTCGTGGCGCCGATAATGGAAATCGCATAATTGGCGCAGAAAAAAGCGACCACGCTGCAGCCAATACCCAAATAGAGAATGCAGGCCAGAAATCCGCTGTCGGTAAACGGCAGCAGCAGATATTCGCTGAGAGTCCCCCTGATTCCATGTTCGATCAGCGCGCAGCCGGTAAATACCACCATGCCGCTGGTGATCATCGCGTAGGTTTTCTCGGCGCTGTTAAATTCTTTGATTTTCTGCGAGGTAATGGCATAGGCGCTTTCACTGCACATGGCAATAAGCAGAAACAGATAGCCGATCATCCCTCCAGAGGCGGAGAAGCCGTTCATGGTTCCGATCATTACCGCACCTTTTTCTCTATTCATTCTGCACCTGCCTTTCTTCGTGAGCTGTATTGTATCATAGCGGCAAAGGGAAGAAAAGGGATTATTTTTGTATTATTCGGAATATTACCAGCTAAAAAACAAAGGTGCGGGGCAAAACGGACTAAAAGGGAAAAAGTAAAGGAAAAACAAAAGCAGCCATACACGAAACGCATGGCTGCCGATGGTTATCTGGTGATTTGTGGCGGGCTCGAACCGCCGGCCTCTTGGTTGTCACCCAAGTGCTCTCCCAGCTGAGCTAACAAATCGGATCTTT
>CALXJA010000045.1 GCA_944388465.1 uncultured Emergencia sp.
CTTCCGGCATATCGTCAGGCAGTTTTGCATAGATACCGCTCTGGAACAGGATTGCCTGTCCTTTGATATCTACCTGGTCGATCTCCGGTCTTACTTCCAGGATCTCGTCGATTACCAGCGGAGTCAGGGAAAGGGATACCAGTGTAGCGATCTTGTCGCCAACTTTCAGGTCTCCTACATAAGCAGGTCCGATCTCCTTAACGGTACCGATCAGCATTCCGCCGGAACCGGTCCAAGGGTTCTTGTGCTTACCAGCTTTAGCAACGATGCCGAGCATGGTCTTTTTGATTTCTTCAATGTCTCCGCCTGCTCTTCTTTCGATTTCAGTAAAAGATGCGGAGTCGATATTTAAAGTCTTAACGTCAATAAGTACTTCATTGTCGTAGATTTCCATCGTGTTGTCGATTACATCTGCCGGCTGAGGTAAAACACCTTTTGGTGAAATAACTCTGTGAGTTCCGTAAGGGCATCCTTTTTTCATAATAATCATCCTCCTCGAAAATTTAAACTTTTATGCCTGTGCATAATTAACGACTGTAATTATTATAAATCAGTTGGCAAGCAGTGTCTATAAGGCAAATTCCGACAATTGCGAGATAATTTAAAAAGTATCAATCGAACCGTTTTATGTTCACTTTTGCCCGGGTGTGATTCATTTCGGGTTCGCCTGCGACCGCCGATTTTCTTAGGCGTACAGTTTCGCAAAGAGTTCGCGGATCTTTTCGTTTTCCCGGAGAATCTGCAGCGCTACTTTAGCATGGCCTTTAGTGTAACCGTTTCCGATCAGCATATTGACGTCCTTGCCGACGCCTTCTGCGCCCAGAGCCGCCTTGGTGAAGTCGGAAGCCATGGAGAAGAAGTATACCATGCCGTTGTCTTTGCAGGCCATGATGGAAGCCATTTCGGTATTCGGAATGTTTACCACGTTGATGACGACATCCGCCAGCTTCCCTGCGGTCATTTCCGAAACTGCGTTGTAAAGTCCTACCGCATCCGTCGCATTGGCGATCAGATACTCGTCAGCAACATCTACACTTTTCGCTCTGTCGATGGAATTCTGGAACCCGTCGACGCAAATGACTTTGCCGTTGACGCCGGCTTCTTTTCTGGCCTGATAGCAGCAGAGCATTCCGGATTTTCCGCCGCCGCCCAGTACGACTACCGTATTGCCCGGTTCAACGATTTTTGCCGTCTGCGCAGGAGCGCCGGCAACGTCTAATACAGACAGAGCCAGATTCTGCGGAATATCATCCGGCAGTACGGAATAGATGCCGCTCTCAAAGAGAATGGCCTGACCCTTGATATCCACCTGGTCGATGTCCGGTCTGACTTCCAGGATCTCGTCAATTCTCAGCGGAGTCAGAGAAAGAGAAACCAGCGTGGCGATTTTGTCGCCCACCTTCAGATCTCCGTCATAATCCGGCCCCACCTCTTTGACCGTACCGATCAGCATGCCGCCGGATCCGGTCCATGGATTCTTGTGCTTGCCCGTCTTTTCCACAATGCCCATCATGATCTTCTTGATCTCTTCCACATCACCGCCTGCACGCTTTTCGATTTCCGTAAAAGAAGCGGAATCTACGTTCAGTGTCTGTACATCGATCAGCACTTCATTGTTATAGATCTCCATCGTATTATCGATAACGTCAGCCGGCTGCGGAAGTACGCCTTCCGGGCTGATTACCCGGTGTGTGCCGAACGGATCGCCTTTTTTGTATTCTTTATTCTGCATATTGTGTTACCTCCTGTTTATTCATTTGTGCAATTTGGCACCTGTTCTTTTCAAGTCCGTTTTGTATAACAAGCAATTTCCGTGCCAATCACTTAAATCCTCTGTTTTCAACAGGTTCAGCCACTTCCATATAAAATATTGATTCATTTTTAACTCGCTCTCTTTTTATGCGATTCATTTTCGGTTCAATGGAGTTTTCCACTGTATCAGACGCCGTACTTTTTCTTTTTGCGAACCAGCTGCGTCTGGCTGATGCCGATAGCCCGCGCCACCTTTCTGGTGGAACCATACTTTTCGCAGGCGTGCTTGATGATGTTGCGTTCAAAATTCTCCACCATCTTTTCCAGATCCATGACCTGACCGTCGTGATTTTCTTCCACGGCGACATCGACGGAAGCGTTTTCGAAAACATCAGCATGAAGCTCCCGCATGACGTCAAGAAGGGTGATCTGTTCGCCCTTTGCCGAGATCATCAGCCGCTGCACAACGTTTTCCAGTTCCCGGATATTTCCCGGCCATTCGCACTGCTTCAAATATTCCACGGCGTCCTCGTCGATCCTCCGGCGGATCTGAAACTTTTCACTGTATTTTTTCAGAAAATGCTCGACCAGAGCCGGTATATCACCGGTTCTTTCCCGCAGATTCGGCACCTTGATCCGAACGACGTTGAGCCGGTAATACAGGTCTCTTCGGAAACGTTCATCCTCGATAAATTCTTCCAGATCCCGGTTCGTCGCCGACAGGATCCGCACGTTGGTCTTGACCGGAACCGTTCCGCCGACCCGGAAAAACTCCCCGTCCTGGATCACCCGCAGCAGCTTGGCCTGCATATCCGGCTGCAGTTCTCCAATCTCGTCGAGAAAAATGACGCCGTTATCCGCCAGCTCAAAGTAGCCCTTTTTCCCGCTGCTGTTCGCGCCGGTAAAAGCGCCTTTTTCATAGCCGAAAAACTCGGATTCGATCAGGGTCGGAGAGATAGAAGCGCAGTTGACCTTGATAAACGGCTGCATTTTTCGATTGCTGTTTTTATGAATGATATTGGCCACCTTTTCTTTGCCTACGCCGGTATCTCCGGTGATCAGCACATTGCAGTCGTACTTGGCGACCGTCAGGATCTCATCCAGCACAGTAGCCATGGCGCGGCTTTCGCAGACAAAATCCTCCAGCATGGTCTTTCGCTGCCCGGAAGCTTCCATGAGCCGGGTCTGCCGGTTGATCGGATAGGCCGGATCGTCGTCCACATTGAGATTCGTTGCTACAGCGTTCTCAATATAGGGGATCAAATCCTTGACGATCTCTATATCAAACTCATCGTAGGCCTCTAAATAGCCGTCCGCACAGCGGATATCCAGCTGCCGGGAGATCGATTCTGTAATATAAAGAGCAATATTGTAATTGTTGATCAGATTGGCAAATACCACCGTCCCGCCGCTTTTGGTCGCCAGAATGTTGATCGTTTCTGCGCCGGGAATATCCGCGCAGTTTATCGACACATCAAAAAGAGAATCCGCGTTGAGACCGGCCAGGCACTCCAGCGGTTTCAGAATATCCACATAGTGCACTTCCGTAAAGACTCTGGCGATCAGATCGTTGATCGACTGCCCCTTCAGCACGATGTCCGCTTTTCTGTCCAGCAGGCAGACGACTTCCGCATCTTCTCTCGCTACCTTTCTTACCGCATAGCCGAAGAGAAGATTGGACAGAAGATTGTTGCCGACGATCAGAAATTTTCTCTTGCCGACGGCCGTATTACTGATCCGGTAAAGGGTGCCCGATTCGTTGAAGGCAAACAGCAGCAAGTTGATCGGAATCCCTTCCGGCCGGCGTACGAGGGGCACTTCGTTGTACAGAATTGCATAGCCTTCGATCTCCACCTGCCCAAAGGCGCGGTCTACGGACAGAACCTTGTCAATATAGATCGGAACAGAAGCCAGCGATGCGTTGCAGACCACTTCCTCACCGGGAACGAAGTTCTTTTTATTATCGTATTCCTCGCCGATCTCCGATACAATGCCGTAAAACAGCCCGCCGGTGTCCGTTACCGGATTGTGCAGCTTGCCTCTGCGGATAACGATATCCATAATTTTCTGCTTGATCCGCTGCTCGTTGTTGTTGGCCTCCAGACAGATCTGCTTGAAGCTTGTCCCTTCAATATGAATACGCTTGATATCCACGCGGATCTCCCCTTTGGCAAGAGCCCGGCAGTTGTCCAGACGCCAGGCTGAGGTGGGTAAAACGTGCTGCGGCTCCAGGACACGATTGATTCCATAATTCTGGGTCATTTTTGATTCGCTCCTTTTCCGGTGAACCTTTTCCGGTTCGATTCCTTCGTATTTTCAATGATAAACCATTGGCACGTATTTTGCAATTCTTATTTACAGATAAATGATTTATCAGTATACTGTTGTTAGAAGATTTTTTCATTTCTCCGGTCGGCGAAGCGTCCTTCGCTTCGCCAAACCGGACACCAAGATCATGGAAAAGGAGAAAATGTATTATGGAAGAGAAAATCACATCATTAATCAGAGTCAGAATGTCTGCAAAAGATGCACACTACGGCGGAGAACTGGTTGACGGCGCTCATATGGTTC
>CALXJA010000046.1 GCA_944388465.1 uncultured Emergencia sp.
TATCATGTTTATATGCCAAAGTCAAATGGATGCCGCAAAAGAATCTGCACTTTTGCTGCTTTGTTTATCTTTTGTATTCTCTTTCAACATACGGACTGGTGGATGTTTTCAGCATTCCGCCATAACCAAGCGTAAATTCGACAATGTCGCCTACCTGGTACGCTCTGTCACAGTGCGTCACGTCCAGAATAATATGGTCGGAGCTTCCTCCCATGATCTCTATTTGTGGATCTACCGGCGTCATGCTGTCCAGATCGGTATCCTGCTTTCCGATACCGATAATCGCTCTTTTCATCATGCCGCGGTCTTCGTAATATGGCTTTTGTCCAAAAGCGTCTACACCCACTTCACCAATAGGCAGTGACGGCTTTTCCTTCAGTTCGATGATCTGCGCCTGCAGAAGCAGTCCGTCGCCGGTCGTGCCCGGCAGCCTGGTTTCATAGGCCGTGTCGTTGCCCAGCAAAAAGGCTTCACCCAGACGCAGGTTATTGATCCCCTCCGGCAGTTCGCCTTTGTCGATGAGATAAATGGAGCTGGAATTGCCTCCGGAAATCATCTGCAGCTGAATAGCAAATTCTTCTTCGATTTTGCGTCCGATCTCCACCAATTTGGAAAGATTTTCGTATTTCGGGATAATCGCTCCATAACAGGTCAGATTGACGCCGATACCGTAGAGACGAATATTTTTCATTTCCAGGATCTCCGAAACCGCCTGACGGATAAGGTCTTCACGCTGGAAAAATATTCCTTCGCGCAGATCGCCCAGATCGATCATCAGCAGAATATCGTGAACAATACCGGCTTTCTCCGCCTCCTTGTTGAGCAGCCGGATGGTCGACAATTCGGAGTTGAAGGACAGGTCTACATATTTGATCACTTCGCTCACTTCATCGTGCATCGGAATCCGCAGGAGCACCGTCTTTTTCCCGGCAGCCCGTACCATATCCGCATAGGAAGCGATATTCTTTACCCGGGAATCTGCAACATAGTCTACTTTCGGGCTGTTCGCCACCATTTTCACCATTTCCTGGTCGGCGCAAAGCCCCTTGGTCACGATCATCAGAGAGCAGTGTCCGCGTTCCCTGGTGATTTCGGCTACCGCGTTGAGATTGCTCTCCAGTTTGTTTACATCGATAATCAGTTTCGGATACATGTCTTTCTCCTTTTTCTCTGTCTCGCTTTATGACATTTTCTTACGCGGTAAACCGCGATTTTCACTTGCCCTCTGCTGTCTACTCGACTCTGTTCGGGCAGTTTCTCCGTGTGCAATGCTTGCAGTCATGGGTGCAGTCGCCCATATACTGACCGCCGCTTTCTGTTTTGGCTGCCCATTTTCCTTTGATTCCGCCGCCGCGGCGCATTTCCTCTTTCTCGTCCTGTGCCGCTAAAGCTTCTTTCCTGGCCGCTTCTATTTCCTCTGCACTGGCTCCGCCTATGGCTTCCTCTTCTTTAAATGCGCTCATATCGTAGCCCATGCTTTCCATTTCTTCAATGTGTTTCCTGTACTCTTCATCCCGTTTTTTCGCTTCGGCATCGGCATAGTCGAGCTCGGCCATATATTTTGCCGCGGTATTCTCTTCTTTTTTCTCCGGGAATTTAAAGTCCAGACTCTTTTCCAGCAGTTTAATGGCTGCTTCCCGATACCGTTTGGACAAAACGCCCAGGGATGCCATGATATAGTCGTTGTCCACCAGAATTTTCGCATGCTCCGTCGGGAAAAGCATCATACCGGTCTCATTGTGCTTGGCAATTTCCTGCATGATCTCCACACGATGCGGCAGCCTGGTCAGGGCGCCGCCTGTACCGATGATGTATTTCACCTGTGTCAGATCCTTCCCTTCTGCCACCGTGCTGCGTCCGGATGGACCGTAAATATAGCGAATGATCCCCGCATGGCGCTCTGTTGCCTTGAGTACGGCTTCCTTCGTCAGTCGTTCTACCAGCTTGAACTCGGCTTCGTTTTTCGGAATAGCCACATAGCTTTCCAGTGTCTTATCCAAATCGATACCCATTTTTTCGCAATCCTTGCGCATCTGCTCTTCCCCGATGGATTCAATCACCTTCATCCGGTTAACATAAACGCCCAGATCGCCTTCCACGGTCCGCTTAGCCTTTGGCTCCGGTGAGATCATGATCCGGGCAATCTTGTCCGATTCGGTTGCCACGGAATGCAGATCTGTCGTCGCGCCGCCCACATCGAGCACCATCAGGTCTCCCAGGCAGTCATACAGCAGTTTGGTACATTCCATTACGGCACCCGGGGTCGGGATGATCGGTCCGTTGACCATATCCCGCACGTGTTCCATGCCCGGCGCATGGGTAATATGTTGCTCAAAAGCATCCTGGATCACTTTCCGGCATGGCTCTACGTTCAGATCGTCAATTTTCGGATAGACATTTTCTACATTATAGAGCTGCTGTCCGCTCTCTTCATCGAAAATCAGCTTCATTTCTTCCTGATTTTCAATATTCCCGGCATAAATGATCGGGGTTTTCAGACCGAGGCTGCGGATTTTTTCTGCGTTTTCGATGGCGGTATCTCTTTCTCCGTAATCTACGCCGCCGGCGATCAAAATCAGATTCGGATTGATCTCTTTAATCTTTGCCAGGTCGGTTCTGCGCAGCTTTCCGGCCGTAATATAGTGGATGATCCCGCCGGCGCCCAACGCTGCTTCTTTGGCGGCCTTGGCGGTCATATCGTAGACCAGGCCGTGGACGGTCATCTTCAGTCCGCCTGCCGCCGATGAGGTCGCCAGCATCTCATCATATTCCAGACTGTCGATCCCCATTTTTTTGCACAGGTCATCGATCGCTCCCTGAAGACCGATGCGCACATCGCCGTCCAAAACGGACGTAGGCGCCTGCCCCTGCGCCCAGAAAACGGGATTATCCGTTTCCAGATCCTTAAATGCGTTCACTACTGTAGTTGTCGAGCCAATCTCCGCTACTAAAACATCTACTTTCATGTTGCCTCCTTTTGTCGTATGACATTCTGCCCGGCAAGCCGTGCGAGCCGCTTGGCAGAATTTATGCTGAGAATGCCCAAATCTCTGATTTGGCTGCATTCTGATATATATTTCCTGCTGCAAACCGATCCGGAATGCCGGACGGCTTACAGCAGTTTGTTTCGGATTTCACTTTCGATGATGCGCAGATCAATATTGCCCTGTTCATCATCATAGGTTATGATCAGATTTTTCCAGGGTACGATGCCTGCCGTTTCATACTGCTCTAATTTCCACTTGTGGTGCCGCATATATTCTTTGTTCCCTGTAAGTCCACAATGTTCCCAGTAAAAAATCTCTTTTCTTATCGACAAGAGGGTAAAGTCCGGCACAAGATCATATCCATTTATTGTAATGACCTGCACATAACTGAGCTGACCGCCTTGTCTGGTCAGCATGAGCTGGCCGGGCGGGCAATGCGATAAAGCCATGTTGACCAATTTTTCTTTTTCTTCTAATTCAGTCAGCATTTTTTCTAAATCCTGCCGTAAAATCATGAAATAACCCCTCTCTTGTTGACAAAATAAGCGACTTTTTCTATTTTAGTCAACATAATTTCCAGATTTTGTAAAAATCCCTCGCGTAATGAACCGAATGTTGACATTTTCAGCGTTTTTTAGAAATTAGTCAACAATAGGCGAATCGCCTGCGGATTTATTTCTATTTTACAACAGTTTGAAATATTTTCCAGTAATTTTTTTACATTTTCTTAGATAAACAAGAGGCGAGCCGCAGCCCGCCTCTTGTTTTTATATTGCTCGACGCAAATGAATGAGCCGCACGGAAAACTTTATTTGTCTTCTTTATCTTCCTTTGGCAGTTCGCCTCTTCTTCTCATAGCCTCTTCAGCCAGGAAGGTTGCTACGTCGATTCCGTGAGAGTCTCTTCCGAATCCGGCATCGATTCCTGTCTTTACAGCGTCCTCAGGAATGACCTGGGTACCGCCTGCCGCAATAATAACCTTATCACGGATACCTTTTTCGATCGCCAGCTCGTTGATTCTCTTCATGTTCTTGTAGTGGATGTTATCGTGAGAAATGATGGTAGAAGCCAGGATCGCGTTGGCGTTCAGCTCAACAGCCGCGTCAACCAGCTTTTCTACCGGAACGGAAGTTCCCAGGTAGTTAACCTTTACGCCCCATTTCTCAATTCCGCCGTGCTTGATGTTGATGATCTCGCGCAGACCTACAGAATGCTCGTCTTCACCTACAGTACCGCAGACAACGACCATCGGATGCTCTTCAAACTCCTTGTAGAGTGTTGCATCGTCCAGATGATGTGGTTCTGGCGGAACGACCAGAGTCGTCGGATCGATATCGAAATCAACCTTGCCCTTCATCTCGATTCTGGTGCCTTCTGCTTCCTGCATAACCTCTTTGCTGATTACCTCAGGATTCTGCAGACCCAGCTTTCTGCCGATTTCAAGCGCAGTAGCTTCCGCAGTTCTGGTGTTGGCCGGGATCATCATGGTCATCATGACTACGCCGTCTCCGCACCATTCCATTTCCGGCTTGATCGCTTCGCCATCCAGGTATTTTTCAACCTTTTCCAGTCTGCGAGCTACGCAGTCTTCTTCGTCCAGTTCGTCGATATAAACGATCTTGCTTCTGTCTTCAAACGTACAGCCGCCGATCAGTGCAGACGGATTTTCCGGATCTCCGCCGTACTGCTCTACATTGTTATAACCGAAGTGAGCAGTTACCGGAGCCATATAGTCCTCTTCTCTTTCGAAAATGTAACCATAGCCTACGCCGCCGTCGATCTTTCTGGCGATACCGTCACCGTTTCTTTCCGGATATTTTGCAGAGTCAACGAAGAAGCCTTCCTGTACAGCCTGGAAGTATCCGCCGACTTCAATGATCTCTTCCATAAAGAGAACGGCTCTTTCTTTGATTTCTCTGGCCATTTCTCTCAGCGGACCGTCTTTCTTCAGCTCGACCATTTCCATCAGGCCGTCCATGGCAACCAGCGCCTGTTTCGCGTTGTCGCAGGCTTCAATGTTGTAGATGTGCCAAGGAACGTTTCTGCCTTCGTCCGGTGTGATCGTGGACTGGATATCTGCACTGGTCAGCTTGGAGATAACCATGTTCATTACGTGAGTAACGGTAGCTTCTCTTACAGAAGAGCAGATATACTTGGTGTTCTGCTGTGCTCTCATCTTGTATCTGCCGCAGAAGTCTCTCAGTGCTACAGCGTAAGGCAGATCCATGTACATGCAAGGAGCCGGAGTCGCTGTCGGAGGTACAGTTGACAGCGCGATGTTTTCCGGCTTGATGCCTACTTTTTCAGAAAAGAGAGAGTTGATGGCGTGCTGAACGATCAGTTCCGGCATGACCTTCCATGCTTCTCTTGCTGTAGCATTGGCGTTGTGCGCTCCGTCGATCTGCAGGATGCCGGCCCAGGCTAAGATTTTCTTGGACTCGCAGGCATCTACGAAAGATCTGACGCAGTTGATATCTCTGTAAAGTACATTGTACTGCGGATCCTGGTGTGCACCGTTGATTCCTTCTTCGGCGAACATTACCGCTACGTCAGGTCCTGCAACACCGGATACATAGGAATGGTAGTTGATTGGACGGCCTACTTCATCCTCGATGATATCCAGGGCTTTTCTCTGTGCTCTGACCTGCTTACGGGTTACCGGAATACCGCCGATACCCTGCGGCGTACCTTCCATCAGTCCGTCAATATGAGACTGTCCCATGTGACGGATAACCATGATATGGTCTGCTCCATGCCATGCAGCCATTCTCATTCTGCGGATATCGTCTTCAAATCTTCCGGAAGCGATTTCCGTAGTGATAACCGGCAGCGGCTGCGGGTCGATATCGCCAAAGTATTTTGCAGGCGGAAGACCTACGCTGTTTTTCAGCGGTTCGGAACAATCGTGATATTCAAAAGGTCCCATTTTGAGGCCGGGAGCCGGCTTTCTCCAGGTCCAGCCTCTTCTTCTCGGCTCGTACTTGTCGAGGTCCTTCAAGATGTTTCTGACATCTAACTTTTCATTGTGTTTTAAGATCATATCTGCCATCTTTACTTAGCCTCCTTCTTGAACAGAGCCACTGCGTCGTCCCAGTATTCGCCCTGGGCCAGTTTTTCGCTGGCTTCTCTGATAGAAATGCCTTTTTCCTTGGAAATCTTGTAGACTACATGGCCTGCGCCGTGTCCCATAAGACCTCTGTCCATGCAGCCTTCTACGATCTTCTGTGTATCCAGAGAGGAAACGCCCATTCTCAGGAGAACGGCTCTCTCTACAGAAGGAGTGGTGTTCTTTCTTCCCAGCTCCAGGAGCGGGTCGACTACCTGGGCAGTCAGATCCCAGAATCTGTTGTAAAGTTCTTCGTCAGAAAGATTTGCGATATGCTGTCTTCTCTGTTCGAAATCGTCAGCTCTTTTCATTCTTTTCCTCCATAGTTATTGATCAGATTGATTATAAACCTAATGTCTTCTTTACGAAGTCAGCGTTGGTCTTTGTTTCTGCGATCAGGAATTCGATATCCGCATCGGTAAGCTTATCCGCATCCACGCCTGCTTTCTTTACCGCTTTCTTGATCAGAGACTGTCTGAAGTGGTCAAGATCCGCTTCCTGGTGTTTAATATATCCAGGATCCTTCGGCAGTATGATATTTTCGCCCGGTTTATCTTCTTTAGCCGGATCGCCGAAACGGATCTCAATGCCGTTGTCTCTGGCAAAAGAGAGCTGCGGCTGAATGTGCTTTCCTGCTCCGGTATATTCGGTTTCGCTGATAACGATCACGGCATCCTCCGGCATTTCCTGTGCCAGGGAGAATGCTGCGGCAAGCGCCGTATTTCCTGCAGGTCCTCTTTCGATGCCTTCCAGATTTGCCAGTGCTTCGGTCATATACATAACCTCGCCCTGTTTGACCGTAACATAGCGGTCCATATAACGCAGAGGTCTTGCCGCACTGCGCGGAACATCAGAATGGTCAGGATCCGTAGCGTAAGGAACGCCGAAACCGGTGTGACCTGTGGTGCAGGACTTCTTGTTGAACTGGTTATCCGATGCCATATGCAGACCGGTCAGATCGATGGATGCTGCTACCATCTGGGTGTCCACGCATCCGGCCTTCAGGAGACCTCTGGCTGTTCCGGTCATCATGCCGCCGCCGGCATTGGTGCAGACAACCATATCCGGATCTTTTCCCACTCTCTCGCGGCACTGCATCGCGATCTCATAACCCAGAGTCTCGATGCCTGCGATACCGAACGGGGAGTAAAGGGAAGCGTTAAAGTATCCGGTATCCTCCAGTACGGACAGGAAGGTGTAGAAAAGTTCCGGACCTACGGTCAGCTGAATAACTTCCGCGCCATAGGCTTCGCACTTTCTTGCTTTTTCAATGATCTCCGGCTGACCTACGCCGTGAGAGTCATAGCATTCCTGTACGACAATACACTTGAGTCCCTGCATTGCTGCCTGAGAAGCAACGGCTGCGCCGTAGTTTCCGGAGGTAGCTGCAATAACGCCTTTGTAGCCCAGCTTCTTTGCATGTGCAACAGCGCAGGCTGCTCTTCTGGCCTTAAAGCTTCCGGAAGCGTTAGCGGCTTCGTCTTTTGCGAAGATTCTTGCGCCATATCCCGGCTTTGCATATTTTCTTGCCAGTGCCGTCAGGTTTCTCAGCTCTAAGAGCGGCGTATTGCCTACCGCTACCTGAGACTGGATTTTGGCACATTCCTCCAGGGTATAACCGGTGGATTTCATCAGAGCTTCATAATCGAAAGCGACCGAACCGGATTCGAACTCAGCGTAGTCCAGTCCCAGCGCTTCCTTCATGATATCGTTGGATCTTCCCATTACGGAATCATAATCTTTTGCCAGAGCCATTATTTGTCACCTCCAAACATGATTTCTCTCAGCTGTTTGTCGATCTCGATGATCTCAGGGACAAATTTTCCATAGCTGTGAGTGTAATACGGGCCTACCTCGATCAGTGTGCCCTTTTCTAAACGGCCTACTGCAGTTTCTACGGTAACGGTATCACCGATTTCCGCATCTTCCTGCAGGGTTCCTTTAGTCCACATCTCCAGATCGCATTTCTGTGTATCGTCAGGAATCTTAGCGGTTCTTTCATCTGCCTTGAGCACAACAGAGTGAATGCGAACCCAATCGCCTTTTTTAGCCATATTGTATCATCTCCTACATAATATTTGACTCGCGGACAGTCTGCGTCTGAACAGAAGCAGACGGCCGGACAGAGTAAAGTTTTCGTCCGCGGCCACAGACGCCGATCCATGAAAACCGCCGTTTCAAAGCAGAGCCTTCTGTGCCGGATCTGCCGCACCGCGGACGAAAAAGGGGGTAGTAAAATTCTGAAACTATTTAACCAGCTTGCAATCTTCTTCGATCAGGTTTCTCATATCGCCCATGATTGCTCTTGGAACCGGGATATCGATCATGGTCTTCAGACCAGGTCTTGCGTTGATAACGTGCGGAATGCAGTTCATGATCATGGCCATGGTTCCGATACCGCCTTCGATTTCCGGTGTGTTGGACATATTGACCGGAGGTACGCCTTTGATCTCTACATAGTCTCCGGTGTGAACGCCGACCTGCTCCGGTTCGATCTGCTGCGGGTGATCCATTTCGATCTTAACTTCTCCGTCAACAGTTCCCCAGCCCTTCATCGCAACGCCGGCAACCTGTCCTGCAGCAGCAAATCCATAAGGGGATTTTCTGTCAACATCGGTTACGATCGGTTCCATATCCTGCTCGAATTTGTCCAGCTTCCAGCCCAGAGCGTCACAGATCATGCCTACGGATTCAGCAAAACCAACGTGTCCTGCCATGGTTCCTTCTGCTTTTCTCTTTTCGAACTCAGCAACCTCCATGCCGATGCCCTGCTCTTCCATTACAGCCGGTCCAAACGGAGACAGGCTGTTTACTCTTCTGGATACGATGTGATCTACTGTCTCGCAGGCGCCTGTCCACAGGATAACCAGCAGATCCATGATCAGACCCGGGTTGATGCCTGTTCCCAGCACCGTTACGCCGTTTTTCTTGGCGATTTCGTCAAGCTGCTTTGCCAGCTGCGGTTCCTGAGCCTGCGGATAAGCCATTTCTTCTGCAGAAGTAATGACGTTGATGCCTCTTTCCATAACGAAAACCAGCTTATCGTAAACATCCTTTGTGAAGGAGTTGGTGCAGACAACGACGATATCTGCAGAACCCGGCTTGATCACGTCTTCCGGTGTTCCGACGATTACGTCTTCTCTGTCTCCTCTTTCGATTCCCGGCACTACATCATACATGCTCTTGCCGATCTTATCGCCGATATCGATAGCGCCGACAATGTCAACACCCTGTTTCTTTACCAGCATTTTTCCGATTCCGCCACCCATGGCGCCTAATCCCCAGAGGATTACTTTTACATTTTCCATTGTTTTAATCTCCTTTACATGAACTTTTCGCTGTAACGAATAAAAATAACCTATGCCTGTGTAACCTGTACACGTTACTTTTATATAAAGCAACTTCTGTGCCAACGCCATTGATGTATACAGCATACCTGATTGGCCGTAAAAATGGGGAAAAACAGTCGTTTTTCCCGTTTGCTTCTACAGTAAACGCTGCTTTTCCCCTTAAAGTTCTCCTTGCTCTCGTCTGTGATGCAAATTTTTTTGCTTTTTTAACGCAAAATATTTTGCATATTTTCTTTCCGTCCGGCTTACTCTTTTATGCCGTACTTTTTCAGCTTGTGCTGCAGGGTCTGCCTCTTCATCTTCAGCACCTGCGCTGTCCTGGTGATATTCCCGCCTTCTGTGATCATGACCTCGCGGATAATTTCCTGTTCCAGATTAGACAAGTACTCATCCAGCGGCCCCTTCCGATCCCATTTTTCCGCATCGGCGCCGATAGCCTGGATCTGCATCGGCATCTGCAGCATTTTCTCCGTCAGCACGTGCTCCCGATCCGCCATGGATATGGACTGCATGATGATGTTTTCCAGTTCCCGTACATTGCCCGGGTAATCGTATTCCCGAAGCCTGCTCAGTGCATTATCCGAAACCATCCAGATCTCCTTTTCGAACCGTTCATTGTGCTTTTCCAGGAATTTCTGCGTCAGCAGCGGGATATCATCCAGCCGGCTGCGCAGCGGCGGAATACTGATATTGACGACGTTCATCCGGTAATACAGGTCTTTTCGGAGCTTGCCTTCGGCAATAAGCTTTTCCGGATGCTCGTTGACCGTAGCGATGATCCGCACGTCCACCGGGATATCCCGGGTGCCGCCTACCCGGCGGATATAGTCCTCCTGCAGGACCCGCAGCAGCTTGCTCTGCAGTTCATAAGGCATGGCGCTAACCTCGTCCAGAAGCAGTGTGCCGCCGCTGGCCTGTTCAAAGAGCCCTGCCCGGTCGACTGCTCCCGTAAAACCGCCCTTCGCCGTTCCGAAAAGAATCCCTTCCAGCAGAGTCTCCGGCAGCGCGGCGCAGTTCTGCGCCAGAAAAGGCTTGCTTTTCCGCTTTCCCCCATAGTGGATACTCTGGGAAAACAATTCCTTACCGGTTCCGGTTTCACCGTAGATGAAAACCGAAGCCGCGTTTCCCGCCGCCCGCTTTGCCCGCTCCACCGCAGTCAGAAACTCGGGATTGCGGCCGACGAGGTCGTCGAAGGTATAGCGCCTGATCGTGGGTTTGGCTTCTGCCGGCTTGCGCTTTTTTTCCTGCAGCTGCAGAATCGTATCGCTCATGGTGCGGATATTGGTGATGTCCTTGGCCACCTCGATCGCCGCGATCGCTTTGCCGTTTTCCACGACCGGAACCGTACTGTTGACCGTTGTTACCTCTTTGCCGTAAAGGTTTTTATAGGTCTGCTGCTTATTCCTGATCGAGATATTTTTTTTCAGCGCCTGGTACATGGTGCTTTCACTGAGCTTTACGCCGGGGAAAGCCTTGTGAAATTCCTTGCCCAGCACGTCCTCCACGTTGATCTGCTCTATGGCCGCCATAGCCTCGTTGTAAAACAGACCCGTGCCGTCCTCATCGACTACATATACGCCTTCATCGATGAGCCGGATCAGCTCTTCAATGATTTTCCGGTAACCCTCTGCCTGCAAAACTGCACCTCCTGCTTTTCCCTTCTCTTTATGTGAATATACATATAGTATAACGGAAAACAGGGGCAGATGCAAATTTTTTTGCGTCTGCCCCTGGGCGCCTGTCCGCCGCGGCACATTCGTTTAGTCCGCCGCCTTTTGGTCTCTTTCTTTGCCCGTATTCGACAAATTCATTGAAAAACCGTCAGAAGTATTGTATATTGGTATTTGGCAATTTATTTGAGCGCGATCCGTTTGCGCAAAGGAGATGATACAAAATGAGAATACGAAAAAATAACGACGGAATTGAAGAGCAGGACATCGAAATGATCGCCAGGGTCTCCGATGCGCTGGCTCATCCTGTAAGGCTGAAGCTCTTCCGCTACATCATGCAGTGCAACAAAGGTATGGAAACCGTCTGCAACAAGGATCTGGTTGCCCATTTTGACTATGCGCAGGCAACCATCTCCCAGCATATGAAAAAACTGGCCGATTCCGGTCTGATCCAGGTGAAAAAACAGGATAAATTCTCATACTATTATGCCAACCTCGGCATCCTGATGCAGTATATCAATACGACCAAAAAATATTCTGTGATCTGACACGTCCGTTTACCGGTACGCGCAGCCGTCAAGGTGATCATTCACCATTCCGATGGACTGCAGGAAGGAATAGGTGATCACCGGACCGACGAAGCCCATGCCCCGCTTCTTCATATCCTTGCTCATTGCTCTGGATATATCTGATTCTGTCGGGATCTCCGCAATATCCTTCCAATGTCCGTCGATGACTCTGCCGTCTGTAAACTTCCATAAATATGCGTCAAAGGAGCCGTATTCTGCCTGAATCTTTTTCACGATCTGCGCGTTTCTGCGCACGCTGAATATTTTGCTCCGGTTTCGAATCAGCCCGGCATCGGTCAGCAGTCCTTCCAGCTCGTCATCGGTCATAGCGGCGCAGGCGTCAATGTCAAAATTGTGAAAAGCCGTCCTGTACGCTTCGCGTTTGTGCATGATGGTCTTCCAGGACAGTCCCACGCTGGCGCCTTCCAAACACAGCATCTCAAATTGGAACCGGTCGTCATGACTGACTTTGCACCATTCATGGTCATGGTACTCTTCTAAAATCCTGTCGCCTTCATACCAGGCGCGGCAAGCATTTCCCACACTGAACCTCCTTCTTTTCCCGCTTCTTACGAGGCGAAATTTCCCGTATACAACTGATAATATTTTCCTTTTTCTTCGATCAGTTCCTCATGGGTTCCTCTCTCGATGATCCGGCCCTGCTCCATAACCATGATACAGTTGGCGTTCTTGACGGTAGACAGGCGGTGCGCGATGACAAAGGTGGTCCGTCCCTGCATCAGGGCGTCCATACCGGCCTGCACCAGCTTCTCCGTACGGGTATCGATGGAAGAAGTCGCCTCATCCAGAATCAGCGCCGGCGGATCTGCCACCGCCGCCCGGGCAATGGCCAGAAGCTGCCGCTGTCCCTGGCTCAGGTTATCTCCGTCACCGGTAAGCATCGTATCATAACCGTCCGGCAGACGGCGGATAAATCCGTCCGCATTAGCCAGCTGTGCGGCTCGTATACATTCCTCATCCGTGGCATCCAGTTTACCGTAGCGGATATTTTCCATGACCGTGCCGGTAAACAAATGGGTATCCTGCAGCACCATGCCCAGAGAGCGCCGCAGATCCGCCTTTTTGATCTTGTTGATATTGATGCCGTCGTAGCGGATTTTCCCGTCGTCGATGTCGTAAAAACGATTGATCAGATTCGTAATCGTGGTCTTTCCGGCACCGGTAGCGCCGACAAAGGCGATCTTCTGCCCTGGCTTTGCCCAGAGACTGATATTGTGCAGAATGATCTTCTCATCCGTATAGCCGAAATCCACATCATCAAAGACCACACCGCCCTGCTGCTTCGTATAGGAAACCGTGCCGTCCTTTTCATCGACCTGTTTCCAGGCCCAGAGACTGGTTCGCTCTGAGGATTCCGTCAGCTCCCCGTTTTCATCCTCTTTGGCGTAAACCAGCTCCACGCTTCCCTCATCGGCTTCCGGCACCTGATCCATCAGTTCAAAGACACGCTGCGCGCCGGCAGCCGCGTTGACGACAAAGTTGATCTGCTGGCTGACCTGAGTGATCGGGTTGGTAAAACTCTTGTTCAATCCGACAAAGGTGACCACGGTGCCGATGGTAACGCCCGCCAGCTCATTGATCCCTAAAACCGCGCCGACGATCGCCACCAGCGCATAGCTGATCCAGCCGATATTGGCGTTGATCGGCATCAGCAGGTTCGCATAGCGGTTGGCCTTGTCGGTGCTGTTGCGCAGTCTTTCATTTACCTTGTGAAAATCCTCCATCGCCGCCTGCTCATGGCAGAAAACCTTGACCACCTTCTGTCCATCCAGCATTTCTTCGATAAAACCGTCTACCGCACCCAGATCCTGCTGCTGATGAATATAGTACTTGCCGGAAAGCCGGGAAAAGTTCTTTGTTACCAACAGCATCACCGCTGCGGTCAGAATGGATATCACCGTCAGTGCCGGATTCAGTATCAGCATGGTGATCAGCGTCGCCGTCATGGTGATGACCGAGTTGATGATCTGCGGAATACTCTGACTGAGCATCTGGCGCAGGGTATCCACATCATTGGTATAGACGGACATGATGTCGCCGTGAGCATGGGTATCGAAATACTTGATCGGCAGCGATTCCATCCGGCAAAACAGATCGTCACGAAGCTTGCGCATGGTGCCCTGGCTCACGTTGACCATGATCCGGTTATAGGTAAAGGCGGAAACAACGCCCACTGCCATTATGCCGGCCAGCTGAAACAAATCCCTTTTTAACTGGCTGAAATCCCCGGATCCGCTCTGCAGCATCGGCACGATATACTCATCCACCAGCTTCTGCGGAAAGGTCGCGCCGATTACCGTAGAAACCGCTGTAATCAGAATACAGACGATGACCAGTGAAAACAGATATTTATAATAGTGCAGCATATAGCGGACGACCCGGTTCAGCACTCTTGCCGCTGCGGCCTTTCTTCCGCCTGGTCTTTTCCTGTTCGTTTGTTCGTTCATCTTTGGATTCCCCCCTTTTTATGCCGGCTGATCAAAGTCTCCGCCGCCTTCCAGCTGTGAATTATAGATATCCTGATAAATTTCATTGCTCTTCAGCAGATTCTCGTGCGTATCGAAGGCATTGACCCGGCCTTCGTCCAGCACCAGGATCCGATCTGCAGATTCCACGCTGGATACCCGCTGGGCGATGATGATCTTGGTCGTTCCCGGAATTTCCCTGGCAAAAGCCTGCCGGATGCTGGCGTCCGTCGCCGTATCCACAGCGCTGGTAGAATCATCAAGAATCAGCACCTTCGGTTTTTTCAGCAGCGCCCGGGCAATGCACAGCCGCTGCTTCTGACCGCCGGATACGTTAGCGCCGCCCCGCTCGATCTTTGTCTGATAGCCTTCCGGCATCCTGTCGATAAATTCATCGGCACAGGCGGCTTTGCAGGCCTGTATACACTCCTCTTCGGTGGCGTCGGAATTTCCCCAGCGCAGATTATCCAGAATGGTTCCGGAAAACAAGGTATTCTTCTGCAACACTACGGACACCTGATTCCGCAGCACTTCGGTATCGTAGCGACGCACATCTACGCCGCCGACACAGACGGAACCGCTGTCCACATCGTACAGCCGGCAGATCAGATTGACCAGGCTGCTCTTTCCTGAACCGGTACCGCCGATGACGCCGATGGTCTCACCGCTGCGGATATGGAGATCAATGTCCGACAACGCATTTTTTCCGCTGCCATGCTTATAGGAAAAATCTACATGGTTGAAATCGATACTGCCGTCGGCGACTTCCGTCACCGGATTTTCCGGATCGGTCAGATCCGGTTTTTCATTCAGTACTTCGCCGATCCTGCGGATGCTGGCCATAGACATACTGATCATGACCACCACCATGGAAAGCATCATCAGCGCCATCAAAAGCGACATGATATAACTGAACAGGCTGGTCAGATCTCCCGTCGTCAGTGTGCCGCCCACAATGAACTGCGCGCCGAGCCACGAAACGGAAATGATACAGAAATAAACGGCGACCATCATTGCCGGATTATTGAAAGCAAGAAGACTCTCCGCTTTTACCGAAAGATCATACAGCATCTTTGACGCTTTAGAAAATTTGACGTTTTCATGCTCCTCACGGACAAAGGATTTGACGACGCGGATAGCCGTCACATTTTCCTGCACACTGGCGTTGAGATCGTCATAACGGCGGAAAACCTGACGAAAGATTTTCAGAGTAACGACCATAATTATGCCGATAACTGCCACCAGGAAAACCACGGCGATCAGAAACATAAGGCTGAGCGGCGGGCTGATGATCAGACACATGGCAAAGCTGAAGATCAGATTCAGCGGCGCCCGCACCGCTACACGGATGACCATCATAAACGCATTCTGCACGTTGGTAATATCCGTCGTCATGCGGGTGACCAGACCCGGCACGCTGAATTTGTCAATATTGGAAAAGGAAAAAGTCTGTATATTAGCGTAAATGGCCTCGCGCAGATTCGCAGAAAGCCCCGAAGCTGCTCCCGCAGCATTTTTTCCGGCAAGCCCGCCGAAAATCAGACTCAGAACCGCCATCACAACCATGAGACCCCCGTAGCGGTACACCACGGAAAGATTCCCTGCTTCCAGCCCCCGGTCTATGATAATCGCCGTGATAAACGGCATCAGGATCTCCATGATGACTTCCAGAGCAGTCAGACCGATGCAGAGAAAGGTGTCACGTTTATATTGCTTGAGTTGTTGTAAAACTTTTCTCACCGTATGTATCCTCCTGTCTTGTGTTTTTCGTTATCCTCCATTGCAGCAAACTGTTTCAGCAGCTTTTTCTCCAGACCGATCAGCTGCTCTCTCTCCGCCCGGCTGAGAACGCTGCAGATCTCCGACTCCAGCTTCTCCGCTTTTTGCAGGAATCCGCTTCCCTGAGAAATCAGCTTTGCCGTGGGCAGTACCTTTTTTCTGCGGATATCCTCCTGCTCCACACAAACATAGAGATACTCTTTTTCCTCCAGTTTGCGAAGCAGAGACGAAAGCGTCGCCTTCGACACGCCGATTTCCCGACAAAGCTCCGTCAGATAGGTACCCTTGGGATGATGGCGAAGAATATAGACCAGAAAATAGATCTGCATTCCGGTAAGTTCCGGGAGTTTCAGGCGAAGTGCAAGCTGTGCGGACAGCTTCATATTGACTTTTCTGATGAAAAAAAGCAGTTCTTCCGTACTGATCTCTTCCTTCATTTTTATAAATACCCCCTTTGTTTTCTGTTAGTTTGTCTGCTGACAGTTCGCAGTCTTATCTTTTGAACAATAGAGATTTTAGCGCAATTTTAATTGAATGTAAAATTCAAAGATGTTATAATCTATAAATAAATTTTATCGTTTGTAATTGGAGAATATTATGAACACCGTACAGATCGAATGCTTTCTTGCCGTGTCCGAACACCTGAACTTTTCCCGGGCTTCGGAAGCGCTGAAGATCACCCAGCCGGCGGTCAGTCACCAGATCCAGACGCTGGAGGAAGAACTTGGCGTAAAACTCTTTAAACGAACCAGCAAAAGCGTGTCTCTCACACCGGAAGGGATCCAGTTTCTTCCTGACGCGGAGCTGATCCTGAAAACCGTCATTTCCGCCAAAGAACGACTGGGGAAACACGACAGCTTTGTCCCCTTTGAGATCGGCTGTCACAATCATCTGGAGCTGAATCTGCTGCCGCCTCTCTTTGAAAAGCTGGCCGCCGAATTTCCATTGCTTCGGCCTTCCGCCCACATCGTCCCTTTCCCTTCCTTGCTGGGAATGGTCGAGACGCGAAATCTCATCGCCGCCTTCGGCATAAAGGATGGGGAAAAGAAGTCGCCTCTTTTCTTTCGCGAATTGTATTCTGCTCCCATAGCCTGTGTCTGCAGTCCGGGTCATCCCTTCGCACGATACAGCAGACTGACACAGGAGATGCTGACCGGCAGCTTCGTCGCCTGCTCTCCGCGGCATCTTTCCAACACCATCTTCGCCATACAGAGCAGCCAGCTTCCGCGTCTTA
>CALXJA010000047.1 GCA_944388465.1 uncultured Emergencia sp.
TTTCCCGGGTGTCGCCGGGAAGACCGATCATCAGCTGTATACCCAGCTCAAAATCATATTCTCTGATCAGACGGGCGCTTCTGTAGACGGCCGCGCTGTCATGGCCGCGTCCGGAACGGCGCAGAACTTCTTCGTCAAAAGACTGCACGCCCAGCTCGACGGTGTCGGCGCGGAAGCGTTTCAGATTGTCCAGGGTCCTTTCATCGATGTAATCGGGTCTTGTAGACAGATGGATCTTGTCGATCCGACCGGCATCCTTGAATTTTTTGGCGGCAGCGAGAAACGCTGACTGCTCCTCCAGGGGAAGACCGGTAAAACTGCCGCCAAAAAAGGCGGCTTCGATCGTGGAAAGTCCTCGCCCTTCTAAAGTGGAAAGCCAGGTCTCGATGATCTGCTCAACATCTTTTGGCGTCACATCCGGCTGCCGGGCGGTGATTTTCTTTTGATTGCAGAAGATGCAGTTGTTGGGACAGCCGCGATGCGGAATAAAAATCGGTATGATGGCGTGCTTTTTCATAGCGCGGGTAGAGCCTTCTTTCTGTGTGATCTGCGGTGGTTCTACAGGATAGAACCAATATCTGTGAGTTTAAATTCCGGAAACCAGCGGCAGGTAAGACCGCGTTTTTCAATGAAAGCTACGATCCGTTGAAAATCCGGATGCGCAAAGAGATCGCCGTGAAAGATTATCTCGTCTCCAACTCTTCCGCTGGCGCCGCCGATAAATCCTGTGTCGTAGCCATCCAGCCGGACAAATCCGGGGGAAACCTGAAGAACCTGCAACTCGGGATATTGGCGGCAGGCGCGGACAATGCCCGCATCATAGGTGATAATGGCGTTTTCATCGACGATGACAACGCTGCATTTTGTGTAGCCCTGTTTGACGTCGATCAGTTCCATGCCCATGGCTTTGGCTGCACACAGCAGTTTTTCACCGGTGCAGGAGAGATTGTGAATAAAATATTTCCCTGTACAGGCGGCATTAAAGGCCGCTTCCGCGGGATAATCGGCGCCTAAATCCTTTTCTTCGGCAAAATAGACCGGCGCATCCTGCGCTACGCCCATTTTGCAGAGAAAAATATCCGGATGGCTGGCGATCGCGTTGTCTACGATTCCCTGAGAGTGAATATACTGCAGTGTATAGCCGAGACTTTCCAGATAAGCGGTCAGGCGGGGATCGGCATCTTTGGATATGTATAATTTCTTCATATCCCTATTTTATCACGGAAAAAAAGGGAAGAAAAGAAGAACTGGAGGCGAACACAGGTATTCGTGGATACATTTGCGTATTCGCTCTTGACTTTAGGAAGGAAAGTGTGTTTATACTATTATTGTATATGGATTTGTTTCAGCAAGAGGGAGGCGCGGTAAAAGTTGAAGAACAATACGCTGATGACATCGGGAGTGATTTGGAAAGAGATCCTTTTTTTCTCTATTCCTCTGATTTTGGGAAATCTGTTTCAGCAGCTCTACAATATGGTGGATTCCATCGTCGTGGGCAACGTGGTCGGCAGTGAAGCACTGGCGGCGGTGGGCTCCAGCGGTTCGATCATTCAGCTGCTGATCGGGTTCTGTGTGGGAGCTTCGGCCGGAGCAGGCGTCGTTACCTCGCAGCATTACGGAGCGGGTAATGACGAAGCGGTGAAAAAGGCAGTACATACCACGATAGCCATCGCTGTAGTAGCAGGATTAATTCTTTCTGTCGTAGGTGTTTTGCTGGCGCCGGTGATCTTACGGCTTATGGAGACACCGAAAGAGGTCTTTGACCAGGCGGCGGATTATCTGCAGTATTTCTTTGGCGGGATCGTGTTTTCTGTAGTCTATAACCTGTGCGCAGGCATACTCAATGCCGTGGGGAATTCCAAGCGTTCACTGATTTACCTGATCATTGCTGCGGTATCCAATATTGTTCTGGATATTCTTTTTGTAGCAGGTTTTCGGTGGGGCGTGATCGGCGCGGCCGTAGCGACGGATATCAGCCAGCTGATCTCCTGCATTTTCATTCTGCGGTATCTGCGGCGCAGCAAGGAGAGCTACGGTATACGCTTTCGGGATATACGCTTTCACAAGGGTTTTCTTTCCCGGATCATCAAACTGGGTCTGCCGACGGGTATTCAGAATATCGTCATCTCCCTGTCCAATGTCGTAGTGCAGTCGGGGATCAACAGCTTCGGCGCCACGGTAATGGCGGCTTATGCAGCGTTTAACAAGATCGACGGTTTTATTCTGCTGCCGATTCTGAGTATCAATATGGCAGCGACCACCTTCGCCGGACAGAATTATGGTGCGGAAAAAATCGACCGTATCCATGACGGTATGAAAATCTCCATAAAGATGGGAACCGTATATGCCATTGTGGCAGGCGCGCTGATGTTGATTCTGGCGCCGTATATCATTCGCATATTTACCGACGAGCAGGCGGTAATCGAAAACGGTATCTATATGATGAAGTACATGTATCCGTTTTACTGGGTCATTGCCATTTTCCACGTATCCATAGGTACGATACGCGGTGTGGGCAAGACGCTGGAGGCGATGATCATGTCTATACTCTCGCTGTGTGCAGCGCGTATTGCCTGGATCTGGATCACCTTCCAGTTTGTACACAAATTGAACATCCTGCTCATCGGCTATCCGGTAACCTGGGCTATAGGCGTACTGATGGTCTTTGTCTATATCAAACGGACGGATTGGCTGAAGCTGCCGGAAAAGACGGAGTAAACGGGATAACCAGGATACAGTGCCGGCAGGCCAGACAGGAGAAAAGGAAATAGAAATGGTGTGGTAATAAATGGTAACGATAGGTAATAAATGGGACGATGTTCTGGCGGGAGAATTTGAAAAAGAATATTATCAGAGGCTGCGGCAGTTTCTGATCCGGGAATACCGGACCTGCACGGTTTATCCGGGGATGTATGATATTTTCAATGCGCTGAAGGCCACCTCTTACGAGGAGGTAAAGGCGGTCATTTTGGGTCAGGATCCGTATCATGAGCCGGGTCAGGCGCACGGCATGTCTTTTTCGGTCAGAAAAGGGGTGAAACAGCCGCCGTCGCTGGTAAACATTTTTCGGGAACTCAAGGATGACCTGGGCATCGATCCGCCGGATCACGGCTATCTGATGAAATGGGCGCAGGAAGGCGTACTGCTTCTCAATACCTGCCTGACGGTAAGAGAGCATCAGGCAAATTCCCACAGAGGAAAGGGCTGGGAAATTTTTACGGATCGTGTGATCAGCCTTTTAAACGAGCGGGAGAAACCAATCGTGTTTATTCTCTGGGGAGGCAATGCCAAAGCGAAGACGCAGCTGATCACCGGAGGTCAGCATCTGATCCTGACCGGGGCGCATCCCAGCCCTCTTTCGGCCTACAACGGTTTCTTCGGCGGCAGATATTTTTCGAAGACCAATGCTTTTCTTTTGGAAAACGGCGAAACACCGATCGACTGGGATTTAAGAGAAGAGTAATATGACTGCACGGTCTGCTTCGCTGCGGAAACTTTAGCGGCTCTTTTTACTCGGGCGCAATGGATTTGGCGGCGCATGGGTGCGGCGGTGCACGGAAATGAGGTATGGAGATTATGCGGAGTCGGATAATGAAACTGACGCTGCTCACCGGGGCGGCTTTTCTTTTGCTGACGGTGATATTCAGTTTGTATTATCGCAGCAACAATGATGCGGCAGAGGCCGTGATCTCAGCATATGCGGAACTGGCGGAGACGGTTTCTGACGAGGACGGCAGTCTGTCTTATATGGGGATCGTAAAAAATAATCTGTACGCCTGCGCTCTGTGCGTAGGCCTGGGATTCGTACCGTTTCTGTTTCTCACGGCCTGGCCGGTGCTGTCCAACAGCATGGTGATTGGCGCTGTACTGGGTTATGGCAGCTTTTCCGGCGCGTTTTCGGTCGTAAAGATCGTTGTATTTGGCCTGCTGCCTCACGGCTTGTTCGAGCTGCCTGCTGTATTTCTCTCCATGGCGATGGGGCTTTATCTTTGCCGTACCGTGTCGCGGCGGATCATAGGCCGTGCCGGATCGGAAAAAATACTGCCGGTGCTCAATGGTATTGCCAAGGCGTTCGTTCTTGTGGTCATACCCCTGCTTGTGATTGCGGCAGCGGTGGAGTGCTTTGTAACACCCCGTCTGCTTGCGAATATGATGAACTGAAATAAAAAGAATTGGTAAAACCCGCTATGGCGGCTGAATGAAGAAAGGATGGCCATGTTGACAAAAAACAGGGAAAATGGAATTTCAGTCAACGAAATAACGAAAAGAAGGAGCCGTCGAGATGTAAAGTGCATCTGAATGTTGACCAGATCAAAGGGAAAACGCGATTTCTGTCAACATAATTTCCAGAAATATCCAGATCAAGAGAAAACGAAGCGATCAATGTTGACAGATTTTGCTGTTTCTGCGAATTTAGTCAACATTGCTTTTACGCGGCTTTTTTCGCGACGTTACCAACTCTTTTGTCCTATAATCCAATAAAAAGAGGATGTCGCAAAATCATCAAGTTGGATGATTGAGCGGCGTCCTCAGCTTTTATATCCTTCTGTCAGAGGCTGCGGGGAAAGCCAGGGCATCTATGCAGGGATGCACATGATAGAAATCCCGCAGCTGTTCATATTGGGACTGCGCCCGTTCGACCCGTGCGGCATCGAAGGGCTCCCGTCTGACGGCCTTGATCATAATATTTTTTGCGGTGTGCTCCAGGGTGGTAAATTCGATCATAGCGACGTCATAGCCGGCCGCTTCTAATTTCAGTCCCCGCAGTCCGTCTGTCAGGTATTCCGTCAGCCGGTCTTTGAGAATACCGTATTTCAGTATAGGCTGATGGAGCGGTTCGTGAATCTGTTTAAACAGCTCATGCTGGCAGCACGGTACAGAGAGGATCACGCGGCTCTGCCAGGAGACTGCGTTGATCAGTGCGTAATCGGTGGCCGTATCACAGGCATGAAGCGTGACGACCATGTCTGCATGATCGTCTTTGTATCCGGCAATGTCGCCGACAAGAAACTGCAGCCCATCACAGTGCAGATCAGAGGCAACCTTGTTGCAGAAGGCGACGACATCCTTTTTCAGATCCAGTCCGATAATTTCCACGTCTTTCTGTTTGATGACGCGCAGATAGTGCTACAGCGCAAAGGTAAGATAGGCCTTGCCGCAGCCGAAGTCGATGATTTTCAGTGTCCGATCCTGCGGAAGTTCAGGAAAAACATCTTCGACAATTTCCAGAAAACGATTGATCTGACGGAATTTGCTGTAATGACGCCGGATGACCTTTCCGTCCTGATTCATTACCCCCAGACGGATGAGAAAGTCGCAGGGAGTGCCGTCGGGAAGCAGATAACGCTTTTCTTTGTTGTGCGTAAGGCTGGGCATACCTTTTGTCGCCGGTCCCGAAGTGATCCGCGGTCTGTCGGCCTTTGCAGCCAGAACCTGGATATCCTCAGTACGCGTAAAAATATTGATCTGTTTAAATTCTTCTCTGACCAGACGAAGTGCCTCAGCGGCAGCCTCGCCGGCGTTCATGTTCCGGTGTGTGACCTTGGTATCTATCGTGTATTCAGCCTGAAAAGAAAGCTGTCCGCTCAGCAGCAGCGGCCGGATAGCCACACGGCTGCAGGCGGCGGATCTCCGGCGCTTTCCGGAGAAAATCATGCGGATCAGATCCGTGCCGGAAAACAGCTCAGTGAACAGATTTTCTAATGGTTCCATGTACTATTCTCCCCTTGTCGTTCTGTATGAAAGATATTTTAACATAAAAGCGTTCATGGTTCAACAAAGGGAACACCCAGAATGTCTGCGACGGACAAGGCCAGATTCCGGCCGATGGATTCTGTATTGTTTCGAATCCAGTTGGCGTCATCGATATTGTCATGATAGGCGATCTCCACCAGAACGGAAGGCGCCTTTGTGCGGCGCAGTTCGGCCAGCGTGGTATTGGGAACCGTGGTGACCAGAGACGGATCCGGATAGATCATTTTCAGATTGTTGGCCACGATCTCGGCGGCCTGTTTTCCCCGGCTGCTGTCCCGGTAGTAATAGACATCCGGGCCGCGGAGAGCGCCGCTCAGATGCTCCGGCGCGGCATTGGAATGAATGGCCAGATGCAGATCGTAGCTTCCGGCGTTGGAATTATTTACGGAATCATTCACTGTACCGCCGGGATCATTGCGGACAAACTGGATCCCGCTGGCTCGCAGGTAAGGAATCATGGCGTCGGTGATGAGATTGGCGTAGTATTCTTCTGTGCCGCCGCCGTTGTACAGGTTGTATTCCTGTGTAGACGGACTCAGGTAAACAGTAGGCATAATTATCCTCCGATCATTGATTCAGTTTCTGTTAGTTTATGCGGGGACAGGGTGAAATGTGCCCGTACGCGGCCGAAGACGGCTTGATATTTTTGCGGACTATTGAATATTCATGGATTCTGTGGTATGATAAAAAAATCTGAAAGGAGTCTGTCGGAGTGATCCGTCGTACTCTTTTCTTATCATATAAATAAAGAAGGAGTTTTCATGACGGAAAAACAGAAAATTATAAATATAGCCGTTATTGCTCACGTCGATGCGGGAAAATCCACACTGGTAGACGCTTTCCTCAATCAAAGCGGCGTTTTCCGCGCCAATGAGGAGGTCGCCGACTGCGTGATGGACAGCGATGATATCGAAAGAGAAAGAGGCATCACGATTTATTCCAAGAACTGTTCGATCATGCACGGCGATGTAAAGATCAACATCGTGGACACGCCGGGACATGCGGATTTTTCTTCTGAGGTCGAACGGATCATGAAGACGGTGGATACGGTTATCCTGCTGGTGGATTCCAGCGAGGGGCCGATGCCGCAGACCCGGTTCGTATTGAACAAATCTCTGGAGCAGGGACTCAATCCGATCCTGTTCATCAATAAAATCGATAAAAAGGATGCCCGGATCGATGAGGTCGTCGACGAGGTTTACGAACTGTTTATGGATCTGGGCGCCAACGATCAGCAGTTGGATTTTCCGATCCTCTACGGTATCGCCAGACAGGGTATCGCGGTCAGAGATCCGAAGGATGCAGCCGGTCTATCCGTAGAACAGGGAGGCAGCAAGCTGAAGCATACGCCGGGAGGCTATGCGGGGCTGGACATCACCCCGCTGTTCGATACGATCATTGACCACTGCAGCCCATACCCGGATCTGCGTCAGGAACCGCTGCAGTTTCAGGTTTCTACATTAGGTTATGACGATTACATCGGCAGGCTGGGAATCGGGAGGATCACGAAAGGAAAGGTCAAAGCAGGACAGACCGTCGCTGTAGCGCAGCAGGACGGCAAGATCGTTCAGCGAAAGATCAATCAGGTCTTCGTTTACCGCGGACTGAAACGGGTTTCGGTGGATGAAGCCGAATGCGGGGATATTGCCGTCGTATCGGGAATTGCCGATATATCTATCGGCGAAACGATCTGCGATCCTGCCGATCCGCAGCCGATGGAAATGATCCATATTGAAGAACCGACACTTTCCATGAATTTCATGGTCAATAAATCACCGTTTGCCGGACGGGTGGGAAAATTCGTGACTTCACGGCATATTCGCGAGAGACTGAACCGGGAGTTGGAGGTAAATGTAGGACTGACCGTGGAGGAAACCGATTCCACGGACTGCTTCAAGGTTTCCGGCAGAGGCGAGCTGCACCTTTCCATTCTGATCGAGAATATGCGCCGCGAGGGGTACGAGCTGGCGGTATCCAAGCCGGCAGTCATCTACCGGCGCGACGAGAATGGCAAAAAACTGGAGCCGGTAGAGGAGGTGGTCATCAGCGTACCTGACGAGTACGCCGGTACCGTTATTTCCAAGCTGAACCTGCGAAAAGGCGTCATGGTGCAGATGACCGGAGAAAACGGCTATTCACGATTAGAATACCATGTTCCGACCCGGGGACTTCTCGGTTACCGGTCGGAATTTATCAACGATACCCGGGGGGAGGGTTCCATGGAACGCCGTTTTCTTGCCTTCGAAGAATACAAGGGAGATATCCCGGGAAGAACTAACGGGGTGGCGATCGCCATTGAAGAAGGCGTCTGTACACCGTAT
>CALXJA010000048.1 GCA_944388465.1 uncultured Emergencia sp.
CCTGCGGCCTGTTATCTGTGCAGAAAGCTGATCCTTGCCGGCGGCGGATGCTCCTATCCCGGAACCGGCTCCGACGGTTCTCTGCTCAAGCTTCTCGCCCGCGATCTGCAGATCCGGATCGTAACGCCCCATCCGGCGCTCACTCCGGTAAATGTCTGCAGCTATCCCTACCGCTGTCTTTCCGGGATTTCTTTGAAAGACGTGCAGCTGCGCATACTGCGAAGCGGACGTAAAATCGCAGAAGCCACGGGCGATCTGCTTTTTACCCATACAAACCTTTCCGGACCTCTGGTTTTGAATATTGCAAAAGAAATAACAAAAAATGATGAAATTGTGTTAAACTATTTATATCCATGCGACAAAACTTCAGTATTGGACAAAATAAATAATGCGGCAATGGAAAAAGCCAGCCTGTTGAATGCGCTGGCAAAAGAACTGCAGCTGCCCAAAAACTTTCTGCGGCGGCTGCTGGAGCGAAGCGGAGAAAGCACGAAAAAACTGGCACAGCTTCTCACAGAAGACCGTTTTACCGTTCACAGCGTCTGCGGCTTTGAAAAAGCTATGGTCACCTGCGGCGGTATCGCCCTCTCTGAAATCGATCCCAAAACCATGGAATGCAAACGCTATCCCGGTTTATTCGTCATCGGTGAACTGCTGGATATCGACGGCAGAACCGGCGGCTATAACCTGCAGTTTGCTTATTCTTCCGCATGTGCCGCAAGTTCAGCTTCTCTGGCCAATCCGGCTGTGACCCGCTGAAACGGTTATCCGTGCTGAATAGACAAAGGAGGCGAAAATGACATTTAAGAAAAAACGTTGCATCTCTCTATGTGTTGTCCTGATATTATCTCTGCTATTCTCGTGTTTTCCCTTCGACAGCGTTTACGCGGTAAAAAGCGAGGTCTCTGCGCCGGCAGCCGTATCTTCGTTCAGCTCCAGCGATAATCTGGACGAGGACTACTGTAAAGCGACGGTCAAGGGAAAAACGATGACCATCCGCTTCAAAACCATGATCCCGGCCTGCGAATTTCGAATCGCACTCTACGGTGTGAATCCCAAAACAAAAGTGCAGGATCTGGACATCTATGTTCCCGCTGAATCCATGGGTACGTCTTCCATTGGCAGAACCATGACCGGATTTACCTACACACTGGATTTTCCTGCACTGGACATAGAGGATGGCGAATACTTTCTCTATATTTCCCGGATCGAGGATCCGCAGGACAGCTACGAGTCTGTACCTTCAGCCGGAGCACTGTACAAGAATCTGGTTTTCCGACTGACAAAGGATACGCCGAAAATCCTCCGTTATGACGATGTTATCGCGGAAAATCAGAGGATCCAGGCCATCGGCGCCGCTTACGACCCGTCGTGGTACCTGGATGAATATCTGACCGACATCCGTTTTACCATGCAGATCCCGCCCCTGTCCGGTATTTATGAAGACATGACCGACAGTAAGGTTCGCTTCATGCGCAGAATGAGCAATCAGATCACGGCCGGCGCCTCCGGAGACTATGAAAAGCTGCTGAAAATCTACGAATATGTAGCTGGCGAATTTTATTATGATTCGGTGGCGTTTTCCACTCATTCCTATCAGTATGCCAATGCGTACAACAATCTGTACCGTCATGTCTATCGCATTCCCAGTGAAAACAGCGATAATCAGGGACGTGTAGCCACTACCTGTCAGGGATTTTCTGCCATTTTCCTGTCGCTGGCCAGGGCACAGGGCATCCCTACCCGTTTCGTCTACGGTCACCATGTTACTTCACCGCTGAACAACTGGGGCACGGAGAACAATATTGACGTCCGCGACCACTGGTGGGTGGAGTCCTATGTGGACGGACGCTGGATCCTCATCGATCCGACCACCGGCACCAACAATACCTGGAACAAGAATACCGGCGTATGGAAATACTACGGCCTGACCAACTACACGTTTTTCGATCCATCCGACGAACAGGTCGCCGTTGCCTACATCTACCACAAGATCTACCCGGAAAAACGCTACGGCTATCTGATTACAGACGAGCAGGAGATTCAGAAGATCGGCGCCTTCCTGGAAAGCGAATCTAACGGCAGAAAAAACGGCCAGCTCAACAACGCCGACTACGACAAGGACAATATGCGAACCTGGAACGACGGTCTGCTGACCCATTTCATGGGTAACGGCTACGGCAACACTACCCAGATCCAGTGGTTCAACAAAGGCTATACCGGCAGTGCGGATTTCTCCGGTTTCAGCAAGCTGAAGCTGTTTTCCATGTACGGCAATAAGCTGGAAACGGTCGATCTTCACAACAATCCGAGTCTGGAGACCGTAAAGCTGCAGAACAACAAACTGGTCTCTGTAGATCTGTCCGACTGCAGAAATCTGAAAACAGCCAATCTGTCCGGCAATGTCCTGAAAGAGGCACACCTTTACGCCAACAGGAAAAACATTCACATCACCGCCGGCGATCATGGTACTTTCCAGTTTAAAACCAATACCGCCGGTAAATACGAAGTGACTCTTACCGCTGATCCGGATATCGGCTACCAGATCGACGGAATTTTCAACGGAAACGGAAAGCGGCTCACCTCTAAGAGCTCCTATTCCATGAATCCGGGCTGGTACAACTATCAGGTTCGCTTCAAGCTGAATCCGAACAGCTACAAATACTATCTCTACGAGGGACGAGGCGGCACAGCGGCAAAAGCCTATACGCTGGCAGCGAAAAAACGCCTGAAGGCGCTTGGCTATGATGAAATCGAAAACGCGAACAACGGCGTATTCGGTCAGGGTACCGTAGATGCCGTGAAAGCGTTCCAGCGAACCAACGGCATAGAAGCCAGCGGTAAAATTGCCGAAAAGACCTGGAAGGCGCTCTTCAGCGCCTCGGCGAAAAAGCGTCCTTCTGATGAGATCCTGGCACAGATCACCGCTGTAAATGCGTATAAGCTCGCAGTCAGCGCAACGGTGACCAAGGGTAAAGTCGTACTGAACTGGGAAAAGGCCGAGGATTCCTCCGACGCGGAGCCCGGCGGCTATCAGGTCTGGAAATCAACAAAAGCAGACAGCGGCTATTCCAAGATCGGTTCCACGAAAAACATGAAATTCACCAATACGGCCAATCTAAAGAAAGGCACGCGCTATTACTACAAAGTGCGGATATACAAGACGATCAACGGCAAAACCTATTACGGCCAGTGGACCAGACTGAACATCAAAGCAAAATAGTAAAACCCCGTCATTCTGCCCCATAAGCAGAATGACGGGGTTTTTACATAGCAAGTTGTATCAAGGGAAACAGGTTCGATCATTCCTTACCGGTGGTTTCGCACTGATCCAGATCTACCGGTACGATGATGTTCTTCGCATCCTCCAAACATTCGGCAGGCACATAGAGGTCAATTCCCTGACTTGTATTCTTTCCGAAGAAGATCTCCAGATAGTTGCCTGCGCCCTCATAACCTTTCTGGCAGGGGATCCCCTCGCTTCTCAGCTTGGATTCCAGAATATCCGCCTGAAAGCTGTCGTAGACCGTACACAGATAAACGCCTCCGCGCCACTGCTCAGGTTTTTTCTTACCAAACATGATTAAACCGCCTTTGTCGCAATTTCTTCTGAAAGCTTAGCGATAAATTCATCCACAGACATCGTTCCCAACTCGCCGACCTTCGTCGAACGGACGGAAAGCGTGCCTGCTTCCTTTTCCCTCTCGCCGATCACGCAGATATAAGATACTCTTTCGTTTCTTGCTTCTCTGAGCTTGTAGCCGATCTTTTCGTTGCGGATATCCAATTCTACACGCAATCCGGCAGCTTCGCATTTCTCGGCTACTTCTTCGGCATAATCGGCAAAGGATTCTGCCACAGTCAGCAGCTTCACCTGCACCGGCGCCAGCCAGAGTGGGAATTTGCCTGCAAAATGCTCGGTCAGGATACCGATAAACCGTTCAATGGAACCGAAGATGACCCGATGGATCATGATCGGTCTGTGCTTCTCGTTGTCGGAACCCACATAAGTCAGATCGAATCTCTGCGGCATCTGCATATCCAGCTGGATCGTTCCGCACTGCCAGGTTCTTCCCAGGCTGTCCTCCAGATGGAAGTCCAGCTTCGGCCCGTAGAAAGCACCGTCACCTTCGTTGATCACATCCGGTACGTTAACCTCTTTCATCGCCTCACGCAGCGCATCCTCCGCCATGTTCCACTCCTCATCCGTTCCCATGGAGTCCTCCGGTCTGGTAGAAAGCTCAATATGATACTTGAAGCCGAACATGCTGTAAACATCATCGATAAATCTGGCCACGCCCACGATCTCATCCTTTACCTGCTCCGGCAGCATGAAAATATGTGCATCATCCTGCGTAAAGGTTCTGACACGCATCAGACCGTGCAGAGCGCCGGAAAGCTCGTGTCTGTGCACCTGACCCAGTTCGCCCATGCGAATCGGAAAATCGCGGTAAGACCACAGCCTGCGTTTGTAGCAGAGCATAGAACCCGGACAGTTCATCGGCTTGATGGCGTAATCCTGGTCGTCGATCTTTGTGAAATACATGTTATCCTTGTAATGATCCCAGTGCCCTGAGGTGCGCCAAAGCTGTTCGTTCAGAATCAGAGGCGTCTTGATCTCCTGGTACCCTCTCTTTCTGTGCTCCTGCCGCCAGAAATTTTCCAGCTCGTTTCTGATAATCATGCCCTTTGGCAGGAAAAACGGGAAGCCCGGTCCTTCCTCTGTCAGCATGAAGAGATCCATCTCTTTTCCTATTTTTCTGTGATCGCGCTTCTTCGCTTCTTCCAGTCTTTCGATGTACTGATCCAGTTCTTCCTGGCTTGGGAAACAGGTTCCGTAAATTCTCTGCAGCATTTTGTTATGTTCGTCGCCCCGCCAGTAGGCTCCGGCCACACTCATCAGCTTTACCGCTTTGATCTGTCCCGTCGACTCCATATGCGGGCCTGCACAGAGATCGACAAAATCTCCCTGCTGATAGAATGAGATTACCGCATCTTCCGGCAGATCGTTGATCAGCTCGACTTTATAATCCTCATTTCTCTCGGCCATAAAACGCACTGCCTCTTCTCGCGGGAGCTCAAAACGTTCCAGCTTATAATTGGCCTGAATGATTTTTTTCATCTCTTTCTGGATCTTCATCAGATCCTGATCAGAGAGATTGTGCTCCATATCGATATCATAATAACATCCGTTATCGATGGCCGGTCCGATAGCCAGCTTTGCATCCGGCCACAGATGCTTTACTGCCTGTGCCATAATATGTGAAGTTGTATGTCTGTACCGCAGTCTGCTGTCTTCATCTTCAAAGTTGATCTTATCCTTTGCCATGTTTACCCTCCTGAGTTCCTTCTATTTCTTATTGATTCATTTATTGTACTGCATCTCCGCCGGTGCCGCTTCCGGCATCTCCGCCGGTGCCGCTTCCGGCATCTCCGCCGGTGCTGCCTCCGGTATTTCCGCCGGTACTGCCTCCGGTATTTCCACCGGTGCTGCCTCCGGTATTTCCACCGGTGCTGCCTCCGGTATTTCCGCCGGTACTGCCTCCGGTAT
>CALXJA010000049.1 GCA_944388465.1 uncultured Emergencia sp.
GCCAGAATCAGAATATCACAGGAAAAGGTACGCCCGTCGGTAAGGGTCACGGTTTTATCCCCGATGCGGCAGATTTCTCCTCTTTCGATCGAAACGCCGCTTTTTCGCAGCATATATTCCATGCCGAAAGAAAGCTGCTGTATTCCCGCTTCAACTTCTTTCGTCAGGGTGTCTATATCCGTCAGAAGCGGTACCTCCGTTTTTTCTTCCGGCTCGATACGCTCCAGCCATACTGGCTTTCGGCGCCGGATAGCCTGCAGGTAAAACCTGGTCGGCACGCAGCCTCTATTGACGCAGATCCCGCCCAGAGAGGCCTTCTCGGCCAGGCTGACAGCATATCCCTGCTTCCGCAGCGCAAGAGCCGCGCTGTAGCCGGCAGGCCCGCCTCCGGCGATGAGCACACGTCTGTCCATCTTATCACTACCTTTACCTTGTCTTTTATCCGATATACTCTACTATATTACCAATACTACCACTCTCCCTCTACAGCCGCAACAAGGATTTCTATATATACTGGTAAATCTGTTTGCTTTTTCGTTCAGAGATGATAGAATAAAAAGAAATCAAGTTTTGTCGAAAAAAGGGGAAAATATGAAGAGAAGCAAAAAAATGATCACATTTGCAGGCACGGTCGTTGTCCTCTGCCTGATTTTCTTTCTGATCGGAAGATTTACCGGCGGAGAAGACAGCAATACACAAATGTCGGCCGTCGTTCTGGAAAACAAGCTGACAGAGATCAGCGAACTGGCCAGCATCAGTTATGCCTATACCAACATGGCTGAATTTGAAAACAGTAAGGATTTTTACGGCGTAAAGCTGCCGTTCACCACAAAGAGTTTTATCATCACCTACGACGGGCAGATCAAAGCCGGTGTGGATTTGTCACAGGCTCAGGTGTCTGTCCGGGGAACCCGGGTACAGGTTACTCTTCCGGAAGCCGAGGTTCTTTCTCATCAGATCGATGAGAACAGCATCGAAGTTTTCGATGAAACCACCAGCATTTTCAATCCGCTCCGGGTAGAGGACTATCAGGCCTTCAGCAAGGATCAAAAGGCGCGCATGGAAAAGAAGGCCGAAGAAAAGGGACTTCTGACCGAAGCAAAAAGCCGGGCGGTCAGCAGCGTCAGAAGTATGCTGGAGCAGCTGCTGGGCAGCGACTATACATTGAATGTCGAATAACAACAAAGGACTGCGGCGCACCGGGAAATCCCCGGTGCGCCGCAGCCGCTTTTCAGAAGGATATATCGTTAGATCAGCCCGATCGACTCCAGGTATTCTCTGGCTACATCCTTTGGCTCCATGCCTTCTTCATCTACTTTATAATTGAGTTCCTGCATCACTTCGTTGGTCAGATAGCTGCTCAGCTTGTTGATGCTGGCTTCCAGCTCCGGATATTCCTTCAGCGTTTCCTCATTGATCATCGGTACCGCATAATACGGCGGGAAATAACCGAGATTGTCTTCCAGAATAACCAGATTGTACTTTTTCAGCAGTCCGTCAGTGGCAAAAGCGTTGACCATGTCCACCTCTCCGTTTTCCAGCGCGGTAAAACGAGGCGAGCCGTCGATTCCTACAGAATCTTTAAACTTGATATTGTAGGTCTTCTCCAGTCCCGGAAGCCCGTCGTCCGGTCTGTTGAGAAATTCCAGCGTTGCACCCAGAGTGAGTTTTGAATCGCACTTCTGCAGATCCTCCATCGTTTCCAGACCGTATTTTTCCGCTGTCTCCTGGCTGACTGCCAGCGTATAGGTATTGTTAAATCCGGCCTGCTCCAGGATCACGATCTTATCTTTCTCATACATCTCTTCCACGCACTCATTGTACACCGCTTCCATATCCGGTTTGGCCTCATGCTTCAGCACATCGACATAAATCGTACCGGTATAATCCACATACATGTCGATTTCCCCTTTTTTCATGGCTTCATAGCATACCTGCGTGCCGCCCAGATTTTCCTGGCGTACAACGTTGATGTCCGTATCGTGCTCGATGATATCCGCATACATATTACAGAGGATCAGCTGCTCGGTAAAATCCTTGCTGCCGATGGTGATCGTCTTTTCTTCCTGATTCATACCGGCAAGAACGCTGTTTCCCACCAGTACGACGACCAGTATGCCCGCTACGGCCAGAACGACTTTTTCTCTGCGCCGTTTTTTCTTCAGCTCTGCCTTGGACTTGCTGAAATGCTTCTGCAGGCTGATCGGCGTCACCAGCTTCTCTACGAGTCCCATCAGAAAATCCACCAGCAGTGCCAGCAGACAAGCCGGAATCGCGCCGGCCAGGATCTGCAGATTATTTACTGTACGGATACCGGAAAAGACCAGGTAACCGAGTCCGCCGGCTCCGATGAAGGCCGCCATGGTCATCAGTCCGACAGCGGTTACGGCAGAAATCCTGACTCCGGCCATGATTACCGGCAGCGCCATCGGCAGCTTGACCTTATAAAGAACCTGCCATTTCGTCAGACCGATACCTTTAGCCGCTTCTACCATCTCCGGATCTATTCCGGAAATTCCGGTATAGGTATTCTTGATAATCGGCAAGAGGGAATATATGATAACCATCACAACAGCCGGCAGTGTGCCGATACCCAGAAGCGGGATGGCAAGCCCCAAAAGCGCCATGCTCGGGATCGCCTGCACCACATTGGCTGCACCGATGATCGGTTTGTCCAGTTTCTTCACATAACTGATCAGAATACCCAGCGGTACACCGATCACGATAGCAAATCCCACGGCAATAGCCGTCATCTCCACGTGTTCAAAGAGCAGATCGATGATCTGTGCCGCATGCTCTCTCATATAGTTAAACAAGGCGATCATTTGCTGCTCCCCCCTTCCGCTGTATCATTGGTCAGGAACTGCTTGCTCAGCGTGGATACCAGATTGCTGTTGGTCAGCAGACCTACCAGCTTTTCCTCTCCGTCCAGCACGGGTATATTGTTGACCTCGCTTTCCTCGACCATCTTCAGCACGTTAACGATATTATCGCCGACGTGAGAAACATAGGAAACCGGATGCATCATCTTCTCTGCCGGAACCAGAGGATTATTCGCTTTGAACAGATCCTTTCTGCCGACAATTCCCAGCAGATGCTCTTCCTCGTCGACGACCAGCAGTGTGTCGATGTGGTGATCGCGCATCCGCTTGATGCAGCGATTGCGGATCATATCCCCTTTACAGGTGATCGGGTGATGGATCATGAAATCCTCGACACGTATGTACTCCGGCGAATCCCAGATACGGTTCGTTCCCACGAAATTGGCTACAAAACTGTCCTGCGGCTTCTTTAAAATCATTTCCGGCGTATCGAACTGCAGAATGTGTCCGTCCTTCATGATACATATGCGGTCGGCGATCTTGATGGCTTCGTCCATATCGTGTGTGACAAAAACCATGGTCTTTCCCACTTTTTCCTGCAGCTCCAGCAGCTCATCCTGCAGACTGCTGCGAGTCACCGGATCCAGTGCGGAAAACGGTTCATCCAGAAGGATGATCTCCGGATCGTTGGCCAGAGCGCGAATAACGCCGATACGCTGCCGCTGTCCGCCGGAAAGCTCTGTAGGGTACCGATCCAGATACTCCTGAGGATCCAGATCGACCATTTCCATCAGGCGGACGGTATTCTCCATGATCTGCTGCGGATCCTTCTTTTCCAGGCGCTCGATAATCTCAATGTTTTCCCGGACGGTCATATGCGGAAAAAGACCGCCTTGCTGAATGACATAGCCCATGTTCCGCCGCAGCTGTACTTTGTCCATCTCCTCAATATCCTTGCCGTCAATAAGGATCCTGCCCTTGCTGACCGGAATCAGACGATTGATCATCTTCAGCGTCGTCGTCTTTCCGCATCCGCTGGGTCCGATCAGCACGGTAAGCTCCCCATCGTTGATATCCATGGAAATATCCGAGAGAACAACATTACCTTTAAATTCTTTTGTTACATTTTGCAATTGAATCATACACATACCCCCTATCCGTAGTTCACTGCATTTTAATTATACAAATAATTCAGAATCTTGTCAAATGAAGAGATAATTCAGCAAGAAAATCTTTTTGACCCAAACAGGTGATGAATATTGCAGATTTTAGATAGTAAAAAACCCCTGACCTCATCTCTGCGCCCATTTCCCTTATAATATTATTATACAGGATTTATCGATTTGCGTCAAATTGTGCATCAGGCTTTTGTCAGAAAATTTTCGGAATTTTTGGCGATATCATGAGAAAAACATATACAACATATACAAAAAGAGCGAACCTTTTCTTCGGCTCGCTCTTTGCGTATGCTGTATGTCTGCTTATCTGCTATTTCAGCAGCGGTGTATCTTCTGTTGCCGCCTCGATCAGCTGATGCAGCTTTGTCATCTCTTCCTCGATCTCTTCCAGCTTCTCGCGGGGTACATTATGCGTCATGAAGAGATTTTCAATATCCTTATTAAACGTGGACACATAGCTTGCAAGATCGATAAACTTATTGAAATTGCTGCTGTTATATGCCGATTCAAACTTCTGGATATCCAGCTTGATGATATCCACTACCTGCTGTTCGTTATAGATCTTTCCGATCATCATCGGATACGGATTGATCCTCTGCAGATAGATCTCCTCTTCCTTCACCTCGTACATGTATGTCAGCCGCACGTCGTCGCCGATGACAAACTTGGCGATGTTGATGTGTGCCGGTGAAGTCTTGATCGAAACCGCACCTTCCTGTCTGAGCATGATATTGATCATGTCATCCGATACTTTGCTTCTTATCATTTCGTTTCACTCCCTTGATTAAGCGTATCTAACCAGTAAGTAGACCATGGAAATAACGACCGTCATCAGCATGACCGGGAATCCGACCTTGGTATAGGTCTTGAAGGTAATCGGATATCCATGCTTATTGCTGATACCGGAAAGAACCACGTTGGCGGAAGCACCGATCAGCGTACCGTTGCCGCCCAGGCAGGCGCCAAGAGAAATTGCCCACCACAGAGGCGTAACGTTAACGCCGCTTTCTTCCAGTGCAAGAACCAGCGGAATCAGCGTCGCAACAAACGGAATATTGTCCAGTACCGACGAAAGCAGAGCCGATGCCCACAGCAGGATCATCATCATCATGACCTCGTGACCCTTTGCCGCATCCAGAACGAGCTGCGCCAGCTGTCCGATGACACCTGTCTCATCCAGCCCGCCGACGACAACGAACAGGAAGACAAAGAACAGGATGGTCGACCATTCGACCTCGCTGACGATGTATTCAACGTTCTGCTTTCCGATCAGCAGCATGATAGCTGCGGCAGCCAGTGCGACGGTCGCTGACTCGAAACCGATCTGGCTGTGGAAGATAAAGCCGAACACGACCAGTATCATAACGACGATGCTTTTGTACAGCAGCGGACGATCCTCGATGGCCTTTTCCTCATCCAGCTCCATTACCGCCTGGATAGCTTCCTTCGATGCCGACATCTTTCTTCCGTAAATAAACCGCATGACCAGAACCATGGCGATCATGATCAGGACAACAACTAATCCGGTATTGGCTACGAAATCCATAAAATCCAGACCTGCAGCGCTGCCGATCATGATATTCGGCGGGTCACCGATCAACGTTGCCGTACCGCCGATGTTGGCCGCAAAGATCTGCGTCAGCAGGAACGGCACCGGATCGACCTTCAGGATCCTTGCAATCGTGATGGTCATCGGGCCTACCAGAAGAACCGTCGTCACGTTATCCAGGAAAGCCGACAGGAACGCTGTACAAAGCATGAACAGCACCATGATCTTCCATGGATCACCGTGTGCGATCTTTGCCGCTTTGATGGAAATATACTCAAATACGCCCGAATTTTTGACAATCGCAACAAAGACCATCATACCGATCAGCACGCCGATGGTGTTAAAATCGATATATCCTACGGCTTTGTCCACTGTCAGCACATGGGTCATGAGCAGCAGAACCGCGCCGACCAGAGCCGCCGCCGTCCTGTGTACCTTTTCCGTCATAATCGCGAGGATAACGACTGCGAACACAATGATAGCTATAACTTCTGACAATTTTACCACCCCTCAATTCTATTTTCCAAACGACATTCTACCACTTTGCCGTTCAGATACAAGAGGAAAAAATATTTTCGGAATATTTAATTTTATAATTGTATTATATTCCATCATATTCTTTTCTCGCTCCACGTATAAACCCCAGCTCACAGCGAAATTCCGGAGCCGAGGCTTTCTTCTCTGTTCATAAAAGGAACCACGTTTTTGTACATACTGTGGTTTTTACCGTTGTATGTCATGAGCGATCGACGACTTGCCGATTCGGCAAAAATCGCCGGCTTTCCTCATAGCCGACAGATATTGTATCATCAAATTCCGGTTTTGGCTATCAAACTTTTTCCCTAATTTGCTTTTTTTATGCAGAGAGCTTCAGAAAGAGCCACTGTCCGGCAAAAACTCCCGATAGACACAGTCCGACGCTCAGCAGAACATAAACGAGTGCCTGCAACATTGACCAGCAGTGTCTGCAAAGGAAACGCTCCATACCGGAAAAACGGCAGCAGACTGATCAGATAACGAAAAACCGAGCCGACAAATCCTCCCGCACCGACGGCAAAACAATTCAACAACATATTTTTCTCTCTTTTCTTCCATTGTTTTCATGGGTATAGTTATACCTAAAACAGCAGAACACAAGCTCTTCTTCTGTCAACAGCTTTTCTAAAAAGCAAAAAATAATCCCGCAACAGGTTCTGTATCTACAGGCGCCACCGGCATAAGCTGCTGAAGCTGCGGCCGTTTTTCTTCCTGCGCAAATCTTATAGATTTCCGGTTTCCTCTCGTGCGTTATGGATGTAAATAGACTAAGATAACAGTTGCATTTATCGATCACATCACCAGGAAGCCGGATCCGGCTGTATGCTGCCGCTGCGCGCAGGATCCGCCAGGCA
>CALXJA010000050.1 GCA_944388465.1 uncultured Emergencia sp.
GCAGAAAAGAGTTCGTCAGCCGTAGTGAAAGGCGGTTTTGCCCCGGGCAGAACCAGAAACGGAAAAACAGGCGGAAAGCAGCTGATTCGGCGGATATCCGGATCTGCCTGCAGACTGGTCAGTTCCTCCTGGGAAAAGGGCTGGTTCTGACAGCGGATCTCCAAACGGCCGTCGTTAAGAAAGCCGATCAGACTGTGCTGTTTGGCATCCAGGCTGACGGGCCGGCCGTTGAGACGGGTGATCTCGATTTCCCCGCCGCCCAGAGAAACACCGATGACCGTCAGCGTTTCGGTCTTGCTGTAAAGGGTGATCTCCGCCAGCTCGGACGGAAACTCCGGGAGCTCATCGGTAAAGGAAAAGTCTGTTTGCAGTCCTTCTTTTTCGGCGTCTGCATAGGCGCGGGACAAATCATAGGAAAGAAAATCTTTTCCCAGAACGCCGGCGATAAAGGCGAGATCGCTCTGCATACCGTAAAATGTGTCGAAATAACCGCCTTTTTTCGCCATGCGTATTTTGAGTGAAAGCGGCGGCTGTCCGAGAAGACTGCGGCAGACGGAAGCGATACGGTGAGGACCGCAGGTATTGGAGCTGGATGGCCCCGGCGTCACAGGGGACAGGACGTCATTGAAAATGCTGGGGATCTTTTTCATTATGGTTCCTCCTGAACGTGTGGTTTATATCTGAACCTGTACCGGTTTTCCGTGTCGTTTTTCGACATGGCCGATAATGTCACAGACCGGAAGGATCTCCTGGAGCTTCCGGGTCAGCTGCAGCCCTTCCTTTTCCGGCAGCGCGATGAGAAGTCCGCCGGAGGTCTGGGGATCAAAGAGAATATCGCATATGGCAAGAGGCACGTTTTCTGCGATATCTACGCTGCATCCGATCCAGGAACGGTTGTTGTAGGCGCCTTTGGGAACAATGCCCATTTCCGCCATTGCACAGGCTTCCGGAAGAACCGGGATCTTACTGCTTTCAATGATCAGCGTCTTGTGACTTCCGTCTGCCATTTCATAGGCATGTCCGAGAAGTCCGAAACCGGTGATATCGGTACAGCTGCTGACGGGATAATCCCTCATCAGATCTGCCGCATATTTGTTGAGCTGCTGCATGGAAGCGGCGAGCGCTTTTTCGGTAGACGGCTGGAGCAGATCGGCTTTGCTGGCTGTATTCAGAACGCCTGTACCCAGAGCTTTTGTCAGGATCAGGATATCGCCTTCTCTGGCCGTAGAATTTTTTCGTATTTTTTGCGGATGGACAAAACCGCTGACACAGAGGCCATACTTGGGCTCTGCATCTTTGATGGTGTGACCGCCGCAGATGACGGCTCCGGCTTCCCGGACCTTTTCGTAGCCGCCCCGCAGGATCTCGCCGGTGATCTGTGTGTCCAGATCTTCCGGAATGCAGAGAACGTTCATGGCCAGCTTCGGTGTGCCTCCCATCGCATAAACGTCGCTGAGAGAATTGGCCGCGGCGATCTGCCCATAAGCAAACGGGTCGTCTACCACAGGCGGGAAGATATCCACGGTCTGGATCAGCGCCGTCGTGTCGTTTATCCGGTAAACAGCGGCATCGTCGCTGGTATCGAAGCCCACAAGAAGATCGGGGTCGTCGAATTTGGGTAATTGACGCAGAACCTGCGCCAGAGCGTCGGGCTCAACTTTTGCCGCTCAGCCGCCGGTCTGGGTCATATTGGTCAGACGTATTTCCGACATAAAATCAGCCTCCCTTCTTTTTGTGATTATACCCGCTTTCCTGCGGATAAACAATCCCCAGATTGTGCTTCTCCCCCTCCGGACACAGGCGGAAACGGCGTTTTTTTAACCGGATGATCTGTGCAATATACATTTGACAATTTTTTGGCGACCGTTTAAAATGTAAATATGAGTATATTGATCATTACCAACAATCCACAGGTAAATCATCGGTTTTGCGGCCGGGAAAAGGTGGAATTTTACGGAGAAGCCTCTCAGGAAGATATTCTGCGGATCGCCAGAGACCGTATTCATCTGGGCGCTAAGCTGGTCGCGCATCCGATGGCGGGCAGAGTCAAGCCCCATGAGACGCCGTACAAAACTGTGCTTCTGGAAGACCGGACTGGTGAAACCGATGCCAACAGCGTAATCATTATTGAAGACAGCATGGCCATGACGCGAAAGCTGCTGGAGCACACAGCTACGAAGAAATACAGCGACGAGCTGCTGCCAGATCTGCAGTTTATCGATCTGCAGCTTTTGGAAAGCGCTTTGGACGAGATTAGGAGATACTAAGTGCCGACGAAAGAAGAATTCATGTTTAAAAATGCCAATTACATTATGATCGTCAACAAGGACTTTGAGATCGTATATAATTCGCGTTATGATACCAAGATGAGCAACGGCCCATACGATAAACCCTATAAAAATCTCTTTGAGATGTATCCTTCTCTGGGGAAGAGCAACAGCTCCATCGTCAGGACGATGTCTACCGGAGAGATGATTTTCAATGACACACAGGAGTTTGTCGACACGAAGGGGCGGGTTTACGTCACACAGAATCTGACCGTTCCGCTGTTTCGCGAGGGACAGATCGTCGGTGTTGCAGAGCTGACGAGAGATCTGACCACGGCCGGCCATGTAGAAGGGAAAAAGGAATATCTCAAGAGCCTTTCGCGAGACAACGGCTTTCATCCCAACAGAGAGAACAACGACAAGATCACCTTTGAAGATATCCTGACCCTCAATGAAGATCTGCTCAACACCATCGAGCAGGCAAAGATCTTTGCGCTGAGTCCGAATCCGACGCTGATCTACGGCGAGACGGGTACCGGCAAGGAGCTGTTTGCACAGGCGATGATCAACTATGCGGCAGGCCCGAAGCAAAAGATCATCATCCAGAACTGTGCCGCCGTTCCGGAAAACCTGATCGAATCCATCCTCTTTGGCACGACCAAAGGCTCATATACAGGAGCAGAGAACAAAAAAGGCCTTTTTGAGGAAGCTGACGGAGGTATTTTCTTTCTCGATGAACTCAACGCACTGCCTTATCATGTGCAGGGCAAGCTGCTGCGTGTGGTGCAGGAGGGTACTTTCCGTCCTATTGGCGCCAGCAAAGAGAAAAAAGTGGATGTAAAGATCATTGCCGCTATGAATGTGGATCCGATCGTGGCCATAGAGAAAAATATCCTGCGCAAGGATCTGTTCTACCGGCTTTCCGGCAATATGCTCTATCTTCTTCCGCTCAGAGAGAGAAAAGACGATATCGAATATCTCACCGACAAGTATATAGATTATTTCAATGAGACCTATGGGAAACAGGTGACCGGCATATCCGAAAAGCTGCGGGAGTTTTTCCTGACCTATGAGTGGGAAGGCAACGTGCGGGAGTTAAAACATGTGATCGAATCCATGGTCAGCATGGCGAAAGAAGATGTGCTGCAGTTCAGCCAGATCCCTCTGTATCTGCACAGCAAGCTGAAAGGGGTAAAGGGCTTTGAAAACGAAAAGCAAAAGCTGGAGCATGCGGAGGACGACAATATTGTCGTGGATTTCGCCAGTGAGGATTACGACCTGCGCAGGGCGGTGGAGCAGGTGGAACGGAGCCTGATCCTGAAGATCCTGGACAAAACCAGAGGAAACAAGACCAAGGCCGGAGAGCTTCTGGGCATTCCGAGACAAACGCTCAAGTACAAAATGGACAAGCTGGGGATAAGCGACAGAGAATAGGAAATAAGACATAAATTCGTCGGTTGACGGCTGCATAATCGACGAAAAATTGTCACATTATAGAAAACGAGTAAAAAAGAAACCGTCGAAAGAAAAAAACTATTGATTTTTCAAGGCGCAAGCAATGGATGGGCAAATGACGTTTTGGCATGGATCTTGCTTGATGCTATAGTATAGCTTTAATAGAACCGAGCACGGCGTACCGTGTCTTATTAACGCCGCAAGGCATTCAATGCGAATGATGGTTTTAATGGATTTTAAATCAGAAAGGAAAAGCGCTTATGAATTTGGAACTGAGAAAAGTTGCCATCAACGATATTCAGATCGACGGCGAGTGCAAGATCGTGGATGGCTGTCTGCATGTGGATCCAAAGAAACTGGAAGAACTGGTTTTGGAAGACAGCAGAGTAAAAAGTGTTTCATTTGACGTCGCCAGACCGGGTGAGTCCGTAAGAATCGTACCGGTAAAAGACGTGATCGAGCCGAGAGCCAAGCTGGAAGGCGGAGAGATCTTCCCGGGCACCTTCAGAGAGGATATGGAAGAGGGCGGAAACGGCATCACCTATGCCCTGTCCGGCTGCGCGGTAACCACTACGGGACCGATCGTAGGCTTCCAGGAAGGGGTAATCGACATGATGGGGCCGGGCGCAGAGTACACGCTCTATTCCCAGCTGAATCATCTGGTCATGATTCTGGAAAAACAGGATTATGTCGATCAGCACGATCACGAGACCGTTGTCAGACTGGCGGGTCTCAAGGTCGCCCGTTATCTGGGAACTCTGGCCTTTGACTGTGAAAACTATGAGTCCGAACAGTACGAGTGGAAGTCGATCGGCGAAAAGTATGCCGAATATCCGGAACTGCCAAAGGTAGTATACGTTTACAACTGTATGGCGCAGGGACTGCTTCACGACACGTATTTCTACGGCAGAGACCTGAAGGCTCTGGTACCGACTATGGTTACGCCGCTGGAGGTCATGGACGGCGCCATCGTTTCCGGAAACTGTGTATCTCCGGGTTCCAAGACGACGACCTACATGCATCAGAACAACGCGGTCATCCGGGAGCTCTTCAAGATCCACGGTAAGGAGATCAACTTTATGGGCATCGTCATCAATCCGCTGATGACTACACTGAAAGAAAAGTTCAGAGACAGAATGCTCACCGTAAGACAGGTAAAAATGCTGGGCGCTGACGGCGCGATCATTTCACAGGAAGGTTTCGGAAATCCGACCACAGACCTGATGATCGTATGCCAGGAGCTGGAAAACAACGGGATCAAGACGGTTATCATCACCAATGAAGATGCCGGCGTAGACGGCATGAGCGAATCCCTGCCAGACAGCGTACAGGAAGCGAATGCCATCGTATCCACCGGAAACTCCAACGCCACGGTCATGCTGCCGGCGATGGACAAGACTATCGGCATCCTCAAAGAGGTGGAGAGAGTCTGCGGCGGAAACGTTACTTCTATTCAGGAAGACGGCCGCCTGCTGCTGGAGATCCACGGCATCATGGGAAGCCATAATCTGCAGGGCAACACCAAGCTGGGCGCTGTCACACTCTAAGAGAAAGGAGTCCAAGTCGAATGAAGAAAATTTTGTTTTACACCAACCAGTTCTTCGGACAGATTGGTGGAGAAGAATTTGCTTATACGGAACCTTTTGTTGAAGAAGGACCACGTGGAAACGCCAACGCGTTCGCACCGAAACTCGAGGGCGGCGAAATCGTTGCGACCATCGTCTGCGGAGACAACTACTTTGTAGAAAATATGGATGTATGCAAGGAGTTTGTAAAAAAACAGGTAGAAGCATATAAGCCGGACATCCTGATCGCAGGACCGGCCTTTAACGCAGGCAGATTCGGTATTGCCTGCTGCGAGGTATGTAAATTCGTGCAAGGTACCTACGGTATCCCTTCCGTAACAGGTCTTTACTGGGAGAACCCGGGAGTAGAGATGTACAAGGCTGACTGCTATATCATGGAAGTCGGCAAGTCTGCCGCCACTATCCGTAAGGCTATTCCGCTGATCACCGGCTTTGTGAACAAGCTGATTGCCGGCGAGAAGCTGGGAACCCCGAAGCAGGAGCACTATTATCCAAAGGGACAGCGCGTCAACGTTTTCCACGAGAAGAACGGAGCAGAGAGAGCAGTAGACATGCTGGTCAAAAAGCTCAAGGGCGAACCTTATGATACGGAGCTGGAAATCTCCGTTTATGAAAAGGTAACACCGGCGGCACCGCTGAAGGATCTGGCCAGTGCGAAAATCGCGCTCTGCACGACCGGCGGTATCGTGCCGATGGGCAATCCGGATCATATGTTTGCGGCTACGGCCAAGTTCTGGAAGAAGTATGACCTTGCCGGACTGGATGAACTGCCTGCAGGCCAGTTTGAATCCGTTCACGCCGGCTATGACCCGGTTTATGCCAATGAGGATCCGGACAGAGTCGCTCCGTATAATACCCTGAAAGAGTTGGAAAAAGAAGGCGTTATCGGCGAAGTATATCCATACCTGCTGACGACTACCGGAAACTCCACCTCTGTTGCTGATGCAACAAAATTTGGTCAGGAAATGGCGCAGGATCTGCTTTCCGCAGGTGTTGACGGCGTTATCCTGACGAGCACCTGAGGAACCTGTACACGTTGCGGTGCAACAATAGTTAAACAAATTGAAAAAGCAGGCATCCCTGCAGCCCACATCTGTACAGTTACGCCTATTTCCAAGACAGTAGGCGCTGCGAGAATCTCAGGCGCACAGGCAATTCCTTATCCGACCGGCGATCCACAGCTGCCGAGAGAAAAGGAACTCAGAAGACGCAGAGAAATCGTCATGAATGCATTGGAACTGTTATTAAAATAGATGCAGACACGGTTGAAGGGGCTTGAAAAAGCCCCTTCTTTATGAGCCGGATCCGTTTCCCGGCAGTCTGCATACCGTTACATGCAGCAGAGAATCGCGTCTTTTACTCGTCCGCGCTGATTTCACGGATTTTACGCACAGCTTTCGTTTTTCTGAAAGAAAAGCTGGAAAAGCTTCAGGAAATAGGATAAAATAAACAAGTAATGCAATATCACTACTTGGGGGTAGATGGGTGCTGGTGTGCCCTCTGGTCTTCAAAACCAGTGCGAGGGGTTAGTAGCCTCTTGGGTGGGTTCGATTCCCACATACTCCCGCCAATAGATCGTTCTATGGCGGCCGGCCTTTGTCGGCCGCCGTCTTATTCATAAAGAAAAATAATAAGGAGAAAAAAAGATGGACAGCAAGCTGCTTCGGAAATTGCCGAAGGTAGACGAACTTCTCAACCATGAGCGGATAAAAGCAGCCGCGGCCGGGCTTTCTCATGCGCAGCAGATCGATGCTCTGCGTGAGGTGATCGAGGAAAAACGGCAGAGCATACTGGCCGGATCGGCCGGAGAAGCGGAAGTGGACGGGGAGCGAATTGTTGATGAGGCGGTGTGCCGTCTCGCCGCCTGCGGACAGATGAGTCTGCGGCGGGTCATTAACGGTACGGGGGTGGTGCTTCACACCAATCTGGGCAGAGCCAGGCTGAGCCGGGCAGCCATTGAGGCAGTATGCCGGGCGGCCGGCGCCTATTCCACCCTGGAATACGATCCGGCTGCCGGACGCCGGGGCTCACGCCATGATCATGTGGAATACATCATCACCCGGATCACCGGCGCGGAAGCGGCCATGGTAGTCAACAACAACGCGGCGGCAACCATGCTTTGTCTGGCAGCCATGGGAAGAGACCGGGAAATCATCATATCCCGGGGAGAACTGGTGGAGATCGGCGGTTCGTTCCGTATTCCGGAGATCATGGAGGAAAGCGGCGCATACCTGCGGGAGGAAAATACGACCAACAAAACGAAATACCGGGATTACGAGGCTGCTGTCGGTGAGAATACGGGAGCCCTGCTGAAGGTGCATACCAGCAATTATAAAATCATCGGATTTACCGAAGAGGTATCCCTTTCGGAGCTGAAGAAACTGG
>CALXJA010000051.1 GCA_944388465.1 uncultured Emergencia sp.
AGGCCTTCGGTCCTCTGAGGATGGTCTCCGCATCAAAGTTTGCCACAGTACTGGTAAAATATGTAGCGTAAAACTCCACCGGATAGTATACCTTGTACCAGGCCATGCGGAAAGACATCATCACATAAGCGACGGCATGGGCTCTCGGGAACATGTACTGGATCTTGATGCAGGAATCAATGTACCAGTCCGGTACTCCGTGCTCTTTCATCACCGACAGCTGCTCCTCTTTCAGCGGCCGGTTCTTACGGACGTCCTCCATGATCTGAAAAGAGGTTTTCTTCTCGATCCCCTTTAAGATCAGATAGTTCATGATATCGTCCCGGGTAGAAATCACCTCGCGCATTGTCGCCGTTCCGCTGCGGATATAATCCTGCGCATTGTTGAGCCAGACATCTGTTCCATGAGAGAATCCGGAGATCCGCACCAGATCGGCAAACTTATCCGGCCTGGTATCGTCCAGCATCTGCCGCACAAAACCGGTGCCGAATTCCGGGATCGCGTAGGTTCCGTGGGTAAAACGATAATCCGGATCCTGAATATCCAGAGCCTCGATACCGTTGAAGATACTCAGTACCTTGCGATCTGTCAAATCGGCCTTCATCGGGTCGATTCCCGTCATATCCTGCAGCTGACGGATCATCGAAGGGATGTTATGTCCCAGAATATCCAGCTTCAGCAGATTCTCATCAATTTTATGATAATCAAAATGTGTGGTGATGATATCGGATTTCACATCGTTGGCCGGATGCTGTACCGGACAGAACTCATAGATCTCATGGTCATCAGGAACAATGATGATCCCGCCCGGATGCTGACCGGTAGTCCGTTTGACACCGGTGCAGCCCTGCGTCAGCCTGTCTGCCTCAAACTTGTTGATGGGACGGTTGAATTCCTCCGCAAATTTCATGACATAGCCGTAAGCCGTCTTGTCGGCCACAGTGCCCACCGTTCCGGCCTTGAACACATTCTTCTCGCCAAAGATCTCACCTACATATTTATGCGCCGTCGCCTGGTATTCTCCGGCAAAATTCAGGTCGATATCCGGTTCCTTGTCGCCGTTGAAACCCAGGAATGTGGCAAAAGGAATCGTATACCCATCCCGGTTCATCATAGTTCCGCACTGCGGACAAACCTTTTCCGGCATATCGATCCCGCAGTCGTAAAGATTCATATCGCCCCATTCCAGATGTTTGCAGTTCGGACAAATATAGTGTGGATCCAGAGGATTTACCTCGGTGATCCCGGCCATGGTGGCGGCAAAGGATGAACCGACAGATCCCCGCGAACCGACCAGGTAGCCGTCCTCCATAGACTTTTTTACCAGCATCTGCGCGGAGACATACATGACGGCATACCCGTTTCCGATGATGGAATTCAGCTCGGTATCCAGACGTTCACCGATCTCCGGCGGCAGGGGATCGCCATAGATGCTGTGAGCTTTTTCCATGCAGGTTGTCCGCAGCGTTTCCTCCGCTCCTTCAATACGAGGCGGGAATTTTCCCTTCGGCACCGGAAGAATGTCATCAGCGATCATATCCGCAATTCTGTTGGTATTTTCGATCACCACCTGATAGGCAGTCTCCTCGCCCAAATAGGCGAATTCCTCCATCATTTCATCGGTCGTCCGCATGTATAGCCCCTGTCCGTTTTCCGCATCCTTAAAGCCCATTCCGGCCATGAGAATATTTCGGTAGATGGCCGACTCCGGCTCATCATAATGGGCGTCGGTAGTGGCGACAACGGGTTTTCCCAGCTTTTCTCCCAATCTGACGATCTGCCGGTTTATCTCCCGCAGCGCCTCTTTCCCGGAAACCATACCGTTGTCGATCATGAACTGATTGTTGATCAGGGGTTGAATTTCCAGATAATCATAGAACGACGCGATCTCTTCGATTTCTTCCTGCGTCTTCTTCTCCAATACCGCGCGGTAGACCTCTCCCGCCTCGCAGGCCGAACCGATAATCAGCCCCTGACGGTGCGCCTGTATCACGGACTTTGGCAGGCGCGGCCTTTTGTAAAAATACTGCAGATGGGAATAGGAAACCAGCTTGTAAATATTTTTCAGTCCTTCCTGCGTCTGCGCCAGAAGGATGATATGATTTGTCGGCTTCTTTTTGTAATCTATAGTGCCGTCGGGATTATGGCAATCCCGGTCGTCAAAAACGTAACCCTCCATCCCGTAAATGATCTTGATATCGATGGGATTTTCCTTGTCTGCAGCCAGCTTTTTCGCCGTCTTTGCCGCGTCAGGAAAACTCTGCACCACACCGTGGTCGGTAATGGCGACGGCCGGCTGTCCCCAGTACGCTGCTGTTTTTACCAGATTGGAGACCTCGTTGAGCCCGTCCATGGCGCTCATCTTGGTATGGGCATGCAGTTCCACCCGTTTTCCGCCGCTGTAGGTATCTTCCCTGACTTTGCGCGTGCCTTTTTCGATTTCCTTCAGCATAACCACCAGGCAGTTGTCGTACCGATCCCATTCCGTCTCGCCTCTGACACGAATATAATCGCCGTTTTTCAGCAGAGAGTCAATTTCTTCCCATTTATTTTCGGAGCAAAAGGCTTTCAGGCATGCTGACGTTTTTTTATCTGTAATCAACAGAGTTACCAGCTTTTTCTCGTTCTTGATGGGGCGGGAATCCTTCTTAAAGAGAATTCCCTCTACGATCACCGTGCCGGAATCTGCAGCAAGTGCACTGAGCGGTACAGATTCTCCGGAAAAAGGTCTTCCCATGATCCGGTTGCCCTCTGCCGGCAGCTCTTTTTCCCGCCTGCGCCATCCGTTTTTCTGTACGCCGTTCCCGCTGTTTTCCAGTGTCCGTGCAGGAACAGGCGTCTGATTTTCCGTCGCTTTCTGCTGCACCTCCGCCCGAAGCTCCGCCTCCTCCGACGCCTTCCAGTCTTCCGCAACCTGACGGTAGATTTCCTGATCGTTTTCGAAGCTGACCTCTGCATGAATACCGAAATTTTCCTGCAGCAGCGCACGGAAAAGCTGCGCCACTTTCTCGTTGAGCTGTTCTGTCGCCAGCCTTCCTAAAGCATAAAGAGACAGCCTCTGTCCGTCATAACGGAAACGATCGGTCTGAATGCTCTGGGTGATCGCCGCGTATTTTCCGTTGATTATCCCGATCATATGCGGGATGAACAGACGAATGATCTCCTCTTCGCCGAGAACGACATCTTCATAAATATAAGTAAAGCGCACATCCTGCAGATGTTCGATCTTATGCAGAATTATGGTCTTTAATTTTTCCATATCCAGATATGGCGGCACAAAATTAAGCCGGAGTGTCAGGTTCAACACTCCGGAATCTGCAGAAAGACTGGCGTCAGCAATTTCATACCGATATGCACTTGTCGGATGGGCGCCGATGGCCTCCCAGTTTATGTTCTTCTCAATCAGTTCTTTCATTTCTTCTCAATCAGTTCTATCAGTTCGTCCACCAGTTTTTCTTCGGCAACGCTTTTGATAATTTTGCCTCCGGCAAAAATTACGCCTTTGCCGCTGCCGCCTGCAATACCGAAATCCGCTTCCTGCGCCTCTCCCGGGCCGTTGACCGCGCAGCCCATGACCGCAATTTTCAGTCCGGGTCTGACGCGTATCGCAGACAGTCTGCGCTCCACTTCATCGGCAAGTCCCTGCAAGTCAACTTTCGTCCTGCCGCAGGTAGGGCAGGAAACCAATTCAAATTTTGGCTTCCGCAATCCCGTCGCTTCCAGTATTTCCTTAGCGTAATAGACCTCTTCCACCGGATTCGCCGTAAGAGAGACCCGCATCGTATCGCCGATCCCCGCAAGCAGCAGAGCACCAATGCCGACAGCCGACTTGACCTTTCCTCTTTTCAGTGTCCCGGCTTCCGTGACTCCGATATGCAGCGGATAATCGGTTTTTTCCGCAACGATTCTGTATGCCCGGTCATTCATCCGCACATCGGAAGATTTCAATGACAGAACCAGCTGATCATATCCGAGCTCTTCAATCAGGCGGACATTTCGCAAAGCGCTCTCTGCTAATCCCTCTGCCGTAACGCCGCCATACTTTTCCCGTATATCCTGCTCCAGCGAGCCGGAGTTTACCCCGATCCTGATGGGGATCTCCCGCTCCTTCGCCGCATTTACGACAGCCTTTATCCGCTCAAGAGAACCGATATTCCCCGGATTAATCCGTATTTTATCCGCGCCGGCCTGGATCGCCGCGATCGCCAGACGGTAATCAAAATGAATATCGGCCACCAGCGGCACGTCGGTCTTTGCTCTGACTCTTCCCAAAACCTCAGCTGCTTCACGGTCAGGTACAGCGATCCGCACAATGTCGCAGCCGGCATCCGACAATTCCCGGATCTGGCGCAAAAGCGCCGTTTCATCATGTGGATCCACATTGGTCATCGATTGGATGGAAACCGGTACGCCTCCGCCGATGGTCACGTTGCCGCATCTTACACTCTTGCTCATGATAATAACCTCGTTATATCGTTCCAGGTAACAAAAATCATCAGTCCAAACAGCAGCATCATTCCTGCCGCATGAATCCTTCCTTCCAGCTGATCGGTGATCATCCTTCCCGTTATTTTGCGGATGATCACAAAGAGGATGCGTCCTCCGTCAAGCGCCGGAAACGGCAGCATGTTGATAATTGCCAGATTCAGACTCATCAAGGCTAACAGATAGGCAAAATAGATCATACCGTAGCTCGTCGTCTCACTGACCATGGAAACGATCCCCACAGGTCCGGCAATGTCATCGGTTGACGCACCGCCGGTTACCAGCTGTTTCAACGCGTCATACATGAGAACGGTCATATCCCAGGTCGCTCCGGCTCCGTTTTTAACTGCAATCAGCGGACTGTGGCTTACAGCCGAAGTGATACCGATGATATACCGGCCATCCTCGCTTTCTTCCGGCGTGATGGTAAAACGCAGCTCTTTGCCATCCCGCTCTGCCGTCACCGTGCGCGGCTCTGCGGAAGCGCCGATCAGCCTGGTGATATCCTGCCACGAGTCTACCTGCCGGCCGTCCACCGAAAGGATCCGGTCGCCGGTTTGAAGCCCTGCAGCTGCAGCGGGGCTGTCCGCCTGTACCTGATCCACAGCTGTTGTCGCACTGCCGATCACGCCCATTACGATAGACAGTGTCAATACGGCAATAAGCACGTTCATCGCTGATCCGGCCAGGAGTACGGAGATTTTCGCCCAGCCCGGTTTATTGTTAAACGACCTGCTGTCAGTGGATTCTTCGTTTTCTCCTTCCATCGCACAATATCCGCCGATCGGGATCAGCCGCACTGCATAGAGAGTCTCTCCCCTTTGCTTCTTGAAAAGAGCCGGTCCCATACCAAAAGCAAATTCATTGACCTTGACCCCTACCGCCTTCGCTATCAGAAAATGTCCCAGCTCATGCGGAAAAATCAGCAGAACAAATAATATCACTGCGTAAATTACTGTCATCCCATAACCTCTTTGCGAATTTTCTGGTCTATTTCTATGATATCATTTAACCCTAAATGATATGCGGGTGTGTGAAGATTTAGTATATTTTCTATGTTTTTCTGGATATCCAGAAAAGCGATCCTGCCATGTAAAAACTGATCGACTAAAACCTCGTTGGCCGCATTGAGCACGACAGGACAGCTCCCGCCGGTCTCTGCAGCCTGATAAGCCAGATCAATGCAGCGGAATACCTCCCGGTTTGGCCGTTCAAAGGTCAGCGATGCCCCTTCCTCAAAGAAATTCAGTGCCCGGCCGGCATAAGGCAGCCTGTCCGGATAGCCGAGAGCAACGCTGATGGGGATCTGCATGTCGGGAAGTCCCAGCTGTGCCAGCACAGAAGTGTCCGCAAATTCCACGGCAGAATGGACAATGCTCTGTGGATGAACCAGGATCTCTATTTTTTTCAGAGGTACGTCAAAAAGCCACCTGGCCTCTATGACCTCCAGGCCTTTATTCATCATGGTTGCTGAGTCCACCGTAATCTTTTTTCCCATTTTCCAGCGGGGATGCGACAAGGCCTGCTGCAGGCTTACTTCCTTCAGCTGCTCTGCGGTATAGCCTCGAAAAGGTCCGCCGGAAGCGGTCAGATAAATTCTGCGGATCTCTTTGCCCTGATTTCCTTGAAGGCATTGGAAAATGGCGCTGTGTTCGCTGTCTACCGGCAAAATTCTGACCTGTTTTTCCGCCGCGGCTTTCATGATCAGTTCGCCGCCGACCACCAGTGTCTCTTTATTGGCCAGAGCAATATCCTTTCCATGCAAAATCGCTCTGTATGTAGGGAAAAGCCCGCGCATACCCATCAGCGCATTGAGCAGAATATCGCTGTCATCTTCTGCTGCCGCCAGCAGTCCCTCTTCACCATAGAGGATATCCATATGCGGAAATTTCTGTGCCAGCAGGCGTGCATCTGCTTCCTCTGCCGTTACTGCCAGTCTCGGAGCAAACTCTTCGATCTGCCGCGAAAGCAGTTCTGTATTTTTTCCGCAACACAGAGCGGTCACGGAGAACTGTTCCCGATGCTCCCGAATCACTGAAAGCGTCTGTGTACCGATAGATCCCGTACTTCCCAGAATCGAAACCTTTTTCATCAAAACCACTCCTACTGCAAAACCAGGATAATATAGTAATACACCACCGGAGCCGTGAACAGCACGCTGTCAAAACGATCCATAATGCCGCCGTGTCCCGGGATCAGTGTGCCGTAATCTTTAATGCCCATTTTCCGTTTATATGCGGAAGCCGTCAGATCGCCGCACTGCGACAGCACCGCACCGATCAAACCGATAAGCAGGCAGTGTATCCAGATCCTTGGAATCACAAAATAGCCAAACAGACCGCAGCAGATGACACTGCCCAGAGTTCCTCCCACAGCTCCTTCAATGGTTTTTTTCGGGCTCAGATTCGGGCAGAGCTTGTGTCTGCCTAACAGATAACCGCTGAAATACGCGAAAATATCCGTACAAAAAGCGGAGAGCAGAACCAGCCAGATCAGAACAGCATATTCCTGTGTCTGATCTACCAGCACGACGTGAAAGGAAAAGAATATGACATAAATAATGCCTAACATCGTCGCCATGCCGTCTTCGGCTTTTCGCTGATCGATTCTGAAAATATAGATGGAACTGGCCATCACGCTGAAAACCAGCCAGGCAAGAATAAATTCGTGCTGCTGCGGCCACAATCCGTTGAGCAGATAAAGCACAAACATAGAAACATAAGCGACAGGCTCGCTTGGGTGAATATCCATCGCCCGGAAGCCGTTAAAAAACTCTCTGACGCCTACCAGTCCCACAAAGATGCACATGGCGGTCAGCCAATAGCCTCCCAGATAGACAAAGACCAGCAGGGGTACCATACAAAGCCCCGAAATGACTCTCGTTTTCATCTTTTCTTTTTCCTCTACTTCCTTCCTCCGAACCTGCGATCCCGGTTTTGATACTGCTTCAGAATGCGCCGGTACTCTTCCGGCGTAAATTCCGGCCACAGCACATCGGTAAATGCCAGCTCGCTGTATGCGCTCTGCCACAACAAAAAATTAGACAGCCGTTCTTCTCCGCTGGTACGGATGATCAGATCCGGATCCGGAAGATTTCCGTTTTCGTCGCCGGTATACAGATAACGGCTGAGCAGTTCCTCATCGATGATCCGGTCTGCGTCCAGCCTCCCCGCATCTTTATCTGCACAGATCCGGCTGACCGCCCTGACGATCTCTGCCCGGCTTCCGTAGTTGAGCGCAATACTGAAACACAGCCCCGTATTTTCGCGGGTAGTCTCCAGCGTTTTTTCCAGTCTTTCGGCAGCGGCTGCTGGCAGCTTCCGGTAATCGCCCAGGATCCTGACGCGGACATTATTTTCGTGCAGCTCCCTGAGCTCACTGTCTACATATTTGATCAAAAGCCGGAAAATACCGCTGACCTCTTCCTGTGAACGCTTCCAGTTTTCTGTTGAAAAAGCATATACCGTTAAATAGTTTATCCCAAGACGCGAGGATTCCTTTACGATCTCTTTCATCGCCAGCATGCCGGCGTTATGACCTGCCAGACGGGGCAATCCCTTTTTGGCCGCCCATCTGCCATTGCCATCCATGATAATGGCAACATGACTCGGAACTCTTTCTTTCTCTGCCATTTTCTCCTCATAACTTGAGGCTATCCCTACGTGAGACAGCCTCTCTTTCTTCACCTATTTTTTGTTTAGACTTCCATGATCTCTTTATCTTTAGCTGCAACAATATCATCAATATCCTTGACGGCTTTCTCAATGGTCTTCTGTACCACATCCAGCTCTTTTTTCAGATCGTCCTCCGTCAGTTCGCCCTCTTTCTGCTGCTTTTTCAAAACGTCGTTTGCCTCTCTTCTGAGATTGCGGACAGCGACCTTGGCCTCTTCGCCCATCTTCTTTGTGGTCTTGGTCAGTTCCTTTCTGCGTTCTTCTGTCAGCTGCGGAATGGCAAGCCGGATGCACTTCCCGTCATTGGAAGGCGTAATGCCGATTTCCGCAATGTTGATCGCCTTTTCGATCTCTCCGATGGACTTTGGATCAAACGGAGCGATCAACAGCGTACGCGGATCCGGTACGGATATATTGGAAAGATTTTTCAGCGGAGTCGCACTTCCATAATAGTCGACCATCACCTTGTCTAACAGAGCCGGGTTCGCTCTCCCCGCTCTTACGGTGTTTAAATCCGATTTTAATACAGAAATGGTCTTGGCGATTCTTTCTTCTAAAGTCTTGTGTGAATGGCTCATTGTTTTTCCTCCTATTTTATTATCGTACCGATCTTTTCGCCGTATACGGCTTTCAGCACATTTCCTTCTTCAGCAATACCAAATACATGGATAGCGATATGATTGTCCCTGCACAGGGTTGCAGCAGTCAGATCCATGACCTTCAGGTCTTTTTCCAGAACCTCCATGTGGGTAAGCTCATCGTATTTGACTGCGTCCGGATTTTTCTCCGGATCGTCAGAATACACAGCATCGACCTTCTTTGCCAGCAGAATCACATCGGCGTCGATCTCCACAGCACGCAATGCCGCTGCTGTATCCGTGGAGAAAAACGGATTGCCGGTGCCGGCGCCAAAAATAACGACATCCTTGTGCTCCAGCTGACTGATGGCCTTTCTCCGCGCATAAGGCTCTGCTATCTCCCGCATTTCTATTGCGGTCTGCACTCTGGCCTTGATTCCTTCGGCTAACAACGCATCCTGCAAAGCCAGCGAATTCATCACGGTTGCCAACATACCCATATAATCTGCCGTCGCCCGATCCATATCCTTGCTGGTACGGCCTCTCCAGAAATTACCGCCGCCGACGACGATGGCCACCTCGACCCCCAGCTCATGGATCTCCTTCACCTGTCTGGCGACTTTTTTGGTCATTGCCTCGTTAATCCCGAACCGGTCATCTCCTGCCAGCGCTTCTCCGCTGATTTTCAGGAGAACCCGTTTGTATTTTGGTTCCATGTTTCTTTCCTCCGTATGCGGCGTCTGGTATCTGTCTGCCGGAACACCGCGGATCTGCCCTCAACGGACAAAAGCATGCTGACCGTATCTGCAGCCGTCTGTGCCTCTGTCAGCTAAAGGTGTATCAATTATACCATAATTTACCCGCAGTTGACAAGAAAATACCGCTTGCCCCCTTCCTCGATCCGGGAAAATACAGAAGAAGACCGGAATAGATCCCGTCTTTAAAATTCAGCCTCCTGCAATTGCCGGAGCAGCCGGAGCAGAACCTTCGTTCCGAAATCTACGGTGCCCACAGGGATCCGTTCATCTGCGCTATGAGCCAGAGCGGTAAAATCATAATCCTGCGGCAGATCCATCGGTGTAAAACCATAAGTCTGGATCCCCAGCTTTGACAGGAAGCGCCCGTCCGTAACGCCGCTTAAAACGAACGGTACCGGTTCAGCTTCCGGTTCGCAGGCACGCAGAGTCTGGGCGATCTGTTCATAGAGACGCATATCCACTGTATTGCTGCCGGGATCGTATGTCACCACTTCTATGGTAAAATCCTCTCCGATCAGGCTCCGCACATCTTCTATTCCTTCCTCTATGGAGCAGCCGGGAACCAGACGCATGTCGGCCTGAAAGCTTACCGCTGAAGGGATCACATTGATCGCGCTGCCGCCGCTGATGATCGTCACATTGATATTGTTGTGCAGAAGCGGTTCGAAAAGCGCTCCCGCCGTTCCCAGAAGTTTGAGCGTTTTGTCGGTTTTTGCAGGGTGAAGCAGCCGTCTCAGCATTTTCCCCGAAACCCCGCCGGCTATATCCGCAAAGCCTTCGATCATCATCTGTACCGGCGGCGTGATCCGCACAGGCAGCCGGTTCTTCGCTAATGCCACTACCGCTTCAGCGGCTTTTTCCATGGCTGTACCATGATGCGCAAGGGAAGCGTGACCGCCTTCACCCTTTGCGGTAATACGCAGATGTGCAAACTGCTTTTCTGCTACCATTACCGGATAGATCTTTTTCCCCAAAGCATGGAAGGTAAAGCCGCCGATCTCGCCAAAAGCCCATTTTATCCCTTCAAAAATTTCCGGATGCTGATCGACCAGGTAAGACATGCCATATATCCCGTCTCCTTCTTCGTCGCTGACAAACAGAAAACGCAGCTCGAAAGGCAGCTTCAGTTTCTGCTCTGCCACCGCCAGAGCCAAACCGATGAACATGGCGACCTCACCCTTCATATCGATAGCGCCTCTTCCCCAGATATAGCCGTCCTTCACCTCCGCGCCGAAAGGATCACAGGACCACTGCTGATCTGTCACCGGCACAACGTCAACATGACCGTAGAAAAGCAGAGGCGGTTTCTCTTCTCCCGCCTCTGCACAGGCCGGAATACGCGCCAACAGGTTCGGACGCTGTTCATCCCTGGCAAAGATCTCTGTACTGATCCCTGCCGTCTCAAGCAGGCTCTGTATATATTCAATGCAAGGCTTCTCCGGTCGTATACCACTGGTGGTATCGATCCTGATCATCTGCTGCAATATTTGATCGAGTCTCGAAAGTTCCATGGTTCTCCCTCCTTATCAGAATTCAGCCGTTTTATATTTCCATACTGTTGATATATTCCACGGCGGCAATAGCGGCGGCCGCTCCGTCAGCGGCTGCTGTAGTCAGCTGCCTTACCTTCTTCGTTCTGCAGTCGCCGGCAGCGAATATCCCCGGTGTCGAAACCAGACAATCCTCTCCGGCTCGGATATACCCCTTTTCGTCCAGCTTCGCCACATTGGCAAAATCACCGTTATCCGGCATCTGGCCGATAGCGACGAAAACACCCTGAACCTCCAGGATCCTGCTTTCACCGCTTCTTACGTTTTTCACCCGCAATCCGCTGACCGTACTGTCGCCAATCAGCTCTTCCGGCACGCTGTCCAGCACAAATTCTACATTGCTCTTCTGTGCCAGCCGTTTGACATTTGCCTCCTCGCCGCGAAACGCACTGCGGCGGTGAACCAGATAAACGGCCTCCGCAAGACCGGAAAGGATCTCCGCATCCTCCAGCGCCGTGTTGCCGCCGCCGACCACTGCCACCGCTCGATCGCGGAAAAAAGCGCCGTCGCAGGATGCGCAGTAGGAAACACCGGCACCGACAAACTTTTCTTCGTCTTTCAGTCCTAACGGTCTGTTTTTTGCGCCGGTGGCCAGAATCACCGTCTTTCCTTCATAAGTTCCCGTCTCTGTCTTTACCGTCTTGCCTTTCTCTGCCGCAGCAACTGCGACAACTTTTTCATAGACGATTTCTGCACCCAGGCTGCTCGCCTGCTCATAAAGTCCCGCTGCAAATTCGAATCCGGAAATATGTTTAATCCCCGGATAATTTTCGATCTCCGGAGAGTTGAGGATCTGTCCGCCAAATCCTTTACCGTCCAGCAGCAGTGTGCGTTTTCCGGCTCGCTGTCCATAAATGGCTGCCGACATGCCGGCCGTCCCGGCGCCGACAATAATGATATCATACATGATGGATCCCTCCTTCTTTAAACACCCGCATCATCTCCCTGGTCAAACTGAATCCGTCGTCTTCGGGGATTTCCTCCCGGGAGAACCACCCCGCAGTGGACAGTTCCTCTTCGTCTATGGTGATCGTCTTTTCCCCGTCTACCTGACAGAAAAAGCCCATCAGCAGATTGCTGTCCACGCCCCAGGGCTGACTCTTGTAATACACAATGTCCTTGACATGAAGACCGGTTTCTTCCATAACCTCACGCTTCACCGTTTCCTCTGCGGTCTCTCCGATCTCCGTAAATCCGGCGATCAGGGCGTATTTCCGATACGCTCTTCCGTTATACTTCGTCATCAGCAGCCGGTCTCCATCCGTTACCGCCACAATGACAGCCGGCGCAATACGCGGATAGATCATATTACCGCAGACCGGACAGCGCAGCATACGTTCCCGGCTGTCATGCTCGGTTTCTGCGCCGCATCTGCCGCAAAAGCGATTATCCGCATACCACCGGCAGAGATGATAGGCCGTCGCTGCGGCAAAAGCCAGTTCCTTCCATTGCCGATCTCTCAAGTCTCTCACCGGCATCCACTGAAATCCCGGAAGCTTCTTTTCCCCCGAAAGCAGAAAAAAACGATCCTCCTCGATCCGGAACAGATAGCGGAGATCCTCCTCTCCCACCTCGTTTACAAGCGGAAGACGCAGCCCGCCGGTCTCTTCTCTCTTTACCAGCAATCTGTCCCGGTCAAAACAGAATACGCTGTCTTCGCTCTCTGCGATCTGCGGTTCGTACTGGTTATACAATTTCTTTTCTTCTAAATCCTGGATCATCATGCACCTCTAAAACTGAATCTTACGATAATTATAACGAACTTCCAGTACCTTTACAAGGAAAATGCCGGTACAGGATCCGCCGGATTTTCCCGGATAATCTCCACCTTTCCGCATCCTGCAAAGGCATTGCGGCTGAAATGCGCATCTGCAGCTGCATAAACACGTTTCAGGTTGATACAGTTTTGGAACGCCAGATCACCTACGCGAGTCACGCTTCCAGGCAGCCGGATTTCTTCCAGACCACGGCAGTCGGCAAAACTCTGTTTCCATAACTGCCTCACCCCCGGTTCGACAACGACTTTCCGCAGATTGCGGCAGCCGGCAAAAGCCTGCGGCGGAATATCCGCACAGCCGGCCGGAATACGAACCTGCTCTAAAGCGCTGCAGTTTTTGAACGCTCCGGCTCCCATAAACCGCAGCTTCTGCGGAATCTGCAGCTCGATCAGATTGGTACAATTCGCAAAAGCACTTTTTCCGATAAACAATATGCTGTTTTGATGTTCTACCTTTTTCAGACGTGAACAGCTGAAAAAGCTTTTCGAACCGATATGCAGCACATGCCTGCCTGCCGAAACGGTCTCCAGGCTCGGATGATTCAAAAAGGATTCCATGCCGATCTTCTGGATCTTTTTTCCGGCTATCCGTCCCCTGATCCTTGCGGAGGTCGTTTCTTCCCCGCCGCGCAGCAGCGTAGCGTGGCCGGAAAAGATCCGATAATTCACATTGCGGCGCTGCAGGGAACGATAACGAGATTCCTCCACATATTTTCCGTCAGCGAAATTCGTTCCGAACACATCATCTATCCGTTCGTCCAGCTTAGACTTGGAACCTCCCTTGAACAGCGTCACATCACCGCTTCGGATTTCCGATTTTATCCAGCGGTTCAACTGCACCGGGTCGCGGACTATCTGGAAACGGGCAGGAAAATGTTTCATAGCCGATGCCACTTCCTCAGCATTTTTCCCATACAGAACCAGTTGATCCAGGTGTTCTGCATAACGATCCACGATAGCCGCTATCTTTCTGTTTATTTCTGCAGACATTTCTCCCATGCCGGTAATATCTCCAATCACCGCATTCTTCCTTTTTCCCGGTTCGATCTCCAGCTTTTTCAGCACAGAAAGAGAGCTTTCCACCGAATCCAGAGATGCGTTAAAGCAGTCCACAAACAGCCGGTAACCGCCTACATTGACCAGATTCTGCCTTGTTCCCGAGGTTTTGAACTTTGCCAGTCCCGTCGCAATATCCTGATCGCGCATGCCGAAAAAACGTCCGATGGCAAAACAGCACACCGCGTTCAGCACGTTATAGATTCCCGGAACCTGCAGGGTGACCGGAAACCGCCCGTCTCGCCATACGATATCAAAACTGGTCGTCGTCCCTGATTCCCGGATATTTTCTGCATAGTAGTCGGCGCTCCTGTCATACACAGCATAGTAGCAGACCCTGCAGTCCGGTCTTGCACGGCGAAGCAGCGGATCATCG
>CALXJA010000052.1 GCA_944388465.1 uncultured Emergencia sp.
CGGCTTTTGCGGGAATTTTCCGGACAGGAAAACCGTCAGTTCAAAAATGTGATCCCCTCCCTTCTTCCGGCAAAGGCGGTTCCTGTCTTCTTAAAACTGGGAATCATTTCACCGGAAAAAGTCATCCATGACGTCACCAGACAGGAACGAAAAGAATTTATTAAAATTTTAAAACATTTTCCATTTACGATAACGGGTCTTGGAGGGTATAATGAAGCTGTTGTGACAAAAGGAGGCGTCTCCTTAAAAGAGATTCATCCTGGCACAATGGAGTCCAAAAAAGTGAAAGGACTTTACTTTATCGGGGAAGTACTGGACGCCGACGGCTTGACGGGCGGTTTCAACCTGCAGATCGCCTGGTCCACTGCACACGCAGCGGCTGAGAGTATTGCCTGACGACAAGGAGGAACCACATGAGCTTTAATATAGCGATCGACGGTCCGGCCGGAGCCGGAAAAAGCACCATAGCCCGCAGCCTGGCCCGCAGCCTGGGATTCATCTATGTGGATACCGGAGCTATGTACCGGGCCATGGCATACTATTTTTTAAAAAACAGAATTGATCCCGAAAACAAAAGCGGAATCGAAGACGCCTGTGCCGATGTGGATATCACCATCACCTATGAAAACGGAGAACAGCAGGTGCTTTTAAACGGAGAAAATATTACCTCACAGCTGAGAAAAGAGTCTGTGGGCAATATGGCTTCCGTTACTTCCGCGCTGCCGGCTGTCAGGATCAAACTGACCCAGCTTCAAAAAAAACTGGCTGCATCCACGGATGTGGTGATGGATGGAAGAGATATCGGAACCGCTGTGCTTCCCGATGCGCAGATGAAAATCTATCTCACTGCCGGGACTGCCGTGCGGGCAAAAAGAAGATACGAGGAACTGAAAGCCCAGGGAATCGATAAGTCTCTGGAAAGTATTGAAAAGGATATCCGGAATCGGGATTACCGGGATATGCACCGGGATATCTCCCCCCTTTGCCAGGCAGAAGACGCCGTTTTGGTGGATACTTCGGATATGGACATCGAAACGGTTCTGAATACGATCCGCCGCATTTATGAGGAGAAAAAAAGATCATGAAAGTGACGACAGCCAAGACGGCCGGTTTCTGTTTCGGCGTCAGACGGGCAGTGGAAACCGTTTACGAGCAAGTGGCAAACAGCAGCGAACCAGTGTATACCTTCGGTCCCATCATACATAACGAGCAGGTAGTGAAAGATCTGGAATCCAGAGGAGTCAAAGTCATTCACTCGGAAGCAGAGTTAAAAAGGATCGCCAAAGGCACCGTCGTAATCCGTTCCCACGGCGTTCCCCGTTCCGTCTGCCAGGCTGCGCAGGAACAGGGACATAAAGTGGTGGATGCCACCTGTCCGTTTGTAAAAAAGATACACCGGATCGTGGAGGAAGAAAGCCGTATGGGACATCAGATCATCATTATCGGCAATCCCAGCCATCCGGAAGTGGAGGGGATCAAAGGCTGGTGCCACACTCCGGCGACTGTCATCAGCACGGAGGAGGAAGCCCGAAAATTCACGCCGAATCCCGCCTCAACCCTTTGTATTGTGTCCCAGACGACATTTAATTACAACAAATTTCAAGATTTAGTTGAAATTCTTGCCAAAAAGAGGTATGATAAGAGAAATGTTTTAAATACAATCTGCAGTGCCACCCAAGAGCGGCAGCAGGAAGCTGCCAGACTGGCGGCGCAGGTGGATGCCATGATTGTCATAGGAGGCAAAAACAGCTCCAACACGCAGAAACTGTATGAAATATGCAAAAAAGAATGTACAAATACTTACTATATACAGACACTCGTTGATTTGGAAACCAAGCCTTTTCAATCTATCAGTCATGTAGGTATTACAGCAGGGGCTTCGACCCCAAATAATATAATTGAGGAGGTTCAAAAACATGTCAGAATTAAGTTTTGAACAAATGCTGGATGAATCATTCAAAACCATTAGAAACGGAGAAGTAGTGGAGGGTACGGTCATCGACGTTAAGCCGGATGAGATTATCCTGAACATTGGCTATAAAGCAGATGGTATTCTTACAAGAAGCGAATATACCAACGAACCCAACGTAGACCTGACAACCATTGCAAAGCCTGGCGACACCATGGAAGTAAAAGTCCTGAAGGTCAATGACGGAGAGGGACAGGTTCTGCTTACCTATAAACGTCTGGCAGCGGAAAAAGGAAACAAGAGACTGGAAGAAGCTTTTGAAAATCATGAGGTTCTGAAGGCGAAGGTAGCACAGGTATTAAACGGCGGCCTGAGTGTGGTAATCGATGAAGCCAGAATTTTTATTCCGGCCAGCCTGGTATCTGATACTTACGAAAAAGATCTTTCCAAATACGCCGATCAGGAGATTGAATTTGTGATTACGGAATTCAATCCCAGAAGAAGAAGAGTCATCGGCGACAGAAAGCAGCTTCTGGTAGCTGAGAAAGCCGAAAAGCAAAGAGAACTCTTTGAAAGAATTCATCCCGGCGATGTGGTAGACGGAACTGTTAAAAACGTGACAGATTTCGGCGCTTTCATCGATCTGGGCGGCGCAGACGGACTTCTGCATATTTCTGAAATGTCCTGGGGCAGAGTGGACAATCCTAAAAAAGTATTCAAGGTTGGCGAACCGATCACTGTGCTGATTAAGGAAATCAAAGGCGATAAAATTGCCCTCAGCCTGAAATTTGAGGATCAGAATCCCTGGCTGAAAGCTTCTGAAAACTATGCGGTTGGAAATATCGTCAATGGTAAAATTGCCCGTATGACAGACTTCGGCGCCTTTGTGGAACTGGAGCCCGGTGTGGACGCACTGCTTCACGTATCACAGATTTCCAGAGAGCATGTGGAGAAACCCTCCGACGTACTCAGTGTGGGACAGGAAATCACCGCAAAAGTGGTAGACTTCAACGGAGAAGAAAAGAAAATCAGTCTGAGCATGAAAGCGCTCGAGACAGCTGCAGAGTCAGGCAATGCCGGTGCAGAAGAAGAATAAGAGATAGAAAAAGGCGGCAGATCAGCCGCCTTTTTTATTGGAAAACTCTGATTCGGAATAGATCAGGAAGCGAAGCAGCAAAAATACATATTTCTCTGTCGCTGCCGGGTCAGAGAGCAGTTCTTCCAAAAGACAGAATTTTTCTTTTTCTTTGCGAGAACGGCAAAAACGAGAGAGCGCGGAAAATCCAGGCGGCGCCGGCAGAAAACGGCCGTCTTTTTTCTGGTAACAGGTGGACGGCGTCGCCTGCCTGCGGCAGGACCGGTCGACAAACTGTCCTACGCTTTTGTGAATCGCCATATCCTCCTGAGGAAGATAATAGTAATTTCGATGATCCTCAAAAAACAGTTTCAGTGTTTCTGACAGGATTTTCACAGAAAGGCGCAGCCTGTGTCCCTCGCCCTGCAGAGCGATATCTCCGTCAGTAAGAGAAAGCGGACGGAGCAACGCAAAATCTGTGTCAATCAGGAAGGTTATCTTTTCCTCATCTTTCACAGCAGAGGAAATCGGATGGGGAGAATCAAACCACCGGATCAGCGTCAGCAGGGAAAGCAGGCGGGTCCTTCCGTTGCTGCAGTCTGTGGGGAAACAGAAGGGAAAGAAGAGGGA
>CALXJA010000053.1 GCA_944388465.1 uncultured Emergencia sp.
CGGGCGAATAATTCAGGTGAATCATTCAGGCAAATAGAATCAACAGCTGATGCAGACTGCATCAATTGATGTAGATTGCATCAATACAAAAGCGTGTCAAACCAGGGCACGCTTTTGTGCTGTGAAATGGCTGTCAGAGGATTTCCAGAAGGAGCCGGGGCAGCCTTTTTTGATCCGGATCAAATGAAGGGTTGTCTCAGGAGGTGTTTTGCGGTACAATGGTTCAAATCAGGGGGAGAACAGAATCAAATAGAAAAGAAGGAACGGAGGAGGGATTCAATTCATGAATGATTATTTACCGATATGCAGAGAGGATATGGAACGGAGGGGATGGGATCAGTGTGATTTCGTCTATGTAATAGGGGATGCCTATGTGGATCACCCTTCCTTCGGACCGGCCATCATCAGCCGGGTGCTTGAGAGCAGAGGCTATCGGGTCGGGATCATCGCGCAGCCGGACTGGAAGAATCCGGAGAGCATTCAGATTCTCGGAACGCCAAGGCTTGCGTTCCTGGTGTGCGGCGGCAATATGGATTCGATGGTGAATCATTATACGGTAGCAAAGAAGAGGCGCGCGGCGGACGCCTATTCTCCGGGCGGCAAACCAGGTTTAAGACCGGATCGCGCTACGATCGTGTACTGCAATCTGATCCGGCGCATTTATCATACCATTCCCGTGATCATCGGCGGGATTGAAGCGTCCCTGCGCCGCCTGGCTCATTATGATTACTGGAGCGACAAGGTCAGGCGTTCGATCCTTCTGGACTCCCGGGCGGATCTGCTTATCTACGGTATGGGTGAGCGGGCAATGATAGAAATCGCAGAGGCTCTGGAAGCCGGTATTGCGATAAAAGATATTCACTGGATCAGAGGAACCTGCTATGCGGACAGGACGCCGGATATCGATCAGGATACGGTCAGACTGCCGGATTTTGCCCAGATCGTTTCCTCAAAGGAGATGTATGGTCAAAGCTTTGTTGCTGCATACCGGAACAACGATCCGATAAACGGAAGACGTCTGGTAGAAAAATATACGGATACCGTATATGTCGTGCAGAACCCGCCTCAGCCGCCGCTGGAGCGGGAGGAATTGGACGATGTTTACGAGCTGCCTTTTGAGAATGAAGCGCATCCCATGTATATAGAGCAGGGAGAGATTCCCGCCTTTCGCGAAGTGAAGTTCAGCATGGTTTCCAGTCGGGGCTGTTTTGGCGGCTGCAGCTTCTGCGCGCTGACCTATCATCAGGGAAGGCAGGTGCGCAGCCGGAGCAGAGAGTCTCTGGTACGGGAGGCCGAGGCACTGACGAAAAAGGCTGATTTTAAGGGATATATTCACGATATTGGCGGCCCTACGGCGAATTTTCGTGCACCGGCCTGTCAAAAACAGCGGAAGACCGGCGTCTGTCAGAATAAAGACTGTCTTTTTCCTCAGCCCTGCGCGGCTATGGAGGTCAGCCACAGGGACTATCTTGAGGTTCTCCGGGCGGTTCGGGCTGTACCGGGAGTAAAAAAGGTCTTTATCCGTTCGGGGATCCGTTATGACTATGTGATGGCAGACCGGGATGAAACCTTTCTTTATGAGCTGTGCCGCTATCATGTCAGCGGGACATTGAAAATTGCGCCGGAGCACGTTTCAGACCGGGTTCTGCGCTGTATGCACAAGCCGGGAAAAGCCGTATTCCTGCAGTTTGCGGAAAGGTACAGACAGATCAACGACAAGCTGCAGAAAAAGCAGTATCTGATTCCTTATTTTATCAGTTCGCATCCGGGCAGCAGTCTGGATGATGCGGTGGAGCTGGCACTGTTTCTGAAAGATTACGGATTTGTGCCCGACCAGGTTCAGGATTTCTATCCGACGCCGGGAACGCTGGCTACATGTATGTATTATACCGGAAGAGATCCTCTCACCATGGAAGAGGTGTACGTGGCGAAGAATCTGGAAGAAAAGAAAATGCAGCGTGCACTGATCCATTACAACAAACCGGAAAATCGGAAAACGGTCATCCGCGCGCTGCAGCAGGCAGGACGTGAGGATCTGATCGATGTGCTTTTGGGCGGCAGAGGAAAGAAACATGAGTTTGATCAAAGAACTGGGAAAAATCATCGCGGCAGGAAAAAGACAGTATCAGAATGCGGCAGGCAGACCGCTGATTCTGACAGAAGAAATCGGAGAAAAAACGGAACCGGCAGGCATGGTATGCCACGGCGATAACAAAGTGCTGATGAAAATGCAGCTGGAGGAGGGAAAACCGGAAGGCGGTATCCAGCTGATTTATATCGACCCGCCATTCTATTCGCGCAATGATTACGATGCGGTAGTCTGGGCCGGTGAAGAAAAGCTGAAACATCCGGCATATGCAGACCGCTGGGAAAACGGCATGGCACAGTATCTGACGATGCTTACTGCGCGGTTGTATCTGATGCGGGAGCTTCTTGCGGACACCGGCCTGCTTTGGGTGCATCTGGACTGGCATGTGGTGCATTACGCCAAAATCATTCTGGATGAGATCTTTGGAGAAGCGAACTTCGTCAATGAGATCATATGGACATATAAATCCGGCGGCTCGGGAAAACGTCACTTTTCCCGCAAGCACGATACGCTGCTGGTCTATAGTAAAAGCCGGAAATATTTCTTTTATCCGCTGAAGGAAAAGTCCTACAACCGTCAGTTCAAGCCGTATCGGTTCAAGGGGGTAAAGGAATACCGGGATGACAAGGGGTGGTTTACTCTGGTCAATATGAAGGACGTCTGGCAGATCGACATGGTAGGCCGGACGTCGGCAGAGAGAACAGGCTATGCCTCCCAAAAACCGGAACTTCTGATGGAGAGGATTCTGGAAAGCTGCACGAAGGAAGGCGATATCTGCGCCGATTTTTTCTGCGGAAGCGGGACGATGCCGGTAGTGGCAGCACGGATGAAGAGGCGGTTTATCGCCTGTGATACAGAGAGCCTGGCGGTGGAAAGCACGATAAGCCGGCTGCTGGAAAGCGGCGCTGCTTTTTCCGTCTATGATTTAAACCAGAAGAAAACGTCAAGAATCAGCGTGAAGCTGGACTGGAGCATTACGGACTTTCCGGCTTCGGATAAGCTGCTGCTCCGTGTCCGTCTGGTCTCGATCAGGGAAAGAGACGTGAGAAAGAGTGTCGATGAAAGATCAGTGGATAAAGTGAAGCAGATACAGAAAGAAGATCCTCTGCAGCTGATCTGTGCCTGGAGTATAGATCCGGATCACCGAAGCGGTGTTCATCGTCCGGAAGCCGTCTACGTGCGAAAGCAGAAAGAACTGCCTTGTGAAGCAGAGCTGATCGTTACGCGAGGGAAGACGGTCTCCGTAAAAGTGGTGGATATTTTTGGAAATACAGCCTTTGAAAGGATAGAAACGGGAAATGAAAGAGACGGTTAAACAGAGATGTATCGATTACGCATTTTTACTTTTTGCCTGTGCAGTAGGCGCTTTTGCCACTACGGCGGTAATGATCCCCAACGGGCTTACCAGCGGCGGACTGACCGGTATCGTGCGTATTCTGCAGTACTATGTAGACATCAACTTTTCTCTGGCCTATTATGCCGGGGCGTTCATCATCCTGGCGGTGGTCATCCTCACCATAGGATTCCGGGAAGGGAAAAAAGTTCTGCTGGTCACGGTCATGTATCCGGCGGTGCTCTTTGTACTGGAACTTTTTGATTTTCAGCTGCTGGAAGAAAAGGACGTCATTCTGGCGGCCATTTTCTGCGGTGTATTTTCCGGCGTCTGCAACGGGATCGTATTCTGGCGGGGCTACGCCTTCTGCGGTACGGAATCTATAGCCAAGATCATCAAGCGCAAATGGATGCCGCAGGCGGATATCAGCAAAATTCTGCTGATGCTGGATGCGGTCATCATCATTATTTCTGCCTTTATTTACGGGCGCAATATCGCCCTGTATGCGCTGGTCACCCAGTTTATCGCGTCAAAGATGGTCGATTTTATCATCTACGGATTCGAGACGAAGATCGTTCAGGTCAACGTGCTGACGGTAAAGCCGCAGGAAACCATCGAATTTGTTATGAAAACCCTGAACCGCGGTGTTTCCAGCCGCAAAACCACAGGCGAATTTACCCAGCAGGAGCGAAAGGAATTAGTGGTTCTCTGCTCTCCCCGGGAGAGCATGCTGCTGAAAAAATTTCTGGCGTCGGTGGATCCGGCCGCATTTGTTACGGTACTTCATGTGGATACGGTATGGGGAAGCGGTAAAGGCTTTACCAGTATAGAAAAAGAAGACTGATCCCGAAAAGGGGTCTTATCTGCCTGCGTTCGCTTAACGCAGGCGCCTGCACATTCTGTATGGAGCGTTCTGCAGACTGCGAAACGCTGAAGAAGTGAGAAGAAAAGGAGGAAAAAGATGGCAAAGTACAGATGCAGAGTCTGTAAATACGTTTTCGACGAAGAGAAAGAGGGTATGAAGATTACAGACATCGAAAGCTGTTTTATGTGCGGCGCATCGGTAGACAAGTTCGTGTTGATCGAAGACGATTACGGAAATCCCGTAGACGGAAAGCCGCAGCAAAACCTGCAGGCGGAAAGCCGGGAGAAAACAGCGGAACAAATTGAGGATCTATCCTACGATCCGGATTTTGTCCGCCATGATGCTTCCTGCCGGTATATGGAGGAAATCCATCAGATGGCGGTTTCCGGAGAGACGATTCATGGCGCCATGAGCACGCAGATGCCGATGCCGGGCTGGGATGACATACTGCTTTTGGGCGCACAGCTGAATCCTCCGCCGCTTTCTGATGATGCGCCGGTAAATCTGCAGACCGTTATCGGGAAAAAGGCAGAAAAGCCGATGGTTCTGGAGAGCCCGGTCTATATTTCCCACCTGTCTTTCGGCGCATTGTCATCAGAGACGAAGGTGGCCCTGGCTAAGGGAAGCGCGGCGGCCAAAACGGCAATGTGCAGCGGCGAAGGAGGAATTTTGCCTGCAGAGCGTGAAGCGGCGTACAAGTATATTTTTGAATATGTACCGAATCTCTACAGCGTTACCGATGAAAATCTGCAGGCCGCGGATGCGATAGAGATCAAGATCGGCCAGGGTACAAAGCCGGGAATGGGCGGTCATCTGCCGGGCGAGAAGGTGACCGCGGAAATTGCAGCGATCAGAGGGAAAGAGGAAGGAAAGGACGTACAGAGCCCTTCCAAATTCCCGGGTCTTGATACAAAAGAGGATCTAAAGGCTCTGGTTGACGAGCTGCGGAGCCGTTCCGGCGGACGGCCGATCGGCATTAAAATTGCGGCAGGAAAACTGGAAAAAGATCTGGCCTATTGTGTTTACGCGCAGCCGGATTTTATCACCATTGACGGCCGGGGAGGCGCTACAGGCTCCAGTCCGTTTTTCCTCAGAGAGGCGACCAGCGTGCCGACGATCTTTGCCCTTTATCGTGCCAGAAAATATCTTGATGAGGCGGGAGAGGATATAGAACTTGTCATCACTGGCGGATTGCGGGTATCTTCTGATTTTGCCAAGGCGATCGCCATGGGAGCCGACGCGGTGGCCATTGCGACTTCGGCGCTGATCGCCGCCGCGTGTCAGCAGTACCGTATCTGCGGAAGCGGAAACTGCCCGGTAGGAATTGCCACTCAGGATCCGCAGCTGCGCAAACGGCTGCAGGTGGAAACTGCGGCGAAGCGGGTGGAAAACTTCCTTCGGGTCAGTGCAGAGGAGCTGCGCACTTTTGCCCGGATTACCGGACATGACGATATCCATCAGCTGACGAAAGAAGATCTCTGTACTCTCAGCAGAGACATAGCAGACTATACCGATATTCCCCATTGCTGACCGGTTTTGCCATGGGGATAGAGGCTGAAAAGCCCGAGAATATGGATTTGACATGCAGGAAAGCGGCGCGACGGACAGCGCTGCTTTCCCGGTTCCCGGCAGATCTTCTCCTTTTGCCGGGTATATTGACTTCAAAAAGACTTTGTGATAAAATCCATATCGTTAACAGAAAAACCGTTGAGGAAGACAAGTAGCCGGCGAAAGTCGCTTTCAGAGAGCTGCAGGCGGTGAGATTGCAGCAGCAGACGCGCAGGGGCGAATGGACTTTGGAGGGCGAACTGAACGGCTGCCGGTTTGCGGCAGCGCCAGTAGGGGAGACGGGGTCGACCGTTATATCGAAAAAAGCGCGCCTGCATTCTTGCAGGCGAATTAGGGTGGTACCGCAGAAGTCAAGACTTTTGTCCCTTGCTATGGACAGAGGTCTTATTTTATTATGGGAAGCAAGGGAGATTTCCGTGCTTCTGAAGCAACGGGGGAATCTTTGCTGCAGCTATTGTTGAAAAGCAGTGCAGCCGGATTTCTCATAACCAAGGAGGAAAAAGATGAAAAGAGTATTTTCCGGCGTTCAGCCGACTGGAAATCTGCACCTGGGAAACTACCTGGGCGCACTGAAACAATTTGTAGAACTGCAGGAAGATCATGAGTGTATTTACTGCATTGTTGATATGCACGCGATCACGGTTCCGCAGGATCCCAAGGTTCTGAAAACCCACATCCTGGATGTGGCGTCTCTTTATCTGGCTGTAGGCGTAGATCCGAAAAAATCCATTGTTTTCGTGCAATCCGACGTTCCCGGTCACGCAGAGCTTTCCTGGGTATTGACCTGCTGTTCCTATACCGGTGAGCTGTCACGCATGACGCAGTTCAAATCCAAGAGCCACAACAAGGAATCCGCGCCAACAGGGCTTTTCAGCTATCCTGTGCTTATGGCTGCCGATATTCTGCTCTATGATACCGATGTGGTTCCCGTCGGTACAGACCAGAAACAGCATATCGAACTGTGCCGCGACCTGGCGACCAGAGTGAATAATACGAGAAAAAAGACCTTCGTCGTGCCGGAAGGCCGGTATCTGAAGGAAGGCGCCAGGATCATGGCGCTGGACGATCCGACCCAGAAGATGAGTAAATCCGCAGAGAACATCCACAGCCGCATTTCGCTTCTGGACGATCCGGCCAAGATCAAAAAATCGATCATGAAGGCGACAACGGATTCCGAGGGGGTAATTCGTTTTGATCAGGAAAATAAGCCGGGTATCAGTAATCTGATGAATATCTACAGCGTCCTTTCAGGAAAGAGTATCGCCGAGCTGGAAAAGGAATACGACGGCAGGGGATACGGCGACTTCAAGAAGGACCTGGTTGAGGTGACGGTGGAAGCGCTGGCGCCGATCAAGGAAAGATTCGACGAGATCCGCTATTCCGACGATCTGATCCGGATCTTAAAGGATGGTGCAGCACGCGCTAACGTCATTGCGGAAAAAACGATGGCCAGAGTAAAGGAAAACTTCGGTCTTGGTCTCTGATCTATGCAGAAGGCTACCGTCAAAAGACCCCGGCGCAGGAGGGAAGATCCTGCGCCGGGGTCTTTTTCCCCTGTCTCGGCTCGATTTTCCTGCTGCCGCGGCGGTTTTTACTGATTTGCAGGAAAAAGAATGTTGACAGATTCTGCTTTTTTTGCGAATTTAGTCAATATCGCTTTTTACGCGGCTTTTATGCGGCTTTATCAACGGCTTCTGTCATGGCCGGTCTGTATCGTCTGTAGATGAAAAACGACATGATCACGGTCAGAATATCGGCAGAAACCTGTGACCAGACGATGCCGAACATACCGAAAACCGTGTTGAGTAAAAACAGCATAGGAATATTGAACACCAGCCAGCGTGTTGTACCCAGAAAGAGAGAGATCTTTCCTTTGCCGAAGGCCTGAAAAAGATATACGGTGAAAAAGCTTAGAAACATCAGCGGCGTGGCCAGAACGCGTATGCGAAGGAACTGGGCGGCCAGATGCACGGTGCGTTCATCCGAGATGAAGATTTCGGAAAACTGTGCGGCAAACAGTTCATACAGCAAAATACTGACGGCGGCAATAATCAAACCGAGTAAACAGGAAAGACGAATCGTATCGTTCATCCGTTTTTTATTTCCTGCAGCGTAATTATAGGCGATCAGCGGCAGCATGCCCTGGCAGATCCCTATTCCTACGTTGAGAGGGAAACGTTCGATTTTCAGTACGATGCCGATAGCGGCAAGAGCAAGGTCGTGATAGGAGACCATCAGTTTGTCGATGATAACGTAATCCAGGTCAAAGAGCAGGCTGGACACGGCAGAAGGTATGCCTACGCCAAAAACCGCTGCCACGCTGCTCCTGCGGGGCAGGCCGTCCCGCAGAGAAAATGTGATCACGGAATTTTGCTTTGACCGCAGCATTACCGCGATAAAAAAGAGGAGTGCTATACAGTTCGAGATACAGGTGGCAATACCGGCTCCCAGAACCTCTGCGCCCTGCGGAAGCAGAACGAACATAAATAATGGATCCAGGGCGATATTGAGCAGACCTCCGAGAATGATGCCGGCTCCGGCTTCCCTGGAGAGCCCGATACTGCGGATCAGATTGGAAAGCACATTGGAGATGACCGTCGGAATGCCGCCGATCACGATGACGCACAGCGCGTACTGCCGGGCATACCGGTAGGTGTTTTCTCCTGCGCCCAGAAGTTCCAGCAAAGGGCGCATGAAGACCGCGATGCCGGCAGCAAATACTGCGGCGACAAAGAGCGCCAGGTATAGAGAAAATGCACTGACTCGCCGCGCCTCATCTTCTTTGCCGCGCCCAAGAAGCCGGGAGATCAATGAACCTCCTCCGACACCTGCCAGTCCGGCAAAGCAGAGGGTAATGTTGAAAACAGGGAGGATCAGAGAAGTACCTGCGACCATGTACGGATTACCGGTTTGTCCTACAAAAAAAGTATCCGCCATGTTGTAGATCAGCACGATCAGCTGGCTGGCAACCGAAGGGATGATCATCCGGCGCAGAGCGGACGGGACAGGAAGATTACGAAAGATATCTTCTTTGGTCATTGTGTCGGCAGGCGCTTTGTTGGGTCTTCTCAGCATCGTTTCCTCCTCCTTTACATGCTTTACTCTGTTTTGCTTCTTAGCGAAGGCTTGCTTTGCGGGAAACAGGAAAGATAAAAACCGCCGATCGCTGGAAAGCAGCGGTTTCGACGGTTGATAGTGGTGCGTCTAGTGGGATTCGAACCCACGGCCTTCACATTCGGAGTGTGCTACTCTATCCCCTGAGCTATAGACGCTTATCCATTTTGGTTCTGAAGAAAGGCTTCTTTCCGCAAGAACGAAATTTATTATAGCATATTTTCCTCTTTATGAAAAGATGGGAATTTGTATTATTTGTTTTTTTCCGGAGAAAAATGATCTTGTCTGCATCGGCGCCGGCAGGAAACACTACAGCTGCGGCGGGTTTGCCGGCGATATGTCAGAATCGTGTTTTTTTTCAAAAGAAAGAATAAAAGTTGCCTGTGCCTTAATTGACACCAATCGTTGAACATGTTACCCTATAAAATTAGAAGAAGAGTAGTTTTAACGATACAGAGGATAAGACATCATGAAGGATTATCATTTAGAAAAAAAGTTTTATGAGTTTCGGGATCTACGGGAGCTGCTGAAAACCTCCGCAGAAAAATATGCGGATAGAGTCGCTTTTGTTACCAAAATCAAAAACAAAAAAGAAGTCAACTATATTAATACGACTTATGCCGGACTTTTTTCCTCGATGGGACATCTGGGAACGGCTCTGCTCGATCGGGGCTTCGGCGGCAAGAGGATAGCGGTCATTGGCGAAAACAGCTATAACTGGTGTCTGGCTTATTTTGCCGTGGCCTGCGGGGTCGGTGTGATCGTACCGCTGGATAAGGGACTGCAGAAGGAAGAATTACAGAGCTGTCTCGAT
>CALXJA010000054.1 GCA_944388465.1 uncultured Emergencia sp.
TATACGTACTGAAGAAGGAAGAAGGCGGAAGACATACGCCGTTCTTCAACGGATACAGACCGCAGTTCTATTTCAGAACAACGGACGTAACGGGAGACCTGAAGCTGCCGGAAGGAACAGAGATGTGCATGCCGGGAGATAACGTTGTTATGGAGATCAGCCTGATCACCCCGATAGCGATCGAAGAAGGACTGAGATTCGCGATCAGAGAAGGCGGAAGAACCGTAGGCTCCGGCGTAGTAACGGAGATCATCGAGTAAGCGAATAGCAAGGAAGGCGAAAGCCTGGCGATAGAGCCGGCCTGCGAGAGCAGGCCGGCTTTTGCGTGGGAAGGCGCGCTGCAGGATTTGCACCGCCGCCGTCTATGTAGTATAATAAATCATTAAGGGAATTTTTCAGGAGAGGATCGAAGACGTGGACAATATCATCAGAATCGAGCATCTGCTCTTTACCTATCTGCGTGACGATACAGAAGAACCGGTGGAAGCGCTGCGGGACATTTCTCTGCAGTTTGAGCGGGGCAGCTTTACGGCCGTTTTAGGCCGCAACGGTTCCGGTAAGTCGACGCTTGCCAAGAATCTCAACGGACTGTTTCTGCCAAGCGGCGGCGCTGTCTATGTAAAAGGCTGGGATACAAAGGACGAAGAGTATATCTGGGATATCCGGCAGACCGCCGGTATGGTTTTTCAGAATCCGGATAACCAGCTGGTATCCTCCATCGTAGAGGACGATATCGCTTTTGGTCCGGAAAATCTGGGCATCGATCCTGTGGAGATCCGCAGACGGGTGGACAAGGCTCTTGCGGCGGTCAACATGGGACAGTACCGGCGCAAAGCGCCGCATCAGCTTTCCGTGGGTCAGAAGCAGCGGATCGCCATTGCCGGCGTCGTCGCCATGCGGCCGGAATGTATCATCTTTGATGAACCGACCGCTATGCTGGATCCAAAGGGACGGGAGGAGATCATGGAGATCATCGATGAACTGCACCGTGACGGCATCACCGTAATCCTGATCACCCATTTCATGGACGAGGCCGTCAGAGCCGACAGACTCGTGATTTTAGATCAGGGTCAGGTGCGGATGGACGGAACACCGGCAGAGATCTTTTCCCGGGAGGAAGAGCTGCAGGAGCTGGGGCTGGACGTGCCTCTCGCTGTGGATATGGCGCAGAGACTGCGCAAACGCGGTATCCCCGTTCCGGAAAACATCATCACCATAGAAAGTCTGGTAGAATACATATGTCAATAGAAGTAAGGAATTTAACCCATATATACGGAAAAGGGATGCCGGACGAACAACTGGCTTTGGATAATATCAATTTCCAGATCTACGATGGCGAGATCGTGGGGATTGTCGGCCATACCGGTTCGGGAAAATCCACCCTGCTGCAGCATCTCAACGGTCTTCTGAAGCCGGACTTGGGAACGATACAGATAGGCAAGGTGCAGATCACCGATCCCGGCGTACCCATGCGTGAGATACGCAGGCGCGTAGGACTGGTTTTCCAGTATCCGGAATATCAGCTCTTTGAAGAGACCGTGGCGGAGGACGTGGCCTTCGGACCGCGCAACCTGGGTCTGTCAGAAGAAGAAGTAAAGAGCCGGGTACAGGAGGCGCTGGAGCTTGTGGGACTGGACTGGGAGACGGTAAAAGACCGATCGCCGTTTGAACTGTCCGGCGGACAGAAGCGCAGAGCTGCCATTGCCGGGGTTCTTGCGATGAAACCGCAGATCCTGATCCTGGACGAACCGACGGCAGGCCTTGATCCGGGAGCACACAGGGATATTCTGGCGATGATCCGTCAGGTGCACCGCCTGCAGAGCAATATCACCATCTTCGTTTCTCACAACATGGCCGACGTGGCACAGCTTTCCGACCGGGTTCTGGTCATGTCCGGCGGCAAGCTGATCCTGAACGGGAGCCCTCAGGAGGTATTTTCCCAGAAAGAGCGTCTGTCCGCAGTGGGACTGGATGTGCCGCCGGCAACAGGACTGATGTACCGGCTCCGGGAAAACGGCGCAGACGTGCGTACCGATATCCTGACCGAAAAAGAGGCAGAAGAAGAAATTTACAGCTATTTACTGAGGAAAAGACAGAAATGATAAGAGATATTACCCTTGGACAGTATTATAACAGCGATTCTCTGATTCACCGGCTGGATCCGCGGCTGAAAATCATCGCTGTGATCCTGTTTATCGCCGAACTGTTCGTTGCCGGCAGCTTTATCGGCTTTGCTCTGTGTGCAGCGGCTCTGTCGGCCGTGATCCTCCTGTCGAGGGTGCCGCTGGCGTTTATTCTGCGGGGGCTCAAACCGATCCTGCTGATCATCATCTTCACCTTCTGCCTGAATATCTTTATGGTGGACGGCCGGGTGCTCTGGAAATGGGGATTCCTGCAGATCACCGAGGAAGGGATCTATACCGCGGTATTTATGGCGGTACGGCTGATTTTGCTGATTATCGGCTCTTCGCTGCTGACCTTTACCACGAAGCCTATCGCACTGACCGACGGTATAGAGCGGATGATCTCCCCTTTGAACCGTGTAGGCGTGCCGACGCATGAGATCGCTATGATGATGTCTATTGCCCTGCGGTTTATCCCGACGCTGCTGGAGGAGACCGACAAGATCATCAAGGCGCAGCAGGCCAGAGGGGCGGATTTTGAAAGCGGAAACATCTTCCGGAGAGCCAAAGCTCTGATCCCGATCCTGGTGCCCTTGTTTATCAGCGCTTTCCGTATTGCGCAGGATCTGGCCATGGCTATGGAAGCCCGCTGCTACAGAGGCGGGAAAGGACGCACCAGGATGCACCAGATGAAGTTTTCCGGGGCGGATATGGCAGCGGCAGGCGTGTCGGCTGTATTTCTTGCGGCAGTCATTGCGACCCGGGTCTATCTATAGGAGAAGATCGATGCGACAGAGAAAGATAAAGAATCTGCAGGAAAAGCTGGAAAGCTTTGCAGCATACATTATTCGTGATCCAAAGAGCAGTAAAGGCGCTGCAGGAGCGCTTTTTCCGAAAAAGCAGCCGTTGTATCTGGAAATCGGCTGCGGCAAGGGGCAGTTTATCACCCGCTGTGCGGCGGCTCACCCGGAATGGAATTTCCTCGCCGTAGAGGGCAACGAGAGTGTGGTGCTGCGGGCTTTAGAAAAGGCGGCGGAGCAGAAGGCGGAAAACATCCGCTTCATTTTGGATTACGTCGATGATCTGGGCGATCTGTTTGCACCGGGAGAGCTTTCCGGTATTTTTCTCAATTTCAGCGATCCGTGGCCAAAAGACCGGCATGCCAAGCGGCGGCTGACCTGTGCCAGACGGCTGGCTGAGTATCAGACTGCGCTGCAGCCGGGCGGTTTTATTCAGTTCAAAACGGACAACGACGATCTGTTTGATTTTACTCTGGAGCAGATCGAAGAAGCCGGGCTTTATGTCGAAGCGCTGAGCCGGGATCTGCACCATTCGCAGCTGACAGCGGAAAACATTACCACCGAATACGAAGATAAATTTGCCGGTGCGGGGAAAACTATAAACTATGTAAGGATAAGCGTCAAGAGATAGATGATGAGCGGCGCTTTCCTCTGCGCGCCATTTGCGTCTGCGGCTAATGAGAAGAGGGACTATCGCGTTGCAGATGAGGAATTGCACACCATCTGTTTTGCCATAGTCCCTTTTGCGAAGCGCTTTAAAAATCGATGAATTCGGAAGGATCGCAGGGTTTTCCGTCCTTTCGGATCTCAAAATGAAGATGCGCCTTTTCCATAGATTCATACAGGGCGGTTCGTCCGATACTGCTGATCAGCTGCCCTTTTTTCACGGTATCGCCCTTTTCGACCAGTTTTTTCGTGGAAAGGTTGCAGTAACGGGAGATATATCCGTTTGAATGGGTGATTTCGATGGTCGTGCCGTAGCAGTCGTCGGTGCAGATATCCGTAATCGTACCGTCGCCGATGGCCATCACGCCGGAACCGGCAGGCGCCTCAATGTCGATGCCCGGATGGGTCATGTACTGATCAAGAGTCATATTGTAAATCACCATATCCATAGAATATTCCTTTGAAACGCTGGCTGTGTTTCTGTCCATCGGACTTGCAAATCCTGAAGAACTGCTGCTTTCTTCACTGCGGCTGTCGACTGTAGGGATCTCCGATGCGGCGGCCGAGGCTTGCTCCTTCCCCTTTTCCGGGGGTTTTTCTGTCTGCGGGGACTCCTTTTCCTGCTCTGTAGCCGCTTTTCGCGTTACCGGCACATTCTCCGCGCTCTTGGCAACTTTGTCAATGCTGGCCTTTATCGTAAAAACAGAAGTCAGCGCGATCAGGCAAAAACAGAGCATTAAAAGTGCGGCGACCTTGTCCTTCTTTTTCTTTTTATCCATCTTGTCTATCTGTCGCATTTCCTTCACCTCCTGAATCTATTATCACCAGACTGCCCGCCGTTCATACGAAGATAAACTTGTAAAAAAAAGGAGTTCATAGTAGAATGAATGCATGGGCAAAACAGGTTCATAAGCTTTGGAGGTGACATTATGGCTGAGTTTATCATGGCGGCACAGAACGGAAGGATCATTCCGAAAGAAGACAAGATCTTCGGGATCAGCCGCAGAGCCAATGAGATGATAGAAGAAAAAGGCGAGGAAGCGGTGGTCAACGCGACTATCGGCACTTTGCTGGACGATGACGGGGAACTGATGGTGCTTTCCTCGGTCGACGATACTTTTATGGGACTGGAGCCGGAGGAGTACGCCGGCTATGCGCCGATCGGCGGTATTCCGGCTTTCCGCAAGGCAGCTGTACGGGCGGCGCTGGGCAAGTATGAGCCAAAAGGCTACACCGAGGCGGTGGCATCTCCTGGAGGTACCGGAGCGATCCGCAACATTATTGCCAATTATTCCTGTCCCGGCGATAAGGTGCTGACCAGCGACTGGCACTGGTCGCCTTACGGAACCATCGCATCGGAGCTCGGCCGCAGTGTGGAGACCTACGAGATGTTCAACGAGGACAGGCAGTACAATGCAGAGGGACTTTGGGAAAAGACAAAGCAGCTGCTCGATGCGCAGGATCGGCTGGTCATCATTATCAATACGCCGGCGCACAATCCGACCGGCTACGCGCTGACCAACGACGACTGGAAGCGGGTAACCGATCTGCTGAGCAATGTACCGCCGGAAAAGCGGGTGACGCTGCTGATCGATACCGCCTATATCGATTTTGCCGGAGATGAAGAGCAGTATAGAGCGTTTTTCCCGATATTGGAGACACTTCCGGCCAATATCCTGCCGACGATCGCCTACAGCATGTCCAAGACCTTCACCATTTACGGCATGCGTTGCGGCGCGGCCATCTGCCTGGCGCCGACGCAGGAGATCGCAGAAGAGTTTCGCCGGGTATGCGAGTTTTCTTCCCGGGGAAGCTGGTCCAACTGTGCGAAAGCCGGCCAGAGCATCATTGCCAATATCTATGCGGACGAGGCGCTTTTGGCCAGAGTCAGCGCGGAGAGAAAGGATATCCGGGAGATGCTGCTGGCAAGAGGAAGGGCTTTTGAAGAGGAAGCGCGCAGAGTGGGACTGACCATTGTGCCTTTTGACGCCGGATTTTTCGTTTCTATTCCATGCGACGATCCGGACGCCATAAGCGCGAAACTGGAAAAAGAAGGAATATTCCTTGTTCCGTTGGCAAAAGGTCTGCGGGTATCCGTAGCATCGATTTCAGAGGAAAAATGCCGCAGGATCCCGGCTAAGATTCTTGCGGCCATGCAATAGAAGGGTAAAAAATGAGATTTGTTTCGTGGAATGTAAACGGACTCAGAGCGGCTTTAGGAAAAGGTTTTATCGAATCCGTAAGAAAACTGGATCCGGATTTTATCTGCATTCAGGAGACCAAGATGCAGGAAGGACAGGCGCAGGTCGATCTGCCGGAGTATGAAGAATTTTACTGCAGCGCAGAGAAGAAAGGCTATTCGGGAACGGCTGTATTTACCCGGAAGAAGCCCCTTTCTGTGCAGAAGAATTTCGGATGTCATACAGATGAGGGTCGCGCGCTGATCCTGGAGTACGAGGACTTTTTTCTGGTCAATGTTTATGTGCCGAATTCTCAGGATCAGCTGAAACGGATCGATTACCGGATGCAGTGGGAGGACGATTTTCTGCACTTTGTACAGGAGCTGGACAGCCGGAAGCCAGTGATCATCTGCGGCGACATGAACGTGGCGAAGGAAGAGATCGATCTGAAAAATCCCAAAACCAACAGAGGCAACGCAGGCTTTTCCGATCAGGAACGGGAAAAGATGCGCCGGCTGCAGGAGGCGGGGTTTGTGGATAGCTTCCGCCTGCTTTATCCGGATGCAGAGGGCGTATACAGCTGGTGGTCGTACCGCTTCAATGCCCGCAAGAACAATGCCGGATGGCGGATCGACTATTTTCTGGTCAGCGAGCGGATAAAGGATAAGATCATCGATGCAAAGATCCATACGGATATCTACGGCAGCGATCACTGTCCGGTAGAACTGGAGATCGAGTTGTAAAGAGAGAATAAATCGGCATAAAAAAGCGGACTATTCAATGGATAGTCCGCTCAGACTGT
>CALXJA010000055.1 GCA_944388465.1 uncultured Emergencia sp.
ACCGATACTGCCGGATGAAGACGTGATCAACGCCGGAGCGCAATACGTCTCCATACTGCCGGGCGGACAGTACTTTGACAGCGCAACTTCCTTCGCCATTATTCGCGGAGGCCATGTTGATGCCACCGTGCTGGGCGCACTGGAAGTCGACCGTCACGGCAATATTGCAAACTGGATCATTCCCGGCAAAATGGTACCGGGGATGGGAGGCGCGATGGATCTGGTCGTCGGCGCAAAAAAAGTAATCGTCGCCATGCTGCATACACAGAAAGGCAAGCCGAAGATCCTGGAAGAATGCACGCTGCCTTACACTGCCATCAACTGTGTCGATATGATCATCACCGAGATGGGCGTGATGCGGATAACCGGTGCGGGTATCGTGCTGGAAGAGCTTCACCCCGATTACACGCTGGATGATATAAAAAACGCCACCGGCTGTGAACTGATCATTTCCGATGATCTGCGCCCAATGGCTGACTGAACGAGGCTGTGAAAAAGAACCTGTAAACCACAGGTGTGTTTTCCTGTATCCTTCGCTATAATAGAATAAAGGAGAAAGGAGACCACCTATGGATCAGATAAAAATCGGCAAATTTATTTCCGAATCGAGAAAAGCAGCCAGGCTGACACAGGAACAGCTGGGCGAGCAGCTGGGCGTCAGTAAAAATGCCGTCAGCAAGTGGGAACGAGGTCTGAATCTCCCTGATGTTTCCCTGATGCAGGAGCTGTGCCGCATCCTGAATATCACTCTGAACGAACTGTTTGCCGGAGAACGGCTGGCGGCAGCCGCTCTTCCGGAGCAGGCCGAAAGCAATATTTTAGACATACTCCAGTTCAGTCATGCCGGAAAGAAAAAATACCGGCTGACGATCCTGCTCATTTCGATACTGCTCATCCTTTCTTTTCTTGCTCTGGGCAGAGAGCTGCTGATCAAATGGGGATTTATAATGGATACCGATCTGCAGTATACGCAGATGTATATCCATGGTGAAGGCAACATTCAGGGCGACGTCGATACGCTTCGGTTCGGCCGGATCAGCATCGACTTCGATATCGGCGCCAATCAGTACGGCCAGGCCGTATTCAAAGAGCCGCAAAAAGCGTTTCGCCGGCTGAAAAGCGACTATGCAGAAGGGATCTCCCTGATTCGCCGGGAATTTGGCCTGCTGCCCCTAAACCGCTTTACTCGTGAACTCTACAAGACCTACGGCTGGCAGGTAACGGAAGGAACTGCCGAAGAACAGGAGCAGGCCCGATTTGTAAGCGCCTTCCTGGACATCTACGAAAACAGCTTTAACTGAAAGACAGCCGGAAAAAGCGCGCGTCTTGCCGCAGCGGCCGCAGAATTTCGTCATATTTTATTACCAAAACCAGAAGAACAGATAGTGAAAGATCCGGCGTTCTGCTTTCAGAGCAGAATGCCGGATCCATGTCTTCAGTCTATTTTGTTTCGTTCAGCAGACATTTTTCCAGTAATACCAGTTCGACGCCTTCGATCCCATTGAAGACGCACGGCAAAATATCGATCTCCTGATAACCCAGTTTCTGATAAAACCGCCTTGCCGCTGTATTTTTGGCATTCGTATCGATGCGCAGATACGGACAGCCCTGCTGCTGCGCATACTGCTCATAAAATTCGGCAAAAGCACGTCCCAGACCCTGTCCTTTGCTCTCCGGATCGATGACCAGGGTGTGCATCACCATCACCTGCCCATCCGGCGCAGGATACTGCCAGTGCGCATTTTCATAGATATCGACCTGGGTCTGATTGAGGATCGCCGTTCCCACCACTTTGCCGTCAAGCAGCTCTACGAACAGCTCGCCTTTCTCAAGCGCCGCTTCCGCCGTAGACTTCTCCGGGTAAACGCCTCGTTCCCAGCCGGTACTGGCCTGCCCGTTTTCTTCTGCGGAATGGATGTTCTCATAAATCTTCGCCACACTCTGAATATCCTCTGGTACGGCTTTACGAATTACCAACTTTGCCATTTCTTCCTCCTGAATATCTCCTGCAGAAAAATTTCATTTCCAAAGACGAAAACCATCTACAAACAGAATACTCAATTTTCTTTTCTTTGTAAACCGTTTTTCTTCTATGCAGCAGATCACAGTTTCCGGACAAAGAGCGCCCGGATCGCATTGAGTACCGCGATGATCATCACGCCCACATCGGCAAAGATGGCCAGCCACATATTGGCAATGCCGACGGCACCGAGAGCAAGGCAGATCAGCTTTACTCCGATGGCAAAAACGATATTCTGGTATACGATTCGCAGACATTTTCGAGAGATCCTGATCGCTTTAGGGATCTGCAGCGGATCGTCATCCATCAGCACCACATCGGCGGCTTCAATCGCCGCATCGGAACCCATGGCGCCCATGGCGATACCGATGTCGGCCCGGCTCAGCACCGGTGCGTCATTGATGCCGTCGCCGACAAAGGCCAGTTTTTCCTTTCCGGATTTACGGCGCAGCAATTCTTCTACCTTTTCCACCTTATCGCCCGGCAGCAGCTGGCTGTAGACCTCGTCCAGCCCCAGCTCCCGACCGACCTTTTCGCCGACGCTCTCCGCGTCTCCGGTCAGCATCACCGTCCGCCGCACGCCGGCTTTTCTCAGCGCCTGTACCGCCTGGGCAGAATGGGGCTTGATCACGTCAGAGATTACGATATGGCCGGCATACTCGCCCCCTACCGCCATGTGAATGATGGTACCCACGGAATGGCAGCGGATATATGGTATGCCCAGTTGTTCCATCAGCTTGTCGTTTCCGGCGGCAACCTCTGTTCCGTCTACATGGGCAATGACGCCGCCTCCGCTGATCTCACGAATAGCCGTAACCCGGGAACGGTCGATTTCTTTTCCGTATGCCTTCTGCAGGCTGCGGCTGATCGGATGGGAAGAGGCGCTTTCGGCAAGCGCCGCGTACTCCACCAGCTTTTTCGGATCCATGCTGCTGTGATGGATCTCATTGACTTCAAACACCCCCTGGGTCAGCGTACCGGTCTTATCGAAAACGACGATTCGCGTCTGCGACAAAATTTCCAGATAGTTAGAACCTTTGACCAGAACTCCGGCTTTGCTGGCGCCGCCGATACCGGCAAAAAAGCTGAGGGGGATACTGATGACCAGGGCGCATGGGCAACTGATGACCAGGAAGGTCAGCGCCCGGTAAATCCAGTCAGCCCAGCCTGCTGCCATGTTCAGCACAAGGAGGCGGATCAGCGGCGGCACCACCGCCAGCGCCAACGCGGCAAAGCAGACCGCCGGTGTATAAATACGGGCAAACCGGGAAATAAACGCTTCTGATCTGGACTTCCGGGAGCTGGCGTTTTCTACCAGATCCAGGATCCTGGAAACGGTAGATTCACCAAACTCCTTTGTGGTACGAATTTTCAGAAGACCCGTCATATTGATGCATCCACTGATGATTTCATCGTTTTCCCGGACATCTCTCGGCAGGCTTTCTCCGGTGAGGGCACTGGTATTCAGCGAAGAGCTTCCCTCAAGGTCGCTGCCGTCGATCGGTACCTTTTCACCCGGCTGAACCACGATCACGCTGCCGATTTCCACCTCATCCGGATCGACCTGCTCCAGCCTGCCGTCCTTTTCCACATTGGCATAGTCCGGTCGGATATCCATAAGCTCGCTGATATTGCGCCGGCTTTTTCCCACCGCATAGCTCTGAAAAAACTCTCCCACCTGATAGAAGAGCATGACGGCAATGGCTTCTGTATATTCCCCGTTCTGATCGTAAATCGCAATGGCTATCGCTCCTGCCGTCGCAACGGCCATCAGGAAATTTTCGTCAAAGACCTGGCGGTTTCTTATTCCTTTCCATGCTTTGAGCAGGATATCATAGCCGATCACCACATAAGGAACCAGATAGAGTGCCAGCGCGATCAAATTCGCAGCCGTCTTCTCGTTCAGCCCTTTTAATGCTCCGCTTCCCCATGCTGCCGTCAGACTGCTGCCGAGAGCATTCATGGGTACAAACTGCAGAGCGATCAGCAATACCGCCGAAATGATAATGCGGATCAGCATTTTTTTCTGTTTCTTTGTCATCTCTGCTGCACCTTGCCAGTCGTCGGTGCGGATACTGGCATTTTCCTTTCTCTCTCCATTCTCCTGAAGAGCTGTTCTGTTCCGTCTTATAAATAAATAATTGCTTAATCGTTTATTCTTTATCCCTGAAAAAGCGCTCCCGACCATCTGTCGATCCTTCGACCGCTGCCGCCGGGAGCGGATACCGCCGCCTTTTGCCATCCGGCCTGCCGGCAGCGTCTCTTCGGGCACAAGAGCGGATCTACATAAAGATCTCGCAGTCTGATTCGACCTTTTTGCAGCTCTTGCGCACCTCCTGCATGACTTCTTCCGGTTTCCTTCCCTCTTCAAACTCCACGATCATCTTCAGAGTCATAAAGTTCACCGTGGCGTCCTTCACACCGTCGGTATTCTTTGCGGCGATCTCCATCTTGTTTGCACAGTTGGCACAATCAACATCGATTTTGTAGGTTTTTTTCATGATAACGCTCCTCTGCCATGTAAATTGATCCATCCATTCGATTAAACATATGTTTAATCGTTAATTTCAATATACACCTTTTCCCCAAAAAGTCAACCGGGTTTTTGAAAAAAAATCGGCAATTTTCGACATTTCTCATAAACGCTCTGCATACGGCAATCCTGCGAATGTTCCCCGGTGCGGCAAATTCCGACATTTTCCCCGGCAGACGGGCAGATAAAAAGCGGTAAACCCTCTGCCAGATCTTTTTCTGTCGCGGCCGCGGCGGTTTTCCTCTTTCCAGCGGTAAAAAAACAGTTACAGAGAAAACGGATTATGGTAAAATATTCTATAATCAATCAGGCAGGAGGGTTCACCATGACAACAATCACTAAGCTTCCCCACGACCACGGTCAGAACATCGAGCAGAAGTTGAAGGATATGCCCAATGTCGACAAATTTCAGACTGTAGCCGATATTTTCAAACAGTTAGGCGACGGCAGCCGTATCCGTATCTTCTGGCTTCTCTGCCACTGCGAAGAGTGTGTCATCAACATTTCCTCGCTGGTGGATATGAGCAGTCCTGCCGTTTCCCATCATCTCCGGCAATTAAAGAGCGGCGGACTCATCGTCAGCCGCCGCGACGGAAAAGAAGTCTACTATAAGGCCGCTGATACAGAGCGGGCTCAGCTTCTCCACCATATGATCGAAGCCATGGTGGAAATTGCCTGTCCTTCGGAAGCCGACGCCCGATAAGCATACCCTATGCGGCAGAGGACAAAGCGCAGATCCGGCGGTAGGAAATACCCGGCTGCTCCTGACCTTGCCCTGACCTTTCCGGCGTGATAGAATATAGAATCATATAGAAACAGAAAGTGAGGTAACCGCATATGAATAAAGACGTTTTATCCTTTGTTACAGAAAAAACCAGAGAACTGATCGACGCCCCGACCGTAAGCAGCGAAACCAGGGCTGCTGCACAGAGCTGGCTGGAGGCTGCCGGCACCGACCGCGAAAAGGAAGAAACAAAAAAATACATCGACGAGCTGGAGGAAGACATCATGCCGATCGACAATCTGATCGGTTTCGCCAGTTCCGATCAGGGCAAAGCCTACTTTGGCGAAACGGAGGCTGAGGGGATCGCCGCTCACGCACGCGAAATCAAAGCTGCCGGCGGTAAATACTGTGACTGCCCGGCCTGCCTCTGCGTCGCCGCCATTCTGGAGAAAAAGGATGACATGCTGGAATAACGGCGATTCCCGTCGCCATACCCAAAAGCTGCCTGCTTACCTTCGTGTAAACAGGCAGTTTTATTCTTTTCCCATTTATCGGCGAAAACGAATTTCTCCCCTCGTTTCAGCCATATTGCCGGCTGTTTCATCTGTCAGTCGTTAGGCCTGCGATAGAATCTTCCGTTCACCTGTTCCGTCTTGATAACGTTGACAAACGCCTTGGGATCAATCTCGCGGATCTCCTTGATCAGCATATTTACCTCTTCACTGGAAACCACCGAATAGACCATGTTCCGCTCCACGCCCTCGTAGCAGCCCGTTCCCTGAAACAGGGTCGCATCGTGATGCGTGATCTTGCTGATTCTCCCATATATCGCACTGGGCTGATCGGTGATGATCAGCAGCGTATGCTTCTGATACCGCTTATACAAAAGCTGAATGATCTGCGTACTGCAAAACTGAAAAATGATGGAGTAAAGCGCCCGGTCAAATCCAAAAAGGACGCCCGCCGTAACCAGGATGCAGACATTGCCCATGAAAATATAGTTCCAGGCGTCGATACCTTTTTTCTCTGAAAAGAATATGGAAATGAAATCCGTTCCCCCTGCGCTGGCGCCCACGAACAGACAGAGGCAGACCGCCGCGCCGTTGATGATCCCGCCGAAAATACAGATCAGCAACACGTCGTTGGTCACCGTAAAGGCCGGAAGCAGGTCCGTCAGGATACTGCTGAGTACGATGACGTAAATGGAATAAAGGGTAAACTTCTTCCCCAGATAGCGTATACCAATATAGATCGGCAGCAGATTCAGCGGAATATAGACTGCGGTATACGGTATAGAAAAATGAAAGAATGTGCTGCAGATCTGCTGTACCAGCAAAGTAATACCGCTGAAACCGCTGGGGAACAGGCCGCCTGCATTGACAAAGCTTTTAAGATTGAAGGCGATAAGCGCCGCTCCGGCTGTACAGAACAAAAATCGCTTTAACTCTTTTTTCACTTTGCTTCCTTTTTCCATGATATTCTATTTTCCCTCCCCGTGATTCTCTCCATTGCCGCCTTGTACCGGCTTGCTGACATCGATCCATTCCCGTGCCTGTGAATAGCGAAAAAGTTCCTCACAAGTCAGCTCGATGGCGCTGTTTGGGCTTCCGCATGCAGGAAATACCGTATCGAAACGGGTCAGCGACCGGTCGCAGTAAACTCTGACCCGGGGATCGTCGACAGCAAAAGCACAGACACCGCCCACCGCATGGCCGGTATAGTCCAGTACCTCCTCCGGCGTCAGCATCTTTGCCTTCATGCCGAAGAAATGCTTGAACTTGCTGTTGTCGATTTTGGTGTCTCCGGCAGTCTGTACTAAAATGCAGTCCCCATCTCCTTTAAACGACAGGGTCTTGCAGATTCTGGCTCCTTCTACGCCGACAGCCTGCGCCGCCAGCTCCACAGTCGCGCTGGAAACGTCGAACTCCTGTATTCTGTCTGCGATCCCGAATTGTTCAAAATATGCTCTGACTTTTTCTATGGCCATGGTCTTTTCCTTTCTGTTTCCCTCACCGGGCTCATGAAGCGCCCGGCAAAAGTCTCCGGCAGAAGACAGCGCGCCTGCCGGCGCTTTTTCTTTTTTTCAGATTCATTATACCACGCTTTTCTCCGACTTTTCATCGTTATTTTACCTCTTTTGCGTATACAAATTGACAGACAAAATGCTTCCGATTTATAATATGTGGTTAAGAGCACTTATTGCTATGATTTATATTTAGGAGGTAGTTCAAATGGGACAACAAGCCAACAAAGAACAATTTAAGACCAATTTCGGCTTCTTGATGGCTGCTGTGGGTTCTGCAGTGGGACTGGGCAATCTCTGGGGTTTCCCTTACAAGATGGGAAACGGCGGCGGTTTTGCCTTTCTGATCCTTTATCTGCTCCTGGCCGTGCTCGTCGGCTATCCATGTATGCTGGGAGAATTCTCCATCGGACGTAAAGGGCAGATGAGCGCGATCGGCTCTTACGAAAAGATCGACAGACGGTTCATCTTCAACGGCTGGATCGCCGTTCTGACGCCATTCTTTCTGCTGACCTTTTACTGCGTGCTGGGGGGATACGTCATCAAGTACATCGTGGCCAATGTAGGCGATATCTTCGGTGCAAGCTGGGGCACCAACGGTGCAGACAGCGAATCGTATTTCGCCGGCTTTGTATCCAGCGGTGCAGCGCCGATCATCTTTACCGCTATTTTTATCATTCTGACCGTGTTTATCGTCATGAAGGGTGTCTCCGGCGGTATCGAAAAATTCTGTACCGTTGCCATGCCGGGACTTGCGGTGCTTCTGATCATTACCGTTATCCGCAGCTGCACCCTGGAAGGCGCAGCCGAAGGACTGGAGTTTATTTTCAAGCCGAATCTTGACGTATTCAAAGGTACCGGCTGGATCACCGTTCTGGGACTTGCCGGCGGTCAGCTTTTCTTCTCGCTGTCCCTGGCATCCGGCTGCATGATCACCTACGGTTCTTATCTGGATAAAAAAGAGAATCTGGAGAAAAACGCGATCCTGGTACCGATCATGGATACTTCTGTGGCACTTCTGGCGGCTCTGGCCACGATTCCGGCCACCTTTGCCGCAGGTATGCAGCCGCAGGCCGGACCAGGCATGCTTTTTGTCACCCTGCAGACCGTATTCAATTCTATGGGTGCTGCCGGTCCAATCTTCGGCACCATCTTCTATCTGCTGGTATTTTTCGCCGCCCTGACTTCTTCTATCGGTATGCTGGAAGGCGCTGTGGCCGCTTTCCTGGACAGAGCCAAAGAAAAGGGCAAAAAACCGAGCAGAGCAAAGATCAGCTGGACTATCATCGCCATTACGACCATAGGCTCTCTGATCGTAGCCATCGACGCCATGGGCGCAGGTCCTCTTCCGCATTTCTTCGGACTGGAAACCTGGCTGGATACCTTCGATCTGTTTGCCGAAGGCTTCATGATGCCTCTGGGCTGCCTGTTTATGGCCATCATGATCGGCTGGATCTATCCGAACTATATTGACAGCGAAGTACGTCTGGGAAGCGACTACAAAACAGAACGTTTTGTCAAGATCTGTCTAAAATGGATTGCACCGGTATTTCTGATCTTCGTCTTCGTCGGACAGATGAACAGCTTCTTCGGTCTGGGTCTGTTCTAAACGATTCGCATACGCATACGCCTGCAATCGCAACGTTGAACGGGGCAGGCTGGAAGCCGCACAGAAATGTGCTCTTCCAGCCTGCCCCGTGTTTTTTCGATTCTGTTTCAGACCGTAAAATATACAAAATTGTTCTTTTTTCGTTTATGGTTTTCTTTTTCCTGTAAAAGTGATAAACTGATGCTGATATTTGCAAAATGCAGAACGATGCAGGAAAAGGAGCTTTTGCTTATGGATTTCATTTCCCAATATAAAGGACTTCCCCGCGGTGTCTACGTGCTCTGCGGCGCCCGTATCATTACAGCCATGGGTATGTTCATCTTTTCTTTCACCAGCCTGATCCTTACCTCTATATTAGGATTTTCCGAGGTTTTCGCCGGCTATGTACTGATGTGCAGCTCTATCTGCGGGATTGCCGGCGCTCTTCTGTTCGGCCGGCTGGCGGACGTGATCGGAAGAAAAAAGGTTCTGGTGACCGCTATGTCCCTCGGCACGCTCAACCTTTTCATCGGTGGTCTGATCTGCCGCACACCCTGGGTAATTGCCGTGATCCTGCTCACGAATTTTCTTTTCAGCGGCGTGCTCCCTACCTTTGCCGCACTGGTCACAGACTGGAGCAACGAATCCAACCGCTCGCAGTGTTTTTCTCTGCTCTGGCTCTGCATCAATCTGGGTTTTTCGGTAGGGCAGGTGTTTGCCGGCGTATTGTTCTACAATTACTATCCTCTGATCTTCTGGGGACAGGGACTCGGCTGGCTGCTCTGTATGATCATCGTGGCGCTGTTCATCAAAGACGAATTTGTCCCGGAAAAAAAGCGGTGCACGACAGAAGGATCGACAGATACCGATGCCAGCAGACTGCAGTCTCACCGCTGGCAGTTCCTGCACATGGCGGTCAGGGATAAAACGCTGCTGGGATTTATCCTAACATTGATCCTGCTGGTATTCGCTCACACACAGATCTCCTTTATGATCCCGCTGCAGTTTAAAAATGTGCTGGGACTGGAACAGTGCTCGCTAATGGTCTCACACCTCTGGCTGATCAATGGGATCTGCTGTGTTATCTTTACCCCGTTTCTTACGCTGCTGATCAAAAAATGGAAACCCATCCGGAGTATCCTGGCCGCATCGCTGGTCTTCGTCCTCGCCTTTGGCATCTACGCTCTGTCCAACAGTCCGTCGGTCTATCTGGCTCTGGTTCCCCTTTGGACCTGCGGCGAGATCATCTACAATACCACCGGCGGCATCTTTATCGCTTCCCGGGCTCCGGAGGCTTTCCGCGCCAGGTATCAGTCTCTGAACAGCTTCGCCGTCAGTTTCGGTCAGTGCACGGCGCCGATGATCATGAGTCACTATCTGCTTACCCACGGCTATCTCAGCGGCTGGCTTCTGGTTGCACTGGTCTGTCTGGCTGCCGCTCTGTTGATCGCACTGGTTTACCGCCGGGAAAAACGGCTGGCCGCAGACGGCTGCAGCGACAGCGCCGGCGAAACCTCATGCTGCAGCTGAAACCGTCTGTCGGAGCAGAGCGCGGGACAACGCGGCTTATTCTTCTGCTAACCGTTTATAGCCTTCATATTTTTCTCTGGCATCCTGCTCGGTCATGGCGAACAGTTTTTCCGCCGATTCCGGGAACTCCTTAGCTAAAGCGGCGTACCGGTTCTGACCCATGATAAAGTCTCTGAACGGCATTGTCGGCTCGCCGGAATCCAGGATAAACGGATTTCTGCCCTGCTGCTTTCTCTGCGGATCGTAGCGGTAAAGATGCCAGTAGCCGGATTCCACCGCTTCCCGAATGTTTTCCTGTGATTTTCCCATGCCCTTACGGATACCGTGATTGATACATGGTGCATAAGCAATGATCAGCGACGGGCCGTTGTAGCGTTCAGCCTCGATAATCGCCTTCATGAACTGATTCTTATCCGCACCCATGCCGACCTGGGCGACATAAACGTAGCCATAGGACATGGCCATCATACCCAGATCCTTTTTCTTGATCTTCTTGCCGGATGCGGCAAACTTTGCCACGGCCGCTGCCGGCGTGGCTTTGGAGGCCTGGCCGCCTGTATTGGAATACACCTCGGTGTCGAATACCAGAACATTGATATTCTCTCCGGATGCCAGCACATGATCCAGACCGCCGTAACCGATATCGTAGGCCCAGCCGTCTCCGCCAATCGCCCATATGGATTTTTTCACCAGATAATCCTTGTACCGCATGATTCTTTCACAAAGCTTCAGAATCACTTCGTCGCTGGTGTTCAGTTCTTCAATGGCCGCTACAACGTCATTGCTGACTTTTCTGGACATCTGTCCGTCATCCTTGTATTCCAGCCATTCCTTAAAGGCATCCTTTAATTCCTCGTCGATATCCAGCTCCAGCAGCGCTTTCATATTGCTTTCGATTTTATCCCGCATCTGCTTTTCTGCCAGCACCATGCCGTAGCCGAACTCTGCATTGTCCTCAAAGAGAGAGTTTGCCCAGGCCGGGCCTCTTCCCTCTTCGTCCTTGCAGTACGGCATCGACGGTGCAGATGCTCCCCAGATGGAAGAACAGCCTGTCGCGTTGGCAATCATCATACGATCGCCAAAGAGCTGTGTGATGACTTTCAGATATGGCGTCTCTCCGCAGCCTGCACAAGCTCCGGAAAACTCAAAATACGGCATAAAGAACTGACTGCCTTTGACGGTGCCGCGCTTCACCGAAAGCTCTTTTTTGCTGACAGTCACAGCATAGTCCCAATTCGCTGCTTCTTTGATCTCGTCGGCGTAAGCAACCATGCGCAGCGCTTTATCCTTTGCCGGACAGATATCGGCGCAGTTGCCGCATCCCATGCAGTCCAGCGCAGAAAGCTGCATCCGGTAATGCAGACCTTCCAGGCCTGCTCCCTGTGCCCTGATCGTTTTGAATCCGTCCGGAGCATTCTCTCGTTCCTCTTCGTTGAGCAGCACAGGCCGTATAGCCGAATGCGGACAGACAAAAGAGCACTGGTTGCACTGTATGCACTTTTCCGCATCCCAACGCGGCAGATGGACGGCAACGCCTCGCTTTTCGTACCGGCTGGTTCCCGTCGGGAAAGTTCCGTCCGCCATGTCGAGGAAACGGCTTACCGGAAGATCGTCCCCCTCCTGGCAGTTCATCGGAATCAGGATCTCTTCGATAAACGGAGGCAGATCGATGACCTTGCCCGGCTGATCCTCAGCGTCCAGCCATTCCGCAGGCACCTCCACCTGTTTGACGGCATCTATCCCCTGATCCACAGCCTTCCAGTTCATCTCGATGATCTGACGGCCTTTCCGCTTGTAGGTCTTTTCAATTCCTTCTTTGAGCCAGCGTACGGCATCCTCTACAGGGATCACCTCTGTCAGCTTGAAAAACGCCGCCTGCATGATCATGTTGATCCTGCTGCCCAGACCGATTTCCTCAGAAATTTTCCAGGCGTCTATGGTATAAAATCTCGCTTCTTTTTTAGCCAGATCCCGCTTTACCTTAGCCGGCAGCTTTTCGCCCATTTCCTCCGGCGTCCAGAGGCTGTTGAGCAGGAAAATGCCGCCTTTCTGCAGATCTTTGAGCATATCGTACTGCCGCAGATAGGCCTGATTGTGACAGGCGACGAAATCCGCCTGATTGATCTGGTATGCCGACTGAATCGGATTGCGGCCAAAACGCAGATGAGATATAGTCACACCGCCGGATTTTTTGGAATCGTAGGCGAAATACCCCTGGGCATACAGATCTGTTCTGTCCCCGATGATCTTGATCGCCGTTTTGTTGGCGCCGACCGTTCCGTCAGAACCCAGACCCCAGAACTTGCATTTGATCGTTCCCTCGGGTTCCCTGGAAATGCCCACAGTGTACGGCAGCGAATGACCGGTCACATCGTCTTCGATACCCACGGTGAAATGATCTTTTGGATGCTTGTGATAGAGATTATCATAGACGGCTCGGATCATGCCTGGCGTCACATCCTTGGAGCCCAGTCCATATCTGCCGCCGTAAACCTCAGGCGCATATTTCTCGCCGTAAAGCAGCGTCTTCACATCCTGATAAAGGGGCTCGCCCAAAGCCCCCGGTTCTTTGGTGCGGTCCAGAACCGCAATCCGCTCTACGGTTCTCGGCAGAACTTCCATGAAATATTTTTTGACAAACGGACGATAAAGGCGAACCTTGATCAGGCCGATCTTGTGTCCCTCTGCAATCAGTTTGTTCATGGATTCTTCTATAGTCTCGCAGACGGAACCCATGGCGACGATGACGTTCTCCGCATCCGGCGCGCCGACATAGTCAAACGGTCTGTAGCGTCTTCCTGTCAGTTCGCCGATTTTATCCATATATTCACAGACGATTTCTCCCAGCGCCTCATACTGACGGTTGGCTGCTTCTCTGGACTGGAAAAAGATGTCCGGATTCTGCGCCGTGCCCCGAATCACCGGATGCTCTGAGTTGAGCGCTCTTTTGCGGAAGCGTTCTACCGCCTGCAGATCTACCAGCTTGCGTAATTCATCATATTCGATGGTCTCAATTTTCTGGATCTCGTGAGAGGTACGGAAGCCGTCGAAGAAATGAAGAAACGGCAGACTTCCTTTAATGGCAGAAAGATGCGCCACCGCTCCCAGATCCATGACCTCCTGCACGCTGCCGGAAGCCAGCATGGCAAATCCGGTCTGTCTGGCCGCCATCACGTCGGAATGATCGCCGAAAATACACAGCGCATGGCTGGATACCGTTCTTGCCGCTACATGAAAAACGGCAGGGAGCATTTCGCCGGCGATCTTGTACATGTTCGGGATCATCAGCAGAAGACCCTGCGATGAAGTATATGTTGTCGTCAGCGCGCCGGACGACAGGGAACCGTGAACTGTACCGGCAGCTCCGGCCTCTGACTGCATCTCCGCGACCCTGACGGTCTGTCCAAATATATTCTTCTTTCCATACGCCGCCCATTCGTCTACTGCCTCAGACATGGCTGACGAAGGTGTGATCGGATAAATCGCCGCCACATCGGTAAAAGCATAAGATACCTGTGCCGCCGCAGTATTGCCATCCATGGTCTTCATTCTCTTTTTAGTCATAAGTTTTTCCTCCCATTCTCTTACTTTGCACTAAAAACAAAACAATGAAACCACTTTAACGCATTCCCGCGCTCATGTCAAGATTGTACAGAGAATAATACAATATACATGATTGTTAAATTATTATACATCAGTTGCAGAGCAGCAAGAGCATGACAACCCCCGGAACGCCTAAAATTCCTACAATAAACGCATTGATCACATTTATCGGTATCCATACACCAATATTCATTCCGATGAAGTTGATCACCATGATCAGTACCGCACCGGCAACGCTGTTTATCATCAACCGCAGCACGGCTTTCAGCGGAACCAGAAGCGCTTTTCCCAACAGAAAAAGCAGGATCAGCGCGCCGCCAAAGGTGAGAAATACTCCCATTTCCGTTCCCATACCCATCTCCTCCGATAAAAAAGTCACTACTTGTATAAAATATGCTGAAGTGGAATAAAATAGAAGCAAAGAACATTGAGAGGGTGTGATCATTTGAAACCGGATGAAGCCATGATACTGGATTCCATAAAAAATGCCCGTTCCGAACTGGAACAGGCAACATGTCTGTTTAATGAACTGACAGACTTCAGCGCCGTAGATTATGCTTCTTACAATCTTCTGGCCGCCAAAGCCAAATATTCTTATCTGCTGCAGATCGCCAAGGAAAAAGGCATGACGATCTGACAGACGATCATATACTGCAGCTGCAGACTACAGCTCTCTCCGCCCTTCCATGGCCTTTAGAAGGGTCACTTCGTCAGCATATTCCAAATCGCCGCCTACAGGTATGCCGTTGGCGATCCGGCTGACTCTGATTCCCGATGGCTTCAGAAGGCGAGCGATGTACATGGCCGTCGCCTCTCCCTCGATATTGGGATTGGTCGCCAGAATGACTTCTTTTACGCTGCTGTTCTGCAGACGTACGATCAGCTGTTTCAGATTGATATCCTCCGGCCCGATGCCGTCCATCGGAGAAATCGCACCATGTAAAACATGATACAGACCGTCAAACTCCTTGATCCGTTCCATAGCCATAACATCACGGGGATTTGCCACAACGCAGATCACGTCCTGCCGCCGGCTCGAATCGGTGCAAATACTGCAGGGATCCTTATCCGTCAAGTTGCCGCATACCGAACAGTAATGCAGGGTGTGCTTGGCTTCCGTAATGGCTCCTGCCAGAGCTTCCGCTTCTCTGTCCGGCAGGGAAAGAATATGAAAGGCCAGCCTCTGGGCAGTCTTTCCCCCTATGCCGGGAAGCTTGGACAGTTCGCCGATCAGTTTTCCCAAAGCTTTTGGATACTGTTTCATTACATTATTCCCGGAATATTCAATCCGCCGGTCAGCTTGCCCATTTCTTCGTTGGACATTTCTTCTACCTGGCGCATGGCCTCATTGACTGCTGCGGTGATCAGATCCTGCAGCATTTCTACATCCTCGGGATCCACGACCTCTTTATCGATGGTCAGATCGACGATCTCTCTTTTACCGTTCACGGTAACGCTGACTGCTCCGCCTCCGGCCGTCGCCGTCAGCTCTCTTTCCTCCAGCTCCGCCTGCAGCGCCTCCATCTGCCGCTGCATCTGCTGCATCTGCTGCAGCTGCTTCTGCATACCGCCTGCTCCCGGCGCCTTCGGTCTCTTGCCTGCTCTCATACCTTTTCCCATTTTGCTTCCTCCTTCAATCTTTTTATTCGATTCTTACATCTATATGCAACTCTTCGCTGACTCTGCGAGCCAGCTTTTCCGCTTCCTCGTCTTTATCTGCGGTCTCTTCCTGACTTTCCGTGCGGCAGATCAGCTTCAGCTTCTTTCCTGTGATCTTTTCCATCAGCTGGCAGATCTGTCCTTGATTCTGTTCAACATACTCCCGG
>CALXJA010000056.1 GCA_944388465.1 uncultured Emergencia sp.
CTGGGGGCGCCTTACTGGGATCCTTACGCCAGAGGAGCGATCTTCGGACTGACCAGGGGAACCAACAAAAATCATCTGGTACGGGCGACACTGGAATCTCTGGCCTACCAGTGCAATGATCTGCTCAGAGCCATGTCTTCTGATCTGGGCCGCGGGCTGGTTTCGCTGAAAGTAGACGGCGGCGCCTGTGCCAATAATTTTCTGATGCAGTTTCAGGCAGATATCCTGGACAGAGAGGTATTGCGGCCGCAGTGCATCGAGACGACGTCGCTGGGCGCTGCGTATCTTGCCGGTCTTGCTGTCGGCTATTGGGAAAACCAGCAGGATGTGCTGCAGAACTGGCAGATCGACAGAAGGTTTTCGCCTTCTATGGATACGCGTACGAGAAATACTCTGCTCAGCGGATGGGATAAGGCGGTGCAGCGCACGGCAGGCTGGGCAAGAAAGGAAGATCACCGATAAGACGGCGCATCACCTGCGGGGGAATGCGTTTCAGGATGTATGGCGGAGCGATCCGCCATACTTTACTTTTTGCGGTTTCAACTGGGACGAAGCACTATTTTTCGGCCGATCCGCCATGCGGCGGCTGTTTTTTTTGCTTTCAGGCGGCGGCCGGCTTCTGACGGATCGCCGGGCTTCCCGTCCGTCCGCATTTTCATGCGTTTGTACAGGCAGAAAAGCGCGGAATAAGCGAAAAAATTTTTTAAAATACTGTTGACATTCGAAGCACCAAGTAGTATCTTATATATAGTGATTAGCACTCGAGCCGAGCGAGTGCTAACAAGGAGAGATGAAGCATGGAATTAACAGAGAGAAAACTTAAGATTTTGCAGGCGATCATCAGTGACTATGTTCGCTCTGCTGAGCCTGTTGGTTCAAGGACTCTTTCCAAAAAGTTTGACCTGGGTATCAGTCCCGCGACGATCAGAAACGAGATGAGTGACCTGGAGGAGATGGGATATCTGACCCACCCCCATACTTCGGCGGGGAGAGTTCCTTCGGACAAAGCCTACAGGCTTTATGTCAATCATTTAATGAAAAAGCATGAGCTTACTCCGGTGGAGAAGAAGCTGATCGCCGAAAGACTGAGAGCCAATGTAACGGAATTTGACGAAACGATCAGACATGCGGCCAGACTGCTCTCGGAGATCACCAATCTGACGTCCTTTGCCATGACGCCGTCGCAGAACGAGGATACACTGAAGTTCATCAATCTGCTGCCGGTAGATGAGCATACCGTCGTGCTGATGATCGTCTCCGAAAGCGGCAAGATCTCCAACACGGCATTGCGTCTGAAGGTTCCGTATACCGAAGAAGGACTGCAGATTCTGGCGAAGAATATGACCTACAACTACAACGGCAAAAGAATTACCGACGTATTGAAGGAACATATCATATCCAGTTTTGAGACGGATATCGAAGCAATGAGCATGCTGGCAGAGAATATCATGCCGAACTTCATGAAGACTCTTGAGGATATGCTCAACGTCAACCTGTATATGGACGGTCTGACCAATATCTTCGATATACCGGAATACAACGATCTGGAAAAAGCCAAGAGCTTTCTCACCCTTCTGGACAAAAAGGACGAATTCGTCAAGAGATTGCTGGAACGGGAGGATGGCATGATCGTGACCATCGGCGATGAGAATGCGGATACGCTGATGAGCGACTGTTCTCTGATCACGGCAACCTATCATGTAGACGGCAAGATGGTCGGCAAGATCGGCGTCATCGGTCCGACAAGGATGAAATACAGTGAGATCACATCGATCGTAGAATATCTGACGGAGAACCTGAGCAATACGTTTCAGTTAGAAGGCGGTGAAGAGGAAAGTGAGTAACGAAGAAAAAACAATGAACAGCGGCACAGCGGAGGAACTGGAAAAAGACATTCCTTCAGAGGAGCAGGAGGCCGAGCCCGCATAAGAAACCTGCGGAGAAGATGCGGCTGACGCAGGCGAAGAGGAAAGCGCTTCTGCCGGTGATGAGGCAAAAAAAGAAGAAAGCGCCGAAGAAGAAGCGCTGAATGCCAAATATCTGAGGCTGATGGCGGATTTTCAGAACTACAAGCGGCGGGCAGAAAAAGAAAAAAGCGAAATTTTCGCTTACGCCAATGAGAAGCTGACCGTTCAGCTGCTGGACGTGATCGACAACTTTGAAAGGGCACTGCAGCACGAAACTGCTGATGCCGGCTATGTCGAAGGCATGAACATGATTTTCAAACAGCTGACTGACGTCTTGAAAAAGGCGGGGCTGGAAGAAATAAAAGCGCTGGGGGAGGATTTCGATCCGAATTTCCACAACGCGGTCATGATGGAGGACAATGCCGAGTATGAAAGCGGCAAGGTCACCGAAGTCATGCAAAAGGGGTATTTGCTGAATAATAAGGTCATCAGACCGTCCATGGTCAAGGTGAACAACTGATGATGACCGGTAAGATCAAAAAGGGAATTAAAAGGAGGAATTAACAATGGCAAAAGTAATCGGTATAGATTTAGGAACAACAAACAGCTGCGTAGCCGTACTGGAAGGCGGAGATCCGGTGGTCATTCCCAACGCGGAAGGAAACAGAACCACACCTTCCGTTGTAGGCTTTGCGAAAAACGGAGAAAGGCTGATCGGAGAGACAGCAAAGAGACAGGCTGTTACCAATCCGGAGAGAACGATTTCTTCGATCAAGAGACACATGGGCGAGGATTACAGCGTAGAGATCGACGGCAAGAAATATACGCCGCAGGATATTTCCGCAATGATCCTGTCCAAGCTGAAGGCAGATGCCGAAAGCTACCTGGGCGAGAAGGTTACGGAAGCGGTAATCACTGTACCGGCCTACTTCTCTGATTCACAGAAGCAGGCGACAAAGGATGCAGGTAAAATTGCAGGCCTTGATGTAAAGCGTATCATCAACGAGCCGACGGCAGCATCTTTGGCATATGGACTGGACAAAGAGGAAGGTTCTCACAAGATCCTGGTTTATGACCTTGGCGGCGGTACCTTCGATGTATCCATTCTGGAACTGGGCGACGGCGTCTTTGAAGTTCTGGCCACCAACGGCGATACCCACCTTGGCGGCGACGACTTCGACAATGCAGTCATGAACTTCCTGGCAGACAGCTTTGCCAAGGAACACGGCGTAGACCTGCGTTCTGACCGTATGGCGCTGCAGAGACTGAAGGAAGCGGCAGAAAAGGCCAAGAAAGAGCTGTCCAGCGCACAGACCACCAATATCAACCTGCCGTTTATCACGGTAACGTCTGACGGTCCGCTGCATCTGAACATGGATCTGACCAGAGCAAAATTCGATCAGCTGACTGCTGATCTGGTGAATAAATCCATTGAACCAATGAAAAAGGCTATGGCCGATGCCGGCATTACCAACAGCGATCTGGCAAAGGTCATCCTGGTCGGCAGTTCTACCAGAATCCCGGCTGTTCAGGAGGCAGTTAAGAAAGTTACCGGCAAAGAGCCGTTCAAAGGCATCAATCCGGATGAGTGCGTAGCTATCGGCGCGGCAATTCAGGCCGGCGTATTGACTGGTGAGGTACACGACGTACTGCTGCTGGATGTAACGCCGCTGTCCCTGTCCATCGAGACGCTGGGCGGCGTAGCGACAAAGCTGATCGAAAGAAATACCACTATTCCGACCAAGAAGAGCCAGATCTTCTCCACGGCCGCAGACAATCAGACCGCGGTAGATATCCATGTTATGCAGGGTGAAAGAGAAATGGCAGCCGATAACATTACCCTGGGTCGTTTCCAGCTGACCGGTATCGCTCCGGCTCCTCGCGGAATACCGCAGATCGAGGTCACCTTTGATATCGATGCCAACGGTATCGTCAATGTAAGCGCCAAGGATCTGGGAACCGGAAAAGAACAGAAGATCACCATCACCTCTTCCACCAACCTTTCCGAAGAGGAGATCAACCAGAAGGTCAAGGAAGCGGAAGCCTATGCCGAAGAAGATAAAAAGAGAAAGGCGCAGATCGAAGAGAGAAATAAGGCGGAAAACCTGGTCTATGAGACAGAGAAAGCGCTGAAAGAGCTGGAAGGCAAGATCTCTGATGAAGAAAAGAAGACGGTAGAGGATGCAAAGGAAGATCTGAAGAAAGCGCTGGAAGCTAACAATCCGGATGAGATCAAAGCAAAGACAGAGACGCTGACTGAGAAGTTCCATGCGATTTCCACCAAGCTCTATGAACAGGCACAGCAGGGAGCAGGCGCTGCCGGTTTTGACCCGAATATGGGCGCTGCAGGCAGAGCTTCCGGAGCAGCCGGCGGAAATACCGCAGGCGGCGCGTCCGATGACAATGTAGTGGATGCCGACTATGAGGTAGTCGACGACGATAAATAAGACGATAAGAGCAGCATATGCCGCAGATATCGGAAGCTGTTTCTGACAGTATGCAAATTTGCTCACGGCGCAGGCGCCGCGGGCAAATTTGCTGTAAATTTATCTGATTGCGATATGTTCGCGTGAGATGGAAGGTGAGAAGATGGCAGAGAAAAGAGAGTATTATGAGATCCTGGGGCTGAAAAAAGGCGCCAGCGACGAAGAAATTAAAAAAGCCTTCCGCAAGATGGCGATGAAATACCATCCGGACAGAAACCCGGGAGATAAGACGGCAGAAGAGAAATTCAAAGAGGTCAATGAGGCCTACAGTGTTTTGTCAGACCCGGATAAAAAGAGCAAATACGACCGTTTCGGCCACGCAGGCGTGGATCCGAACGCAGGCTTTGGCCAGGGCGGATTCGGCGGTTTTGGCGGCGCCGGCGGTTTTGATGATATATTTGATATTTTTGGCAATATGTTCGGTGGAGGATTCGGCGGAGGTGCGTCCGGCCGCAGAAGAAACGGTCCGATGAAAGGACGGGATCTGCAAAAGGCGATCACCATCGAATTTGAAGAAGCCGCTTTCGGAACGAAAAAGGAAATTCCTATCAGCAAATATGTAAAATGTGCAAAGTGCAACGGAGAAGGCAACGCGCCGGGAACGGAAAAACGGACTTGCAGCAAATGCGGCGGTACCGGGCAGGTGCATACCGTACAGCGGACGCCGTTCGGTCAGTTCCAGAGCACAGGGCCATGTCCGGACTGCGGCGGCAAGGGTACGATCATTGATACGCCGTGCCCGGACTGCGGCGGTACCGGAAGAGTCCGCAAAAATGTAAAGATCAATGTGGATATTCCGGCAGGCGTGGACAACGACAGCGTGATTCCTATCCGAGGCCAGGGCGAGCCGGGAGAAAACGGCGGCCCGAACGGAGACCTTTACATTGTGATTACGGTAAAACCGCACAAGATTTTCCGGCGGGAGCGGGATGATCTGCATCTGGAGATCCCGATCACATTTAATCAGGCTGCACTGGGCGATGAGATCACCGTACCGACGCTGGATGGAAAGGTGGCCTATAAAATTCCGGCGGGAACACAGCCGGGAACCGTCTTCCGGCTGCGCGGCAAAGGCGTGAAGAACGTAAGGAACGGCCGTATGGGCGATCTTTACGTAAAGGTAAGCCTGGAGGTTCCGACCAAACTGACGGCAAAGCAGAAGAAGGCTATCGAGGAGATGGGCAAGGTGGTCGATCACAAATGCTATCAGAAAAAGTCCGGCTTTGCAGAAAAAATGAAAGAACTGTTCAAATAGCAGAACTGGATCAAATAAGCAGAACAATGGAGGATGGGCTCAGGAGAGGAAAGTGAGTTCATCCTTTTTTCTTGACGATACGGCAGGCAGATGCTTTATAATAGAAGCGGAGGTGAATGTGATGAAACTGAAATTCCGCACAAAGCTATTCTATGGTATAGGCGGCACGGCGGACAATGCGTTGTTTACACTGATCGAAACCTTTCTGCTGTTTTTCCTGACGACGGTAGTCGGGATAAAACCAGGAATTGCGGGAACGATTTTAGCTATAGGCTGCGTATGGGAGGCTTTTTGCGGGCCTGTCAGCGGCTATCTTTCGGATCATATCGAAACACGATATGGAAAACGGAAGCCGTTTTTGCTGATTGCCGCTGTTCCGGCTGCTGTGGTGACCGCGCTGCTGTTTACGGCCATCGATATGCCCTACGGACTCAAGGTGGTCTATTATGGGCTGATGACCGTTTTGTTCTGGTGGTGCTTTGCGATCTTTTTCGTACCCTATATGACCTGGGGCTCAGAGCTGACCGAAGACTACCACGAGCGGACGGTGCTTCGTTCCTACGCTTATGTTTTTAATCAGGTAGGAAAGGGTCTGGGCATGGTCATGCCGACTTTTTTAGTCGCGCTGCTCATGAACTGGGGCGCATCGACAGAGCAGTCCTGGTCCGCAGTGGGGATCGTGGTCGGCGCAGCCAGCGGGGCATCGCTTCTGGTCTGTGCACTCACGATCAAAGAGACCGATGATCCGGATTTTGTCAAAGATCCTAATAGGGAAAAACTGCTGGATATGCGGAAGATCAGAGAGATGTTCACCGGTTATTTTCAGATCCTGAAGCTGCGTCCGATCCGCTATCTCATCGGCGCCAGCCTGATTTACCTGATCGCCAATACTATTTTTATGTCCGATATGATCTACTATTTTACATATAACATTCACATTTCTTCTATGCGCGTATCGCTGATCACCCTGCTGATGACGGCGGCAGGCATCGCTCTTTCTCCGCTGATCACGGTATGTGCGGGAAAGACCGATAAGAAAATGACCTGTACGGGCGGCATGTTGATCAGCGGCGTGATCCTGATCTCTGCCCGATTGATCGGCGTCGACTCTTTTGCTGACGCCTGTATGATGTGCGGCCTTTTTGCGATCGGCAATACCTGCTACTGGCAGCTTATGCCTTCGATGATCTATGATGTCTGTGAGGCAGAGGAGCTTTATTCCGGAGAAAAGCACTCGGGTCAGGTGATCTCTCTGCAGGCGCTGTCGGAATCCCTTTCCACGGCGGTCGGGGTGCAGCTTCTGGGTCTGATCCTGGAACAGGCGGGCTTCAGTGACGCTGCTGCAGCACAGAGTGAATCGGCCTTGTTCTGGGTCAGCAACAGCTTTTCCTTCCTGCCTGGTCTGGGAATGATTCTGGTTGCGCTGGTGATCAGCCGCTATCCGATCACCAAGAAAACCTTTCCGCGGATTCTTGCGGGCGTGGAGAAGCGCCGCCGCGGGGAAGCCGTCGACCTGAATGAGTACCGGGATATCTTTTGATTTTCTTTGCTTTTTTCCTTGCACGGGAAAGGGGATTGCGGTAATATAGGTTAGCAAGACAGGAGGAAGAGATGAATTATATTGAAATACGCATCGATACGTCAGAATACGGCGTGGAGGCTGTGGTCGCCGCCCTGCTGAATATCGGCATCACGGATACGGTGGTAGAGGATCCGCATGATATCGAAGAGCTGATGGACAAAAAACAGACGTACGACTGGGATTACATAGATGATTCGGTACTGGAGCTGATGAAGGAGACGCCTCGGGTAACCGTTTATTTTGAAGACACAGAGGAAAACCGTAAACGAGCCGAGGAGGTCAGGTCGGCCATGCGCGAGCTGAAGGCGCAGGCAGAGGCGGGAGCCTTCGGTGAGGATGCGGATCTGGGAACACTGGAGGTCGGCTATCGGATAGAAAACGATGCCGGCTGGAAAGACAAATGGAAGGAATTTTTTAAGCCTGCGCAGATATCCGCGCATATTGTGGTCAAGCCGAGCTGGGAGCCGTATGAGAACAGAGACGGGTTCAAGGTTATCGAGATCGATCCGGGAATGGCGTTCGGTACAGGAACCCACGAGACGACGTCCCTGTGTGTGAAAATGCTGGAAAGCTATATGGAGCCGCAGGATCATGTCTTGGATGTAGGCTGCGGAAGCGGTATTCTTTCGATTGCCGCCGCAGTGCTCGGAGCAGAAGAGGCGCTGGGCATCGATATCGACCAGACGGCGGTAGAGGTGGCAGAGGAAAATATCCGTCTCAACGGCGTCGGTCACATTGCCCGGGCGCAGTATGGCGATCTTACCCGGGGGCTTTCTTATGAAGCCGACATTATCGTAGCCAACCTGATGGCCGATCTGGTGATGATGCTGGCCGGCGATGCGGCAAAGCATCTGAAAAAAGGCGGCAAATTCATTTCCTCGGGTATCCTCACGGAAAAGCAGGCGCAGGTCTGCCGCGTTTTGCAGGAAAAGGGCTATTCTATCGACGAGATCAAAACGGACGGGGAATGGTGCGCCATATGCGCGTCGGTCAGGGAGCAGCGGCAGAAGATGGAAACAGGAGGCTGATCATTGAAAAGGGGAAATACAAAGAGGAAAAACGACATCATATTCATTCTGTTTTCTCTGGTTCTGGGATTGCTCATGGGCTGGCTGGCCAGAGACCTCACCACGGGAATACCCCATGCGGTGATCGTCAATATCGGTATCTGGGTTTTTGTTTCATCGCTGCTCAGCGTATATTCGCCCGGTGCTTCCCGTGCAGCCGTACACGTCTTTATCTTTTTTGCCGGCGTCATCGGCGCTTACTATCTCCACTGCGTATTGCTGGGAGAGACGGTTTCGCTAAAGCATCTGGCCTATTGGCTGATTTTTGCGGTTATCGGCGCGCTGATCGGTTTTCTTGTCTGGCACAGCCAGGATCGGGAATGGCTGGGGGCGCTGTGCTGCGCCGTACCGATATCTCTGCTGCTGGCAGAGGGGTATCCGATCTATCACAGCCGTTCGGTGTCTCTGCTGCTGGACATCGCTTTTGCCGTCGTCCTGTATATTTTACTTGCGCCGGGTAAATATCAGAAGCTGATGGCGCTGCCGTTTATCATCGTGTTTACCTTTGCGCTGGTTTACTTCGATGCGTTTTCACGCATCTTTGGAGGATGGATATGAAGCTTTTCACAGACAGCGCCCATGTGGGCGATCGATATATCACCATTACCGACAAAGGCGATATCCGTCATCTGACAAAGGTACTGCGCCTGGGGAAAGGGGATACGGTAGAGGTCTCCGATTCCGCCTGTTGGGAGTATACAGCAGAAATTGAAGAGATCGCAGAGACAGAAGTGCTTTTGCGGATCGTGGACAAGCAGGCATTTGCCCGGGAACCGGCGCTTCTGGTCACCCTCTTTCAGGGTATTCCGAAGGCAGGAAAAATGGAAAACATCATCCAGAAATGCGTAGAGCTGGGTGTTCATGCCATCGTTCCGGTGTTTCTGGAGAGAACCGTGGTCGTTGATAAGGGGAATTTCCGCAAAAAACTGGATCGCTGGCAGAAGATCAGTGACGAAGCGGTTAAGCAGTGCCGGCGGGGTCTGGTTCCGCAGATCGAAACGCCCCTTGCAGAAGACGGGCTTTTGAAACGTCTGCAGGAGTATGATCTGGTGCTGCTCCCCTACGAAAACGAACAGAGCCGAACCCTCAAAGACTGTCTGCGGGAGCTGACAGAGAGACCCCGGACGGTGGCGGTGATCATCGGACCGGAAGGGGGATTTTCTGCGCGGGAAGCAGAGGCGTTCATTCGTGCCGGCGCCGTAAGCGTAAGTCTGGGAAAGACCGTGCTGCGGACGGAAACCGCGGGTATGGCAGCTCTGGCGATGCTTATGTATGAGCTGGAACTGTAAAGGCGCATCTGCCGCGCATATTGCGCATATTGCGCTTATTGCAGCAGATCGATAATAGGCGATTCTGGATCGCGAAGATTCCGTTTCAGGAGGTACAGGCTTTCCGTATCTCCTTTTTTGATTCTGTTGACGCCGCCATTGCAGCTCAGCGTCGCTTTAAAACCCAGTGCTTTCAGCAATGGACGACATTCTTCCGTATAGGCGCCAAAAGGCCAGGTGAAGGTGTTGGGCGCCGTACCGGTTAGAGACTTTAGCCTGACCTGCAGCTTCTGCAGATCTGCGGAAAGTAAAGCTTCGTATTCGGCCTCTGTTTCACCGTTCTTTCTGCTGGCGCCCCGGCGGCCATTTTTGATATCGTGGAAATCCCAGGTATGGTTCTGAATTTCCCACAGACCGCTTTCGGCCATTTCTCTGATCTGTTCCCATGTCAGACTGCAGAATTCCTCCGCCCGGTACTCGGCAGCCGAGGTCTCCTCAGAGGGCTTGCCGATTACGGAGATTACCGCCTTCATGCCGTATTTTTCCAGTATAGGCGACGCATAATTATAGTTGTTGCAGAATCCGTCGTCGAAGGTGAGGATGACGGGTTTTTCCGGCAGGCTGGCCTGTTTTTCGCCGTAGACGTAGTCAATGAGTTCCGTCATGGTTATCGCGGTATAGCCGTGTTCCTTCAGATACCTGACATCGCTTTCAAAGAGAGAGACGGGAATGGTGTAATCGTTGACCCTCGACTCGCGGCGGGTCAGGGCATGATACATCAGTATGGGGACGGCGATACCTCCGTCGCCTTTCTCTGTATCTTCTGCGGCTTCCGTTTTTGCTGCTGCTGTTTTTGCCGCGGTCTCTGTACCGCCGGCGGTTCTCTGGTGCGCGGAAAAGAGGCGAACCAGAGCGTATGTATCGATCCAGATCTCGGAATTGCATTCCTTCTGGGATTCGTCGAAGATCAGCTGCATACCGAAGTGAAGATGGGGCACGTTGATATTGTTGACGTTTTCTTTAAGGCTGTAGCCGGTTTGACCGGAATAGCCGATGATCTGACCGGCTTTTACCCTGTCGCCTTCCTGCAGATCTTCGGCATAGGGCGCATCTTTTCGCAGGTGAGCATAATAGTAATAGCGAAATCCATCCAGGCTTCTGATGCCGATGCGCCAGCCGCCGTACTGGTTCCAGCCCAGGGCTTCTACTACGCCGCTTTCCACGGCGGTGACCGGCGTGCCTACGGAGCAGAACATATCGTGCCCCAGATGCTTTCTGGCAAAGCCGTAGCTGCGGCCGTTGCCAAAGTCATCGCTTTCGGTATAGCCATAGCCCGGTGCCAGAGGGGAATAGACGGTCAGACCATAGCTGCCGTCTTCACGCAGCCCGAGGAAATTGCCGATAACGGCAGTATAGGCCTGATGATAATAATCGTAGCTTTTCATTTGCGCGGTCAGATCTTCCATGGAGCTGCCGCTGTTCAGCGCCTCTACCAGTGATTCCATATCGGAAAAACGGTAGGCGGAAAAATCGCCGCCGTATTTTGCGGCCAGATAGGCCAGGATGTCGACCCAGCTGACGTGCAGATCCTGTTCGTAAGTTTCGATATCTGTGTTCATCGCGTCTTCCAGCGCCTGATAGGTGACGTCGAAGTCTACCCAGCGGATGTAGTCCTTTCCGCCGGCGTCTGTGGCGACAGGAAGAATGGCCGAACCGCTCTGGGCGATGGAGGCGCACAGCAGACAGCATAGCAGGAAGACCGAAAGAAATTTTTTTGCCATAGTCGATAACCGATCCTTTCTTCACAGTATACGGGGGCAGCGGCGGCTTTATGCGCGGCTTTGTACCGGAAAGACGCGGGGAAAGGGCGAAAGGGAAAAGGCGAAAGGACGGGATGCGCGGCAAGAAAGGACGAAGCAGCGGGAAGGTCTTTTCCGGCTGACCGGGAACTCCGCCGCCGGCCTTTATCGTTTTGCTGTTGTGATCCGATGGATTTTCGAGTATACTGATAAAAGAAAAATACTGCCGCGTCCATGTGACGAAGGGCAGCGGCGGATGGAAAGGATACAGATGAAGATAGCGTTTCATACATTAGGCTGCAAAGTCAACCAGTACGAGACAGAAGCCATGAAGGAGCAGTTTACAGCAGAAGGCGGCGAGATCGTTCCGGATGATGCCTTCGCGGACGTTTATGTGATCAATACCTGTACGGTGACCCATTTGGCGGATCGCAAGTCCAGGCAGTACATCCGCAAGATGAAGAGGCTTAATCCTGATGCGGTAGTGGCGGTGACAGGCTGCTATGCACAGGTCAGTCCCGAAGAGGTCCGCAGCATCGAGGGCGTGGATATCGTAGCCGGAACCGACGAGAAACAGAATCTGCCCGGCTATATTGCGGAGTTTTGCCGAAGCAGGCAGAAGCAGTACCACGTTCTTCCCTATGAGGCGCTGGAGCATTACCGTTCGTCGGGAATGATCACTTCAATGGAGTCCAGAACCAGAGCCTATATAAAGATCGAAGAAGGCTGCGATCGTTTCTGTGCTTACTGTATTATCCCTTATGCCCGGGGAAAGGTCAGGAGCCGCAGGCCGGAGGGGATCGAGGAAGAAGCCCGCAGGCTTCTCCGCCGCGGATTCAGAGAGCTGATCCTGACGGGTATCAATACGGCTCTCTATGGCCGGGATCTGGGCTACGACGGGATCGAACCGCTGATTGCCCGGCTCAACGCCCTGCCGGGGGATTTTCGCATACGGCTCAGCTCTTTGGAGCCGACAGTGATCAACGCCGATTACGTCAGAAGGCTGCTGGTTTACGAAAAATTGTGTCCGCATCTGCACCTGTCTGTGCAGAGCGGAAGTGACCGGATTCTCGCCCGCATGAACCGCAGATATGACCGGTCAGGATATTTGGAGATCGTCGATGCTCTGCGGGAATCTGACCCGCTTTACGGTGTGACTACGGATGTGATCGTCGGTTTTCCGGGAGAAACGGATGAGGATTTTGCAGATAGTCTGCGCCTTGCCGAACAGGCGGGATTCTGCCGGATGCACATTTTCAAGTATTCCCGGCGAAAGGGTACGCCGGCGGCGGAAATGGACGGACAGATTTCCGACGAAGAAAAGAACCGCAGAAGCCGGCTGATGCTGGACAAGGCTGCTGAAACGGCAAGCCGCTTTTACGGCCGCTGTCAGGGAGCCGTGCGCCGGACTTTGCTGGAAGAGGAAACGGACGGCTGGCTTACCGGCTATACGGATAACTATATCAAGGTTTATGTCAGCGGAGCGAAAGCGCTGCTGAATCAATTCTGCGAGGTAAAACTCTTGCATGAATATAAAGATGGAATGAAAGGAGAGATTGTAAATGGCTGATTGTGTATTCTGCGGAATTGCCGGTCATGAGATTCCGTCCAATATCGCCTATGAGGACGACAGACTGATCGCTTTTCACGAT
>CALXJA010000057.1 GCA_944388465.1 uncultured Emergencia sp.
CTCGGAATAGGTCGCTCCGCCGGGCAGATCAATTTCTTTCGAAGGCTCATAATCCAAGTAGACATGTTCGCTGCTTTTTTCTAATTCCCTACCTAAGAGAACAACCGTCTCCACATGTCTTGTCCCCGGAAAATTATCAAACGGCTTTGCATATACCGTCCGATACCCGCCATAGGCAAATTGCTGCAGATTCACCGCCAGCGTCTTGGGATTGCAGGAAATATAGACGATTTGCGGCACGCCGTAGCTCATGATCTTTTCCACCGCATTCAGGCTCATGCCCACCCGCGGCGGATCTACCACGATCACCTCCGGCCGTTCCTTTCGCCCATCCAGCACCGCAAACACATCACCACAAAGGAAATGGCAGTTAGAAAGGCCGTTGAGCTGCGCGTTGTTTTCCGCTGCCTGCACCGCTTCTTCTACGATCTCTACGCCGAAGACCTCCTTCGCCCGCAGAGCCAGAACCTGACTAATGGTTCCCGTACCACAGTAGAGATCGAACACCGTTCTGCCGTCCACATCGTCGATCAGAGCGACAGCCTCGCTGTACAGCCGTTCCACCGCCTCCACATTGGTCTGAAAGAAAGAAAAGGCGCTGACCTTAAAACGCAGACCAAGAACCTCCTCCATATAATAGTCCCTTCCCCAGAGGATTTTCAGCTCCTCACAGGTCACCTTGTCGGCAAGATTATCGTTAAACGTCCGCAGGATGCCCACGATCCGATTTTCCAGTTCCAGAGCCAAAAGACCGTCCGTAAAAGCCTCTTCGTCGAAGCCGTCCTCCCCGGAAGTCACGATATTGACCAGAAGCTCGCCGGTACGGACGCCTTTACGTACGATCAGATTGCGCAAAAGCCCCCTGTGGGTCTTCTTGTGATAATGAGAATAGCTTCGTTCCGTGGCAAAATCCAGCGCAAAACGTAAGATCCGGTTAAAATCTTCGTCCACCAGCTGGCACTGATCCACCGTAACAATAGACATAAAATTTTTCTTCTTATGCATCCCCAGACACATTGGTCCGTCTTTGACCAGATCGCCAAAGGTGTATTCCATCTTGTTGCGGTAGCGATAGCGAAAATCCGGCGGACAGCCCTCAATCGCATCGAACCGTTCCGGTTCAATGCCCTTTTCCGCAAAGAGGCGGTGCACTTCTTCCTCCTTGATCCGCAGCTGTTCTTCGTAGGGAACGCCCTGATACAGGCAGCCGCCGCAATATTCCGTATGTGGACAGAGCTTAAAATCTTCCATATTTATCATAAAACTCCTTTTTATATTCCAAAAACCGATCCTCTTCTATAGCCGTGCGGATATTCGCCATCATGTGCAGCAGAAAATGCAGATTATGATTGGACAGCAGCATATGTGAAAGCATCTCATCCGCCTTGAACAGATGACGCAGATAAGCCCGGGAATAGTTTCTGCAGGTATAGCACTGGCACTCTGGATCCAGAGGCGAAAAATCGCGTTCGTACTGGGCATTTTTGATATTTACCCTGCCATGACTGGTCATGGCCAGTCCGTGTCTGGCAATGCGTGTCGGCAGAACACAGTCGAACATATCGATTCCCCGTTCCACCCCTTCAAACAGGTAGTCCGGACTGCCGACGCCCATCAGATACCGGGCCTTGTCCGCCGGCAGAAAATCTACACAGTCATCCAGGATATCCAGCATCAGCTCCTTGGGTTCTCCTACAGAAAGGCCGCCGATCGCATAGCCCGGCAGATCCATCTCCACGATCTCCTCCGCACTCTCCCGGCGCAGATCCTTGTACATGCCGCCCTGCATGATACCGAACAGAGACTGCTTCTCCCAGTCATGGTGCGCCTCCTTGCATCGGCGCAGCCATCTGCTGGTTCTCTGCAGAGAATCCCTGACATAGCGCCGGTCAGCCGGATATGGAGCGCACTCGTCAAACGCCATCATGATATCCGAACCCAGCGCATTTTGAATCTCTATAGCCTTCTCCGGCGTCAGCAGATGCCGGGAGCCGTCAATGTGACTCTGAAACTTTACCCCTTCTTCGGTAATCTTCCGCAGCTTTCCCAGAGAGAAGACCTGAAAGCCACCGCTGTCTGTGAGAATCGCCCGGTTCCAGTTCATGAATTTGTGCAGACCTCCGGCCTGGCGGATAATCTCATGTCCGGGACGCAGATAGAGATGGTATGTATTGGACAGGATAATGCCCGCCCCCATTTCCTCTACCTGTTCAGGGCGCATAGCCTTTACCGCCGCCTGTGTTCCCACCGGCATAAATACCGGCGTCTGAATATCCCCGTGCGGCGTGTGCAGCACCCCGCGGCGTGCCTTGGTTCGCTCATCTTTTTTCAACAACTCATATGTAACTGCGTGTTTCATAATCTACCTTTCTTCTATTCTTTGCCTGTCCCTGCCTGTAGCCCTATCCGGCGCAGTACAGCAAAACTGTGCCGCGGCCAGGACAAGTTCAGGATTTTTTCCTTTCGTTTTTTCTTTCCGTTTTACCTGCTTTACCTGCGCGGATCCTGCCCTTCTGCCGCAGGATCTTCCTGTTTACCGTTGAGTCGTTTTTCCCTGTCATGTTTCTCTTCGTAAAGCCGGCGGAACAGCTTCAGCAGCACCATTACCGCCACAGACGCCAGGATGACCTCCGCGAAAAGCTGCGCGTAAGCCAGTCCATACAGCGGAAACAGCCGGTTCAAAATCAGCAGCGCCGGAATTTCCAGCGCCACTTTACGCAGCAGTGCAAAGATCAGCGCATGTCTTCCCATTCCGGAAGCCTGAAATACGCCAACAGCAATAAAATCAATGCAGAGGAACGGCAACCCCAGACAGAATCCCCGCAGGAAAGCCGAACCGTAGCCGACGATCTCTGCATCGTGCATGAAAATGCGGATCAGATCCGCCGAAAACAGATAGTATGCCGCCGCCACGACCACAAGAAAGGTCACGGCGATCTTCATCGTAAAGGTCAGCGTATGCTTCATCCGATCCACGTTGCCGCTGGAATAATTGTAGCTGAGAAGCGGCATGACGCCCTGCGACATGCCCAGAGCGATATTCATCGGCACCATATTGATTTTCTGCGCGATACCCATGGCTGCTACGGCTGTCGCTCCGTAAGCCGCCGTAAAATTATTGAGGATGGTCATTCCCGTCACATTGAGCAGATTTTGAATTGATGCGGGAATACCGACCCCGCATATGCCGAAGATAATGTTCTTTTGGAAACGAATCATGGATGGTCTGATGCAGACATAGGTATGTCCCCGCTTTACAAACAGCAGGATAAAAAAGTAAAGACAGGCTGCACAGTTAGAAAGAAAGGTCGCCAGTCCCGCGCCCTCTGCTCCCATATCCAGTCCCCATGGCAGGATAAAAAACGGATCCAGCAGAATATTTAAAAAGCAGCCGCTCATGGTGCCGATGCTGGCGTGCATGGCAGCTCCCTCAGCTCGCACCAGATAGGCCATGACCACATTCAGAATGGCCGGAGTCGCACCGGCGTATACAGTCCATCGCATATACGCATCGGTAGCCTGCCAGGTATCCGGTTCCGCCCCCAGAAGAGCCAGCAGCGGCTCGTTGAACAGGGTGCATCCCAGCGAAAAAAGAATGCCGGCAAAGACCGTGCAGTAAAAACCGAACGCCGAGCAGCGGTATACCATGGTAAAATCTTTTCTTCCCAGCGCTCTGCTCATCATGCTGGAGGTGCCTACCCCGAAAAGATTGTTTACCGCGTTAAAGGCCAGCAGCACCGGAGCTGCCAGGGCTACGGCAGCATTCTGCACGGGATCGTTAAGTATACCGACAAAATACGTATCAGCCAGATTGTAAAGCACCATCACCAGAGAACTTAAAACAGTAGGAACCGCAAGCTTCATTACGGCTTGCGGTACAGGCGTTCTCTCAAATAAAGCAAATTTTTGTGCGTCTTCCATTTATGTAAACCGCCTTTCTGCTTCGTAAACTCAAGAACTACGGATATCCGTTATTGTATCAAATCGGCTGTCAAAAGGCAAGCAGAGGCAAACGGCAGGAAAAGACACGGCTCTGCAGGCAGAAAACGCCAGTCTCTCATCGACTGTCCTTTTCCCCTGTAATCAGCATCGCATCCCCGTAACTGAAAAAACGGTACCGCTCCGCAACAGCCTCTTCGTAAGCAGCCAGAATATGTTCCCGGTCATAAAAAGCCGAGATCAGCATCATCAGAGTAGATTTGGGCAGATGGAAATTCGTAATCAACGCATCGATGATCTTGAAGGTGTAGCCGGGATAGATAAAGATATCCGTTCTGCCGCTGCCCGGACGAACCAGATTTTTCCCGGACTCTGCATCGGCATAGGCTGCGCTTTCCAGAGTTCTGGTCGAGGTGGTGCCCACAGAAACGATGCGTCCGCCGCTTCGAATCGTATCGTTGATTGTCTTCGCGGTCTCCTCACTGATGTAATACTCTTCAAAATGCATGTGATGATCTTCAATATTCTCACATTTCACCGGACGGAAAGTACCGATTCCCACATGCAGCGTCACATAGGCAAGCCGGATGCCCTTTTTTTCCGCCTTGTCCAGAAGCTCCTCCGTAAAATGCAGACCCGCCGTGGGAGCGGCAACTGATCCCTCCTCTCTGCAATAGACGGTCTGGTACATTTCTCTGTCCTCGGCTGTGCTCTCCCGCTCAATATACGGCGGCAGAGGCATCTTCCCAAGTTCCTCCAGGCGCTCCATGAAAATGCCCTCATAGCGAAAACGGACGATCCGTGTTCCGTCTTCGCCGTAGTCCAGAATATCCGCACAGAAATTATCGCCAAACACCACGGAATCACCGGGTTTCAATCTTTTTCCCGGTCTGACCATGGTTTCCCAGCAATCTCCTTCCAGATGCCTGGTCAGTAAAAATTCCACCCTGGCGCCGGTCGCCGCCTTCTCGCCGAAAAGTCTGGCTGGCAGAACTTTGGAATTGTTCATCACCAGACAGTCCGACGGATCAAGATAGTCCAATATATCGCAAAAATGTTTATGATCGACCGTATGATTTTTTCGGTCAACCACCATCAGGCGGCACTGATCTCTCTTTTCCGAAGGCTTCTGGGCAATCAGCTCCTGCGGCAGATGATAATCAAATTCTTCTAATTTCATTCTCCTTTTCCTCCGTTCCTGAAGAAAGCTTCCGCCTCACAGCCTGATCTGCTGCTGCTCTTCGTTTTCCTCTTCCTCTGCGTTTTCTTTAGACGTGCTCTCTCCCGGATATTCCAGACCCATATGGTGATATCCCTCCATGGAAACCATTCTTCCCTTTTGCGTCCGGTAAAGCAGTCCGGACTGGATCAGATACGGCTCGTAGGCGTCTTCTATCGTTACTCTCTCTTCACCGATGGATGCGGCGATCGTGTCGATTCCCACAGGTCCGCCGCCAAAACGTTCGATGATCGTCATCAGGATCTCCCGATCCAGCCGTTCCAGACCCAGACTGTCTACTCCCAGTGCTTTCAGTCCCGCTCGGGTAATATCGGCATTGATCACACCGTTTCCTTTGACCTGGGAAAAGTCCCGGATCCGTTTCAGCAAGCGGTTAGCCACTCTCGGCGTGCCCCTGGAGCACCGCGCCATCTCCATCAGGGATGTTTCGTCCGCCTCGATATGTAAAAGTCCTGCCGACCGGCGAATTACCTGCGCCAGTTCTTCCGGCTCATAAAGCTCAAATTTGCTGATGACGCCGAAACGGTCTCTAAGCGGTGCGGAAAGGCTTCCCGCCCTGGTCGTCGCGCCAATCAGCGTAAACTTTGCGATATCCAGCCGTATCGACCTTGCCGACGGTCCCTTGCCGATGATGATATCCAGCGCAAAATCCTCCATCGCCGAATACAGCACCTCCTCTACGGAACGGTTCAGCCGGTGGATCTCGTCGATAAACAAAACGTCGTTATCATTGAGATTCGTCAGAATGGCAGCCAGATCGCCTGCCCGTTCTATGGCAGGTCCTGAGGTGATCTTGATATCCACACCCAGTTCATTGGCAATGATTCCAGCCAAAGTCGTCTTGCCCAGTCCCGGCGGACCGTAAAACAACACATGATCGAGGGGTTCTCCGCGAAGCTTGGCCGCCTCGATAAAGATCTTCAGATTTTCTTTCACGGATCGCTGCCCGATAAAGTCGTCCAGTCTCTGCGGCCGCAAAGACGTCTCCTGCTTTTCTTCAAAAGGGGCTGCGCTGGACTGTGTGATTCTTTCTTCCATTTTTCTCCTTCTCTTTTATGAAAACACGCCGGCCGCATCAGCTGCCGCCAGTGTTTTTTCCTTAAAACAGATTTTCCAGCGCCTGCTTGATATATTCCTCGCAGCTCAGACCATCTTCTCTGATCTTGCCTACAGCTGCCGCAGCTTCGTTTTTCGTGTAGCCCAGCGCCATAAGGCCGGCCACGGCTTCGCTGCGCTCATCGCTGACCGGTACATAGAATTCTTCGCCGTCTGCAGATACTTCCTCAGCAAAATAGCCGACCTTGTCCTTTAATTCCAGGATGACTCTCTCCGCCGTCTTCTTTCCTACGCCGTTTGCTGCGGAGATCGCCTTGCTGTCGCCCATAGCCACCGCCCGCTTCAGCTCGGATGGCGGCAGCGCACTCATGATAGCCATGCCGGCTTTGGCGCCGATCCCGTTTACCGTAATCAGAAGTTCAAAGAGTTCCAGGCTTTCCCTGTCAGGAAACCCGTAAAGGCTGATGTCATCCTCGCGGACGATCATAGACGTATACACCTTTACCTCCTGCCCTTCTACATGTTTATACAGCCGCGAATTGGCCGGAATATTGATTTCAAATCCTATGCCGGACGAGGTCTCAATGATTACCAGCCCGTTAACATCAGGGTGAAACGTACCCCTAATGGTTCTGATCATGCTTCTCTCTCCCGTATTGTTTATTTATCTCCTTACCGGCGCTTCGCTGCCGGCATCTTATTACCAGTACCTTTATTCTTCTTGCCGCCAGGGCATTATCTGCTGCCGCGGCTCATAAAGCTTCTGACCCGGTTTCCGGCAGAATGACCGTGACAGATAGCCGCCGCCACGGCATCAGCCGTATCATCAGGCTTGGGAACTTCCTTCAGATTCAGCACCGCCTTTACCATGGCCTGTACCTGCTTTTTATCTGCTCTGCCGTAACCCACCAATGCCTGTTTGATCTGCAGCGGTGTATATTCATTGATCTCCAGGCCTCCGTTTACACAGGCCAGCACCGCCACACCTCTGGCCTCGCCGACCAGAATCGCAGTCTTCGCATTGTTGTTGAAAAAAAGCTCCTCGATGGCCGCTGCTTCCGGTCTGTATTTTTCGATTATGGCCGTCAGTTCTGTATACAGATGCAGCAGCCGCATCGGCATATCCGCCTTGGCGTCGGTAGTGACCGCTCCATAGTCCACTACCGAAAAATGATTGCCCTTCATATCGAGGATCCCCCATCCCAGAATCGCATATCCCGGATCAATTCCCAAAATTCGCATACGCTTCCCTTTCTCCCTTCTGCTTCTCCGCCTTTGCCGTCAGGCTCAAGACCGATCAGCAAATCACCGGAGATATTATACCACGAACTTTTTCTCTTTTCTATACCTTCTGCATTTCTGCAAACCGCGGCGAACTTGGCGGCCGTGAGGAAATCTGCTTTATTTTCCGTACACGACATGGTATAATATATGCATGATTTTACAATGCGGCAATATGGACGGTTTTTTCCACAGTCATCCGATTGCTGTGTTTTCAAGTAAAAACAGGAATCAGCCCATATGCTGACGCTGCAGTTCTTTCTGCATAAATATGCGGCTATTTCCTGCATACCACCATGCAATCTCAAAGAAAGAAGGCGATACGTATGCGATATTCGAGACAAAACAAAATATTGGAACTGATCTCCAGTAACGAAATCGAAACCCAGGACAAACTGGCCGCTATGCTCAAAAAGGAAGGCTTCGAGGTCACACAGGCGACCATCTCCAGAGACATCAAGGAGCTGCAGCTGATCAAAGTACTTTCTTCTTCCGGAAAGTATAAATATGCGGTCAGCGCCCGGCAGGACGCGCCAATCTCCGAACGGTTCGTCAAGATCTTTCGGGAAACCATCACCTCCTTTGCCTCTGCACAGAACCTCATCGTCATCAAGACCCTGTCCGGATGCGGTCCTGCCGCCGGCGAAGCCGTCGACTGCATCGATCTGCCGCATGTCGTAGGCTCTGTAGCCGGAGACAATACCCTGCTGCTGGTCGTCGACAAAGAAGAAAACGTAGAAGAAATCCTCTCTATATTCAACGATATGCTGATCATGAGGTCAAAAGGACAATGATAAATCACATCAGCATACGTAACTTTGCCGTGATCGAAAGCACCGAGGCCGACTTCGAAGAAGGATTAAATATTATCACCGGTGAGACCGGAAGCGGAAAATCCGTCGTGATCGAGGCCATCAGTCTTGCTCTCGGCAGCCGGGCGGATTCCTCCTATGTCCGTCACGGTGCAGACAGAGCCGTAATCGAACTGGCCGGCGAGCTTGACGGTGAAGAGATCGTCATTACCAGGGAAATATCCGCCACAGGGAAAAACCTCTGCCGTCTCAACGGCCGTTTATCTACCCTCAGTGAGCTCAACGAAACCTGCCGCCGGCTGGCCGACATTCACGGACAGTACGATAACCAATCTCTGCTCAATCCGGAAAATCATATCCGGCTTGTGGACAGCTTCCAGCCGGAGATCATATCTCCGCTGCGCAGGGACTTCGATGAAGCCTATGCCGCATACCAGAACGCAAAAAGCAAACTCGTCAGATTGTTGGATCAAGAATCGGACAATCGCAGAAAACTGGATTTTTACCGCTATGAACAGACCGAGATTCACAAGGCGGCACTCAGACCCGGCGAGGACGAAGAGCTTTCGCAGCGAATCAGCCTGCTGCAAAACAGCGAAAAGATATTCGCCGGAATTGAAACGGCCTATGATCTGCTCAACGAAGGCGATACAGGCGCGCTCAACGCTCTGGGCACAGGACTTCACGCCTTACAGACAGTCAGCGGCTATTCTGCCGAGCTCCAGAACCTGACGGAAGAATTTGCCGATATTTACTATCGTCTGGAAGATCTCTCTTCTTCCCTGCGAAATCTCCGCGAACAGATCACCTTTGCGCCGGAGGAACTGGATGGAGCGATTGCCCGCCTCGATCTGATCGATAATCTGAAGAAAAAATACGGTTCTTCCATTGAAGAGATTCTCGCTTATTATGACAGGATTTCCGGGGAACTGAACCAGATCGAAAACTACGACGAAATCAAAGCGCAGCTGCAGAAAGAGACAGCAGAAGCCGAGGCGCTTCTGGTTCGCCGCGCAGAAGCGCTTTCTGCCGCCAGAAAAAAAAGCGCAGCCATACTGGCAGAAGCCATACAGCAGGAACTGAACGATTTGAATTTCAGCAGCGCCAGACTGGTCATCAATGTTGAACGAAATGACGCTATTGGCTCTGACGGTTTTGATGCGGTAGAAATCATGTTGTCGGCCAACAAGGGAGAGCCATTGAAACCACTGGCCAGGATCGCTTCCGGCGGAGAAATTTCCCGTATCATGCTGGCCATCAAAAATATCACCGGCACCTATGATGGTATCCCGACAATGATCTTCGACGAAATTGATGCCGGTATCAGCGGTATCACTGCCAGTGTCGTGGGACGCAAACTGCACCAGATCGCAGAGGCGCATCAGATCATCTGCATCACGCACCTGCCGCAGATCGCTGCCGCCGGAGACACCCATTACCGGATCTTCAAAGAAGAAGGCGCAGAAAGTACCTTTACCTCCGTCCAACGGCTTTCCGAGAGCGAAACCGTCGACGAAATCGCCAGACTCCTTGGCGGTGACAACATTACGGAAACCACGAGGAAAAGCGCCATCGAACTTCTGCGCGCCACAAGAGAAAAAGCATAGCAAAAACAGAGCTGAAAAACCCGTACGGTATCTTTCCGATCGGAAACAGCTCTGTTTTTTATTTAATCATTTAAAAATTTCTTTCCTGTCAGGATCAGATATTCATATCCAGATCCCAGCTTTCCAGATCCGTGTGCAGAAGCTCATGAGCAAGATGAGAATTCGGCTTTTCCAGGTATTCGTCATAAGTCATCTGAACGGCCTGGTTCTCATGCGAAAAACGCAGATCAGCAAACTGATCCAGTCCATAAAGGATCTCGCCTCTCTTAGCGGCATGTTCGTAGCCGTCTTTCATCGGCTGACCGCCGCCGCCTACGCAGCCTCCCGGACAGGCCATAATCTCAACAAAGTCATAATGTACCTTTCCGCTCTTAATGGCCTCCATCAGTTTTCTCGTATTGCCCAGACCGCTGGCAACTGCCACTCTGACCTTCAAGCCTTTGATTTCAAAGGTTGCTTCCTTCCAGCCTTCCATACCTCTGACGCTCTTAAAACTGTTCACTTCCGGATTTTCGCCGGTGATCAGAAAATATGCGCTCCGCAGCGCCGCTTCCATCACGCCGCCCGTGGTTCCGAAAATCACTCCTGCGCCGGATCCTTCGCCGAAAATCGGATCGAAATCTTCCTCCTTCAGATCGTGAGGCTGAATATTATCCGCACGGATCAGACGGTCGAGCTCTCTGGTCGTCAGTACCAGATCCACATCCTTTCCATGTCCTGCATCGTCCACCTGCGACACGCTTCTTTCGTACTTTTTGGAAACGCACGGCATGATGGAAACGGAAAAGATTTTTTCCGGATCGATTCCCATCTTTTTCGCGATAAAGGTCTTGGACATGGCGCCGAACATCTGCTGCGGCGACTTGGCTGTAGACAGATTCTTCACAAATTCCGGATACTGGGTCTTGACAAAACGGATCCAGCCCGGACAGCAGGAGGTAAACATCGGCCAGCTGTACTCATCCCTGTGGGTAAAGCGTTCGATAAATTCGCTTCCCTCTTCCATAATCGTCAGATCCGCTGTGTAGGTCGTATCAAAGATATAATCAAAGCCGACCCTGCGCAAAGCGCTGACCAGCTTGCCTGTAGTCGCTTCTGTCCGGGAAATATTGATTCCTTCACCCCAGGCGGTCCGAATGGCCGGCGCGATCTGTACCATGGTGATTTTGTCCGGATCCGCCAGCGCATCGCGCAGTACCTGTATATCGTCTCTTTCCCGCAATGCGCCTACCGGACAGTGGGTAATGCACTGTCCACAGAGTGCACAGTCTGTCTCGGTAATCTTTTTGTTGCTTCCTATACCCACAGAAGCACGGTAACCCGAACCGGTAATATCCCACACGCCCAGACTCTGAATCTTTTCACAGATCTGCACGCAGCGCATACATTTTACACATTTCGAAGCCTCCCGGATCAACGGCAGCGCCGTATTCCAGCGATTGACCTCCGCAATATTCTGGTACGGCTGTTCAATGATGCCCAGGTCGTTGGCGATCTTCTGCAGAGAACAGTTTCCGCTCTTTACACACTGCACACATTTGCAGTCGTGATCGGAAAGGATCAGCTCTACGTTAACACGTCTGACTTCCCGAACTCTCGGACTGTTGGTCAGGATCTCCATCCCCTCTTCTACTTCCGTATTGCAGGCGGTGATCAGCTTTTCCATGCCGACTTTTTCCACCAGACAGACTCTGCAGGCTGCAATTTCATTGATTCCGCGCAGATAGCAGAGATGCGGGATCGTACTGCCAACTCTGGCCGCTGCATCTAATATCGTCGTTCCTGCCGGAACCGCAACTTTCTGACCGTCTATCGTTAAATTTACCATTTTTCTATCCTGCCTCCTCTAAATGATCCAAATCCACAGACATCACAGCGCAGACACCTGGAGCATTCGGCCAGGGATTCTTCTCTGGTCATCGGCAGCTCTACGGCGCCGAAATCGCCTCCGCGCTCAGATGCGTAACGTTCCTTCAGCTCAATTCTTCCTCTGGCTTTCTTATCCTCATTCAGCGGTGCCGGAATCTCGATGTCATCATAAGTGATCTCATGATTGTAGCCCAGATAACTGTCGATATTGGCGGCAGCCACCTTGCCGGCAGCTACGGCATTGATGACCGTGGACGGACCGGTCACGCAGTCGCCTCCGGCATAGATCCCCTGCTCGCTGTCTACGACATTGCTCTTTTCGGTCTTGATATTTCCCCGGAAGACCGGTATGCCGTATTTTTCAAAAAATTCCAGATCCGTGGCCTGTCCAATGGCTGAAACGATAATATCACAACGGATCTTCTCCTTTGGCAGATCGGCATCCATCGGTTTTGGACGTCCGGAGGCATCCGCTTCTCCGGCGATCTGCGGCTGCACGTACAATCCCTTTACGTTGCCGTTTTTATCCACGATGATTTCCGACGGCGCTTTCAGCTGGAAGAGCTGACATCCCTCCGCAATAGCGCCGCTTACCTCGTCCGGCAGTGCCGTCATATCGTCCTGCCGTCTTCTGTAGACGATGCAGACCTCGCTGGCGCCAAGACGTTTCGCGGTTCTTGCGACATCCATGGCCACATTGCCGCCGCCGATGATGGCAACGGTTTTTCCGTTAAAATAGTCCGGCATGGTATCGTCACCGATACTCCTGAGCATCTCGACCGCTGAGATGACGCCCTTGGCGTATTCCCCAGGAATACCCAGTACCTGATGGTTGTGGGAGCCGATAGATATGTACATGGCGTCATAGTTCTCATGGATCTCCTTGATCGCCTCTTCCGAATTTATATCGTAATTTGTCTTGTACTCTACACCGGTGGACAGAATCGCATCAATATCCCACTGCAGTCTCTCTCTCGGCAGACGGTAATTCGGAATACCATAGCGGAGCATACCACCCAGCTGTGCTCTTTTCTCAAATACCGTAACCTGATGTCCCATGATGGAAAGAAAATAGGCTGCGGAAAGTCCGGACGGGCCGCCGCCGATGACAGCAATGCGTTTTCCGGTATCGTCCATGCGTTTTGGCACAGGTACGCTGTCGGAACAGTTATCCATGGCAAAACGTTTGATTCCCCGGATATTTACTGACTTATCGATGATATTTCTTCTGCACTTTTCTTCGCATGGATGTTCGCAGATCAATGCGCACACCGTCGGAAACGGATTGTCTTTGCGGATCAGCTTCACGGCGTCATCATATCGTCCCGCATAAACCAGCGCCATGTAGCCCGGAACATCAACGCCCGCAGGACATCCTCCCCTGCACGGCACAGACTGTCTCTGGCTGATGATATTATCTGCACAGCAGTGATTGAGAATATGAGACTCATAATCTTCACGAAAACCTTCAAGTCCCCGGAGAACCATAGCTGCCGCCTCGCTGCCTATAGCGCAGTCTGAAGAAACCTTGATGACTCTGGCTGTTTTTTCCAGCTTTTTTAAGATCTGCAAATCTATATCTGCATCCATGGAAAGGATGTCTTCGATCATAATCTGCAGCTGTCCCAGTCCTACTCTGCAGGGAACACATTTACCGCAACTTTGTGCGTGACACATGCGAAGGAATGCAGACGCCATGTCTACCGGACACTGTCCCGCCGGACTGGAAACGATCCTTCGTTCCAGATCCCGGTACAGACCCTCGACTGCCAGCTGCGCACTGTCCTTTGCATTCATGTACAGTCTCTCCATCTTGTGTAAAACCTCCATTTCTCCATTCTGAATAGTAAATGGCAAGAAAATAAACAAGGAAAAATTTAATTGTTTAGATTATAACAAACTTTTTGAAAAATGAAAATACATATTTTTTCTCTCATCGAAAAAATATATGTTGCTTTTTGCCCGCCTGTAAAAAAATTTTCACGTTTTTTACATTAAAGTAAAAATGTTAATTTCAAGTAAAATTCCCTCGTCTTTCCTTTGAGGTTTTCCACAGCTTACAAATGTCTGTTTTTTGAGATTTCCACATATTATGCACAGTTATTTCCAAATCGTATACAATTTTCTCCACGTATCAATGTGGAAAACTTAAATCCATGTATCCCTCATATTTCAATGCACCCACGCTTTTTATCGATTGTCAAGAGTGAAGTTATCCACATATTTCGATCAAGTTGTTCATGCCCTCATAAATTCGATATTGTTCTTATATTCAAACATTTTACAATAGTCGGCAGAATGTAAATTCTTCTCCATCCGCACGGCGAAAAAGCAGATACGGCGCTTCTTTTCACAAAAAAAGGAACTGCTGCTCTATAGATGATTTTCATCTATTTTGCAACAGCTCCATTTTCTTCATTCAGATGGCCGCGTGCTCCGCGGGTATTACCTCACTGCTATTTACGCAGTCGGGGATACCGCCGCAGGTATTCTCTCGCTCATCATATTCATCAGAGCATCTGTGCACGGCAGTTCATCTACCAGCTTCGCATCTGCTGCCGGAACAAATTTCGGTGCGACAGGCGTCAGTACACCGCCCAGGACTTCACCGATCTCCGCATATTTGTACAGCGGCAGCACGTCGTCCATTTCCGTGGAAATATCGCTTTCCTCTTCGAATCCGAATTCTTCTTCAAAGACGTGAGCCAGCTCTGCTGCAATTTCCCAGTTGCTGAAAACGACATCTTCGTCGATCACGGCTTCAACCGGCAGCAGTCTTCTTTCTGTATTCGTAAACGTTCCGTCTGTGCTGGCAAACCCGGTTCCCGGAATGAATACATCTGCTTTTTTCGCTGTCTCCGTCATGTAGATATCAGAAACCATCAGGAATTCCAGGCCGGAAAGATCTGCATCCTTCGGATCCTCACCGAAGATGACCAGTCCTTTAACGCCTTCCAGCGCTTCTGCACCGGCATGGATACCCAGATCTGAAAGTCCCTGCGAATTGTTCTTTGCCTTTACCTCCAGGATACCGTCTCTCGGTTTTCCGATATGGCCGGACAACAGTGCGATATCTGCCAGTAATGCAGCCGCTTCTTCCGAAACGACATTCTGCTGGAAGACGATCATCGCCTTCTTCGCGCCTGCATAAGCCTCCGCTGCAGCTTTGATCTCGTCACAAACCTCTGCGTCTGCTACAGATGCGGCAAACGCATCGAAGCCTTCGATATCACTGGTCTTGCCCATATCGATCAAAGCCTTGGCCATACCCTTGAGGAATGCCGTGCTGTTTTCCGTCTCAATTACTTTCTCTGCAAAATCGAAAGCCGTTTTCGTTTCCGGTGTGTTGATGGCAATTACTTTGGCTCCGCCTTTTGCCGCCTGTCTCATCTTGTTCCAGATGACTGCATTTCTGTTCTTGAGGAAGCCGAAGGTCAGGATCACATCAGTAGAAAGCAGCTCGTCGATCGTATTCGGGGAAGCATCGCAGCCCAATACGTCGCTGAGGGCATTGTGTCTGGCATTGAAACAGAACGTCTTTGCGCCGACAGTCTGTGCGAATTTCTTCATGGTATAGGCTTCTTCATTGGTATACCGGTCGGAAATCGCTACAGCGATCGCTTCGTTTCCATGTCTTACTTTCACGGCTTCCAGCTTCTTTGCCGCCATAACGAAAGCTTCGTGATAGTCAGTAGCACGGAAATCGTCGCCGTCTTTGATCAGCGGATCTACTTCCTTGCCTTCAAGAACGGAAGCGTCGAATCCCCATTTACCTTTTGCACAGCAGATTCCGGCGTTGACATAGCCTTCCTTGTCCGGATTTGCCTTGATCAGCATATCGCCGTAGGATTCCAGATCCAGGCTGCAGCCTACCGAGCAATAAGCGCAGGTCGTTTCTGTAACTTCTGTTTCCAGAGGTACTTCCTTCTGAATCGTCAGTCTCTCCTGCAGAGCGCCTACCGGGCAGACGCTTACGCACTGACCGCAGCTTTCGCAGCCGGATTCAGCAAGAGCCTTACCCATATTCGGTCTGACAACCGTATCAAATCCTCTCTTAACAAGACCCAGAGCGCCTACACCCATGACCTCGTCGCAGACTCTCACGCAGAGGCCGCAGAGGATGCACTTGTTCGGATCTCTGACAATAAACGGATGATTATCCTCGAACTCTGTCAGGTTTTTGTCTCCGGCCAGTCTCTCCGGATGAACATCGTATTCATTGGCAAAGTCGATCAGCTTACATTCATAATAATCATGGCAGCCGCATTCCAGACATCTTGAAGCCTCTGCCACAGCCTGATCTTCTGTCAGTCCGTCGTAAACGACCTCAGAGAAATTGTCTTTTCTCTCAGCAGCAGTAAGCTGATCCGCTTTTTCTCTGCACATTCTCTCTCTGTCTTCAAAGGTCTTTTCCGTAACGTCGTCTCTCTCAACAAAGAAAGGCTTTTCATAGCTGATCGCCTCTCCGTTCAGATAAGCGTCGATAACCTCGGATGCCTTATTGGCGTCAGCGATTGCTTCAACCGCGATGGAGATCTTATCATTACCGCAGTCTCCGCCGGCAAATACGCCCGGAATGCTGGTCATAAAGGTTTCCGGATCATAGCAGACTGCGTTCTTTCTGGTCTTATCCACATCGAAGGCACTGGCGTCAACGGCCTGACCGATGGCCAGGATCATGGTATCGATATCGATGGTCTCCGTCTTGCCTTCTACCGGAATCGGACGGCGTCTGCCGGACTCATCCGGCTCGCCCAGCTGCATGACCTGCAGTACGACCTGTTTCACATGGCCGTTTTCGTCCTTGACGATTTCCATAGGATTGGTCAGATTCTTGAAAATTACGCCTTCTTCCTCTGCTTCTTCGATTTCCAGACGATCCGCAGGCATTTCGTCCTTTGTTCTTCTGTAAATATTGTAGACTTCCTTAGCGCCCAGTCTTACCGCCGTTCTGCAGGCGTCCATAGCCGTATTTCCGCCGCCGACGATGGCAACCCTTTCGCCGAAGTCAATATGTTCGTTTCTGACGACCTTTCTCAGGAAATCAATACCGCCGATAACGCCCTCTGCGTCTTCGCCCGGGCAGCCTACGCCGGTAGACACCCATGCGCCGATAGCGATAAGTACAGCGTCAAAATCGTTCTGTACGGTCTCAAAGGAAAGATCTTCGCCGATCTTGGTATTTGGGATCATTTCCACGCCCATTGCGGCGATGATGTCGATTTCTGCATCGAGCACTTCCTTTGGCAGGCGGTATTCCGGAATACCATAGCGAAGCATACCGCCCAGTTTCGGCATGGCGTCGAAAATGGTCACCTCGTGTCCCTTCTGCCGCAGAAAATATGCTGCGGAAAGACCCATCGGGCCGCCGCCGATAATGGCCACGGATTTGCCGGTCGGCTCATCGATCTCCGGCAGGAAGGATTCATCTGCCATCATATCGTAATCCCCGGCAAAACGTTTCAGCATGGCAATGCTGATCGGTTCGTCCACAAGACCTCTTCTGCACTTGTCTTCACAAGGATGCGGACAGACTCTGCCGATGGATGCCGGCAGCGGAATGCGATCCTTGATCAGCTCCTGGGCTTTCTCAAATTCGCCGTTGGCAATAAGACCCACGTATCCCTGGCAGTCTGTTCCCGCAGGACATGCCAGAGAACAAGGCGCCTTACAGTCGCCGTTGTGGTTGGAAATAAGCAGCTCCAGGTTGGTTTTTCTGGACTCAATGACTCTTTCCGTATTGGTCATGACCACCATGCCGTCGGAGATCGTCGTCGCGCAGGCTTTGCAGAGTTTAGGATTACCTTCCACCTCAACCGCGCAGAGTCCGCAGGCTCCGTAAATTTCCGTTCTTTCGTCAAAGCAAAGAGTAGGAATGAAAATGTCGTTTTCTCTGGCTACTTCGAGAATCGTCTGTCCAGGAAGTCCGAATACTTCTTTGCCGTCTATATTCATTCTGAATTTTTTCACTTGTATCTCCTCCTCCCTACTTGATCTCGATAGCACCGAACTTGCAGTTCTCTGCGCACTTTCCGCACTTGATGCACTTGGTCTGGTCGATCACATGTTTTCCTTTTACTTCACCGGTGATCGCGCCGACCGGACACCTCTTTGCACACAGGGTACATCCCTTGCAGGCATCCGTGATCTCATAGCTGATCAATGCCTTGCAGGATTTCGCTGTACATTTATGATTATAGATATGGTCTTCATATTCGTTCCGGAAATACCGGAGAGTAGTCAGAACCGGATTCGGCGCTGTCTGACCCAGACCGCACATTGCACCGTCCTTGATCTTTGCCGCCAGTTCCTCCAGCAGTTCAATATCGCCGTCACGACCTTCTCCGCGGGTGATTCTCTCCAGAATCTCCAGCATGCGCTTCGTACCGATACGGCAGTAATTGCACTTGCCGCAGGATTCTTTTTTCGTAAAGTCAAGGAAGTATCTGGCCATGTCTACCATGCAGGTATTCTCGTCCATGACGATCATACCGCCGGAACCGACAATAGCGCCGGTCTTGTTGATATCCTCATAGGTGACCGGTGTATCGATCAGCGATGCCGGAATACATCCGCCGGACGGGCCGCCCATCTGTACGGCCTTGAACTCCTTGTCCTGTTTGATGCCTCCGCCGATGCCAAAGATGACGTCTTTCAGCGGCAGACCCATCGGAACCTCTACCAGACCGCCTTTCTTGATTTTTCCTGCCAGAGCGAAAACCTTGGTACCCTTGGACTTTTCTGTGCCCATAGCGCCAAAAGCAGCCCCGCCGTTAGCCATGATCCAAGGCACGTTGGCAAAGGTCTCTACATTGTTGATGTTCGTCGGCTGCTGCCAGTAGCCTCTGGCTGCCGGGAATGGAGGTTTCAGTCTCGGCATACCTCTTTCACCCTCCAGTGAGGCGATCAGCGCCGTTTCCTCACCGCAGACGAAAGCGCCTGCACCGGCTTTGATCCGAATATCAAAATCATATCCGCTGCCAAAAATATTCTTGCCGAGGAAGCCTTTTTCTCTGGCCTGCTCCATAGCGATCTCCAGACGCTTGATCGCCAGCGGATATTCCGCACGGCAGTAGATGATTCCTTCGGTCGCGCCCATGGCATAACCGCCGATGGTCATACCTTCGATAACGGCATGCGGATCGCCCTCCAGAACAGATCTGTCCATGAATGCGCCCGGGTCGCCTTCGTCAGCATTGCAGACGATGTACTTGTTCTTTCCCGGATTGCCCTTCGCTGCGTTCCATTTGAACCAGGTCGGGAAGCCCGCGCCGCCTCTGCCGCGCAGACCGGAGATCTTTATCTCTTCGATGACCTCATCCTGTGTCATCGACGTAACGACCTTTTTCGTCGCCTCATATCCGCCTACAGCCAGATATTCTTCGATCTTCTCCGGATTGATCAGTCCGCAGTGACGAAGAACGACTCTCTGCTGCTTTTCCAGGAACTGCTTGTCTTCATCAGAAATCGCGTATTCCTCTACCGGTTTTCCGCCTTTCAAATGCTCTTCAACGATTTTTTCTACTTTGTCAGGCTGAACCTTTACGTATCTGGTCAGTTTTCCTTCATCATCATATACATCGACGATCGGTTCCAGATAGCAGGTACCTACACAACCGGTAAAATCTATGTCCACGTTCACACCGTGTTTTTTCACCTGTGCTTCGAATTCTGCCTGGGTTTTTTTTGCTCCCGTGGCAATTCCGCAGCTTCCCTGTCCAATGATTACTTTCACGCTATGCACCTCCTAAGCTCTTTCCCTGATCTCGCCCAGGATCTGTACAACTTTGTCCTTGGTGAGATTTCCGTAGGTTTCATTCCCGTCGGCACTCTGGATCATCATGACAGGCGCCAGCGAACAGCAGCCCAGACATGCTACATTGTTCAGGGTAAATATGCCGTCTTCTGTCGTCTCACCGTCCTGGATTCCCAGATATTCACACACAGCCTCTTCAATCATCTCAGAACCGTTGACATGACATGCTGTTCCCTGACACAGCATGATCAGGTACTTTCCGATCGGCTGCAGTCTGAACTGGGCATAGAACGTAGCTACACCGTAGATCTTTGCCGGCTTGATGCCTGTAGCTTCAGAAATGTGGTTAATGGTATCTATGGACAGATAGCCATAGATTTCCTGAGCCTTCTGCAATATGGTAATCAGACTGCCAGGAACCTTTGCGTACTTCTCCAGAACGGGTTCAAGTTCTTTGAACTGGTCGTTCTGTTTTCCGCCGCAGCAACATTTTTCACTCATATATGCTTCCTCCTGTTCGCGATTTTTTGCTCTGTAGAAACAGGTTTCAAACAGAAACTTTAGTGAATATTATACCTTTTCTGTCTCTCAAAAGCAATATTCATGCTGTTTATTTATTCTTTAACAATGTTATCTGCGAAAGCGTTTCCGGAAAAGAGCCGCATATTGATGAAAGACGGTTTTATCGTGACTGCCTTTTTTCCCCTTTTTAGCTGCGGGATTTATTCCTCCGCTGCCTTATTGATACAGGCGATCGCGTTCAGGCTGCGGGGATAACCGATATAAGGCAGGCACTGGGAAACAACGCGAACAAGAAAGTCCCTGCCGTTTCCCAGATTCATATTCCCTTTGCAATGAGCGGTAAGCTGCGGCTCACAGCCGCCCTGCGCCATAAGAAAGCAGAATGTGATGAGCTCACGTTCTGAAAGGGTAAGCCCCGTCCGGGTATAGTAATCTCCAAAGCAGTTAGCCGCAAGCCATCGGTTGATATGCCCGGCTTTCCATGCTTCCTTCATCTGTTCACCGAAAATTTCCGCCTGTACCTCGATCCCTTTTTCCAGTCGGTTCTCCAATGTCGTCGTTGCCTGTCTCTCAAGAGGCAGGCCGATGCCTTTTTCCATAATGATCTCATTTGTACAGATCAGAAACGGCAGCATTCTGCCATAGCCTAAATAGTCGGCCGCCTGATACACAATTTCCCGAACCATTACCGGTGTAATATCTTTTTTCAGCATTTCAGGAAGTATCTCCCTGTATGCCTCCACACCGCCGCAGCCGATCAAAGCCGCCAGGATCACCATGCAGCGTGTTTTTTCCGGAAGCTGCTGATTGTCTTCCTCCGGTACTTCTTTAAAAGCAAAATGTGCAAAACGTTCCATAAATTCCGGATCGGTTCTGTATAAATCCATTTAAAATCCTCCTTTTCGATCTTCTGATCGCCCGTAGGCCATATATATTCCTTTTTCGCCGCTTCCGGCATATTCTGCATCGTAGCGCCTGCAGCCGGCCAGAAGCATACGGCGTTTTCAGACTCACACCGCTTATCGTCGAGCATGTTCAGCTTTCGTATTCCCGCAAGATCTTAACAGGAATATTATATTTTTCGCTTGTCTCTTGCATGGTCATCTGCATCCCTTCTTTCCTGAAAAAAATAAAGGTACTCCTTATGGGAACACCTTTATTATAGGTCAATTCATTTTTGACGTCTAATGCTTATCATTTATTATCAGATATGCCTTTCAGGTATTTCTTTGCAAAGTCGATAAATGCCGCTGCCGATGGAAATGACGCCATCTAACTTTTTATCCCTGTGGAGGAAATCCTGTTTTGTTTTATCAGCCAGAGATAAAATTTCCTGTGCTCTTCGCCTGAGGATCATACCGTCCTCTGTCAGGAGGATATGATGATTGCTGCGGACAAACAGCTTAACGCCGAGCTCCTGCTCCAGACCGGCAATCTGCCGTGACAGAGCAGGCTGCGTTATGTGTAATTGCTCAGCCGCTCTTGTGAAATTTTCTTCCCTTGCGATCACTAAAAAGTAGTTCAGTACCCGAAGTTCCATATACTCACCCTGCAATGCTGATTTATGTTACAGAGGCCGCGGGCAGTATAGCCGTGCGCGTTTTACCCCTCTTCCCGGAGGCTTTTCTCTTCCTTCAACGGTTTCTTTCCGAAATTCACCTCGGTGATAAACAAGGCGGAGATCATCAGGACAGCGCCGAGATAGGCCTTGGCCGTCAGAACCTCGCCGGCGATCAGAAAAGCCACGATGCCGGCAAATACCGGCTCCAGCGTAAAGATGATCCCCACGTGCGCAGCCGTGGTATACTGCTGTGCCACAGCCTGGATAATAAACGCAACACCCGTACAGAACACAGACAGAAAAACAACACTGGCCAGAATCCCGCCGTTTGACGGCAGATGCGGCTGTTCAAAGAGCAAAGCCAGAACCAGCATACAGACTCCGGTGACGCCGAGCTGAAAGACGCCAAGCTGAAAAGCATCTACTTCTTCGTGTGCCACAGCTTTTTCCGTCATGATCAGATCTACGGCATAAGCCAGCGCGCCTACCAGGCAGAGAATATCGCCCTTGAGATTTTCCATGTTTATGGAAAAATCATCCTTCAGCGCCAGCAGCATAATACCGATAAAACTCATGGTCACTGCCAGAATGATCTTTCTCTGTGGTTTTTTACGAAAAACCACCATCTCGATAATCGGTACAAAGATCACCGTCAGCCCGCAGATAAATCCCGAATTGGAAAGTGTCGTGTATTTTACCCCGAAGGTGGCGCCCATGTAGACAAAGACCAGCACCGCGCCGATCAGCAAACTGTAGAGCAGCGTCTGTCTGTTGACATTTTTGAGTCTGCGAAAAGCAAAGACGCCGGCGATCAGAAAAGCGCCCAGGAACCGATAAGCATTCAGGGTCAGCGGATCGATATCCGTCAGCGCCACATCCATCAGATAATACGAGGCACCCCAGCACAGAGTGACCAGAACCAGCATCAGATCTGCTTTTAACTGTGTTTTCATATTCTTCCTTTCTTTGCGTTCAGCTGCTTGCGCCGGCTATTCGGCGCCCATGCTGTGTACAGTCTTTAAATACCGGCGATGAACATCTCCAGAGCCAGCTGCCCTTCCAGAAGTCCGGTCTTGATATTTCGGTCGGTTTCATAAGCCGAAGAGAGGATCTGCTTCAGCTTTGCCACAGAATACTTATTGGTGTAGGGGATCATCTTCCGAATACGATACTCGCTTCCCCCCAGCTTTTTCTGCATCGCAGAAAGATCCAGACCGTCCTCCCGCATCTGTTTGACCGACAGCATCATCTCGAACTGGGAGACGACTGCGCCGATCAGCGAAAAAGGATCGCGGCCGGAATGAAGGATGTTGTACAGGATGCGAAAGGCCTTGTCCTTTTGGTTGCCGCTGATCCCATCCAGCATATCAAAGACGAACGTATCTGCATCGCCGTCCACAACGCCGGCAACATCCGTTTCCGTGATGCGGACACCATCGCTGTGCGCAATGATCTTGCGGATATCATTTTCAAAGTGAAACAGCCGGTAATCGCTTTCCCGGTTAAAATACCCGGTCGTTTCGATCAAATAGCCGAGCGTTCCGCTGCCGATCTCTACGCCTGCCGCGCGAAAACGCTTGCGGGCAAAAGAGGCCAGCTCTGCTTTGTCGATACGGTCAAAATCATAACATCGGGCTTTTTTCTTCAGCGATGCCGTCAATGCTGCGGAGGCTTTGATCTCTTCCGCGGAGAAAATCAGAATGGTGCCGTCGTTGCTGGTTTGGATATAGGACGTCAGTCTCTGTATGTCTTCTTTGCTCCAGCCCTTGACGCTGTCTGCCGCCAGCAGGCGGAAATCCCTGACCCATACGATCCTTTTTTCTGAAAACATGGAGAACGTTTCGCATGCCTCGATAATCTGATCTGCCGTAACAGCCTCGCTGTCCAGCAGTACATAGTCCAAGGCGGCAGCTGCCGGGTTCACATATTTTTTTACCAGCGTATCCACAGCCCACCTGACCAGATACTGCTCTGTTCCGTAAAGAAGGAGAACGCTGCCGATCTGCTCCTTTTTCAGATCCTCGGCAAACACCTTGAAGCTGTGCTTCACGTTCTTTTTGTACATACGGAAAAGCCTCCTCCTTCACAGATAATTCCCACCGCTCCGCTGCGGTCAGTTCTGTATACCATTATACCGTAATTCTGCATTTTTTCAATCAGCTTCTCATCAGGATGGCCGTAATTGTTTTTCCCCACACTGATCACGGCCGCCTCGGGCGCTACCGCTTCAAGAAAGGCGTCGCAGCTGCTGTAGGGACTGCCGTGATGCGCGACCTTCAGAATATCCGCCTGCAGCACCTTCGTTCCTTTGTATTTTTCCAGCAAAAGCCGTTCTCCCTCTTCGGTAATGTCCCCGGTTACCAGCACGGTTGTTCCCTCTGCATGAACTTTGAAAATCAGACTGTTTAAATTCTCATCCTCTGTATTCGGATTCCGGCTTTCCGGCCACAGAATATCGATCCAATGCGCCTTTCCCAGCCGTACTCTCTGCCCTGCCTCTCCCTCCAGAAGCATATGCTGTACCGGAAAAACGGCTTTCAACTGTGCAAGTCCGAGAAAATGATCGGTATGCAGATGCGTGGCTGCCGCCAGTTCAAGATGAGATACGCCGTTTCGCAGCAGATACGGTTTCAGCGTCTTTTCTCCGACATTATAGCGAATGTTTCCACCGCCGTCGATGAGCAGATTCCCATCCGGATACCTGACGTGCAGACAGTCCCCCTGCCCCACATCAAGAAACACCATATCCGCCTTGTCAAAGGGACTTTTTTCCACAGCCCAACCCGCAAGAACCACGGCAAAAATCAGCAGAACGGGCGCAGCCACAGGCAGCAGCCGGCGTCGTCCGAAGTAAATGAAGAAATGCTCAGAACTACAGAAAAAGGCGGTTCCGTAGACGAGCAACAGCGCAGGCAGAGACGGCGAGATCACATCGAAAGACAATATGCCGTCAGCCTGAAATAAAGCGTTGATTTTTACTGTCAGCCAGCTCAGCCCGCCCATGATCCGGCTGTAAAACGGCAGCACCACACCTGCCGCAAAATACAGCAGATAGCCCGCTACTCCCAGAGGAACCAGCAGGGATACGAGGAATACCACCGGAATATTGCAGATGATACCGATCAGGGACACATAGTTAAACGTGTACGCCATATACGGCAAAAGTCCCAGCTGTACAGAAAGCACCGACGCCGCCCCGGTTCCCAGGCGTCTTTCCAGCGGCGGTGTAAAAAAAGCCATAGACAGCATAGCCAGAAACGACATCTGGAAGCTGGCGCCGAATATCACATACGGATTTTTCGCTGCGGTAAGCATCACTACAGCAGCTAATGCCGTAACCATATCGTAACGCCGGTCTAAGATATCCGCAAAATACAGAAACAGGATCAGCAGAACTGCCCGGCTCACCGGCACAGACCAGAGTGTGACCGTTCCATACAGCAAGAGGAGTCCGATAAGGAAAACCGATCCCGGAAGGCTCTTGCGCTTTCCTGTCAGCTTCCGGTAAGCGCCGTACAGCATACCTACATGAAGCCCGCTTACCGAAAGCACATGTGCCGTCCCGTTCTGGCGGAAAGCCTCGTAGGTCTCTTCACTGAGACTCTTGACATCGCCGAATACGGCGCCTCTGACCAGTCCCTGTACATCGCCCGGAAGCGCCATTTCACTGATCATGTTTTCTCTGCAGCCGATAATATACACCTGTATGCGCCGCAGCAGAGATTTGTGTGTATCCAGGATCTGAAACTTTTCCATCGTTGCCGTATACCAGATCCCGCGTGTTTTCAAATACAGGCGGTAATCGAAGGTTCTCGGGTTTCCCGCATCGGCCGCTTTCTCTATCGTGGTACGGAAGGCAATTTTACATCCCAAAAGCTGCCAGTAATCCTGCAGCGGCGCATAATAGGAACAGAGCAGTTTCTCCCCTTCTGCCATGCAGCAGATCCGGTATTTGTCTTCCTCCAGCTTCTGCACTTCTGTCACAGTGCCGCAAAGCGCCTTTTCTTTCCCTTCGTATGCGGCCAGCAGGCTTGTCTCGCCCTGATACCGGGCAAAAGCCAGAAGAAATGCACCCAGCAGAAATGCTGCAAAAAAGGCAGCGGCTTCTCTTCTCTGCTCCAATTTGCAAAAAATACGCCAGGCTGCGGCCATAAACAATGCGCAAACCGCATACCAGTGCCAGCCGGCATCGGCGTAATAGGCAAAAACGATACCTGTCAGCATAGATACCGCTGCCGCAAATAATTTTCGTCTCATGCTTCTCTCTTGAGACACTCAGCTTATTTACATATTATACCATTTTTGAAGCGCCAACAAGATTTTTTTGTCTGCATTTTCGCTAAATGGGGAAATTGCAGTTAACTTTAACAGTGAGTTATGGTATAATACTTCTATTGAGCCCGCGGGATCGCCCGCTTTCAGAGGCTGAACACAGCAGGCCGACCCTGCTTGATTTTCATACTGCCGGCAAGCGGTTCATGTTTGTTTCCGCTGCAGGCAGTCCGGTAATTTTGGGAGAAAGGATTACAACAGTAAATGCGCAGTGATAAAAGAAAAGAAAAGAAAAAGACAGGAAAACATGCTGCCGGCGAAGCTGCTTCTGCCAGCGCTGACGGCACGGTTTCCAAAAAAAGATACAGACTGAACAAAAAAAGATTCTTTTTGTTTCTTCTGACCCTGGTTCTGCTTGCCGTTATCGGTGTCGCCATATACGTCGGCGTTGTCATTTCACAGGCTCCGAAGATCGATACTGACGATATTTATACTATACTGACCGAAAGCACCGTGATCTACGATGACGACGGCAAAGAGATCGATACCGTTTACACCGAAGCTAACCGGGAAAACGTCGAATACAAGGATCTGCCGGAAAATCTGATCAACGCTTTCGTAGCACTGGAGGACAAGACCTTTTGGGAACATCACGGGTTTAACATCGTCCGTATTTTCGGCGCCATCAAAGACGCCATTACCTCAGGCGATCATATCAGCGGCACCAGTACCATTACACAGCAGCTGGCTCGGAATCTGTTTCTGAAGGAAAGGATGTCTGAACATACCCTGACCCGAAAGATCATCGAAGCGTATTATTCCATTATCATTGAAAAAGAACTGAGCAAAGAAGAAATTCTGGAGGCTTATCTGAATACCGTATATCTGGGCTACCAGAGCAATGGCGTTCAGGCTGCGGCACAGGCTTATTTTTCCAAAGATGTCCAGGATCTCAACCTTGCACAGTGCGCAGCTTTAGCTGCTCTTGTCCAGGCGCCGTCGGACTATCAGCTGGTGGAACTGGTAAACAATGACGATGTATCCACGAAAGATACCAACATCATCAAACGCACATCAAACGGCACTTACATAGCCAACGATGCCAGTAAGAGCCGCCGTCAGACCTGTCTGAAGCTGATGCTGGAGCAGGAATACATCACGCAGGAGCAGTATAAAAAAGCTTCTGCCGCCACATTGAAGGGCATTCTCAATCCGACCTACAACAGTGCGGCCACCGAAGCTTCCTACTTTGAGGATTATGTTATTGACGAAGTCATCAGTGATCTGATGGAAGCCAATGACTGGGATTACAATACCGCATGGGAAAAGGTCTACAATGGCGGGATCAAAATCTATTCTACCCTGGATTCCCAGGCGCAGAGCGTGATTACCACAGAATTTGAAAATGACGCCAACTTCCCTGGTATTTATGTCAATACTGACGGAAGCGGCAACATTATCAACCAGTACGGTCAGGTTTCGCTGTACGCCTACAGCAATTACTTTGACAGTGAGGGTAATTTTACCTTTACCAAAGATGAAGTTACCCGCCGTGACGACGGCAGTCTGGTAATCAAAGCTGGCAAGCGCCTGAATATCTATGATACAGAGGTCAATGGAGAGACCGATTACAGCATAGAGTTCAAGAACCTGTATACCATGGAAGGCGGCACGCTGTATGCAATTTCCGGCGGCTATATCAATATTCCGCAGCCGTACAAGACGAAGAACAAAGCCGGAAACATCATTATCTCCGCCGAATTCTTCCAGGATGAGAAATACAAGGATTTCTTCATCTTTAACGACGACGGAACGGTGACCGTACCTTCCCGCTCTTACAGTCTGAATCAGAAGGTCATCCAGCCGCAGGCGGCTATGACCATCGTCGACAATGCTACCGGACAGATCAAGGCCATGGTAGGCGGCAGAAAAACGACCGGAAGACGGTTGTACAACAGAGCCGTTAATCCGCGCCAGCCGGGTTCTTCCATCAAACCTCTTGCGGTTTACTCGGCGGCCATCCAGCAGAGCGCTGAAGAAGCGGCCAGAGGTGAAAAGCACAAATTCGTCGATTACAACATTGACGAACAGGGTGCCGACCTCTACGGAAATTATCTGACTGCGGCATCCAATGTCATCGACGAAAAAACAACAATCAACGGCAAAGTCTGGCGGAGAAACTCCGGCGGCGGCTATTCCGGCCCGCAGACCATGCGTTCTGCCCTGCAGCTTTCTATCAATACATGCGCCGTAAAGATCCTGCAGCAGGTAGGCACGGACTACTCTGCCGATCTGGTGGAAAAGTTCGGTATTACCTCCTTGGTCAGAGAAGGTTCTACCAACGATATCAATCTTGCAGCCCTTGGTCACGGCGGCATGAGCAGAGGCGTATCCACACTGGAAATGGCCAGCGCCTATACCACGTTCCCAAACAACGGTACGCGCAAGGAAACGACTTCTTACACTAAAGTTGTCGACAGCCACGGCAACACGCTGCTGGACAACAGCAATACAAAGAGTCATGAGGTTCTCGATTCCGGAGTAGCCTGGATCATGACCGACATGCTGAAATCCGTTGTCACCAGCGGACTCGGATCCCCTGCTGCGATTTCCGGTGTTCAGGTAGGCGGTAAAACCGGTACGACCGATGAAGAATACGATATCTGGTTTGATGGTTTTACGCCTTCTTATTCCGCTTCACTGTGGATCGGCAACGACCAGAACTTTACGCTGACCAGCCTCAGCAGCTACGCTGCCAGACTCTGGGGACGGATCATGGATCAGATCGACGGCGCCAAACAGGGTTCTTACAAAAACGCACCTTCTAATGTCGTTTCTTCCGGCGGAGAATACTACATCAGCGGTACACAGGGCGGCATCGGCAGCATTAAAGATCTGGAAAAGGAAGTAACGATCTGCAGCGATTCCGGTTATCTGGCTACGCCAAGCTGTACCCACACCAAGAAGGTAACATACGCTACTTATGGCGATGAAGCCGAGGAAATACCGGAATACTACTGTAACCTGCACAACCCGGATACAGAAAAATATCCAATCAGCCCAGATGAGACGCTGCAGCCACAGGAGCCGGCTCTTCCTCCTGACGAAGAAGATCCCGACCTTCCTCCTGATGAAGGCGACGACGATGATGATCCGCAGGGCGGCGGCGAACAAGGTGGCAGTACCACACCGGGCGGTGAGCAGGGCGGCGGCACTACACCACCGGTACAGCAATAATACACAACGTAATGACAAAAGGGAATGCTTCCATATCGGAAGCACTCCCTTTTTCTCTGCCATTATATCTCTTTACTGCCGTGCAGAAAATTTAATCCAAAAGCACCTTGAAGTCTTTGACCCGTTTTTCTATATCCTCTGCGCCGAATACAGAAGAGCCCGCAACAAAGATATCGCATCCTGCCTGCTTTACGGCATCGGTATTATCCAGTGTGATCCCGCCGTCCACTTCAATGACGAAAGCAAGATCCCGCTCCTGCCGCAGCCGGTGCAGCTGCCGGATTTTTTCTATGGCGCCGGGAATGAATTTCTGTCCGCCGAAACCCGGATTCACGGACATCACCAGGATCAGATCCACATCCTCCAGGATACAGTCCAGGACGGAAACAGGCGTTGCCGGATTGATGGAAACACCGGCCTTTATCCCGCAGTTCTTTATGTTTTGTATCGTTCGGTGAAGGTGGATGCAGGCCTCCTGATGTACGGTAATAAACTCGGTCTTTTCCGTTATAAAATCCGCGATATACCGATCCGGCGATTCAATCATCAAATGCACGTCATAGGGAGCGGTTTCCCGCTTATTGAGGCTCTTCATCACCGCGGCGCCAAAACTGATATTGGGTACAAAATGTCCATCCATCACATCGACATGAATATAATCGGCTCCCGCTGCGGAAACACTCTCGGCCTGGTCGCCCAGAGCTGCAAAATCCGCAGACAAGATCGACGGTGCTAACTTTCCCATTTTCTGTTCTTCTCCTTATTCTTTGTCATCAATATTTTTTTCTTTTTTGAATTTCTTCCATATTGGCCAGATAAGAAGCATAGCGTATCTTGCTGATGCGTCCCTCTTCCACCGCCTGTCTGACGCCGCAGTCCGGCTCCTTTATATGGCGGCAGTCGTCAAAACGGCACCGTCCTTTGCAGGCGGCGATTTCCGGGTAATAATTCATCAGCTCGTCTTCGTCTGCCTCCAGGATATCAAAAGAAGTAAAACCAGGAGTATCGAAGAGCAGACCTCCGCCCGCCGTCTCAAAGATCTCCACATGCCTGGTCGTATGTTTTCCTCTGTCCGTCTTGCGGCTGATGCCGCCGGTCTCCATATTGGCCTGAGGCACCAGGAGATTCGTAAGCGTCGATTTTCCTACACCGGACGGTCCGGCAAACGCCGCTCTCTTTCCGGCAAAATACTGTTCCAGCTCCGCAACACCTTCCGCTGTTTTGCCACTGACTGCGATCACGGGATATACGCCTTCATACACGGCCTTTATTTCCGCAAGATCGTTCTCCGAAAGCAAGTCCCGCTTATTGATACAGATCACCGATTCGATGCCCTTTTGCTCAGCCATGATCAGGAACCGGTCTATAACGCTGAAATTCGGTTTGGGCTTCGCCGCGGCAAAAACGACGATGAAACAGTCGATATTGGCGATTGGCGGACGGATAAAATGATTTTTCCGCGGTTCAATGGATTCGATCACCCCGTCGCCATCGTCGAGTACCCGCAGCTCTACATTATCCCCTACCGCCAGCGTAATGCCTTCTTTCTTGAATACGCCGCGGCCTCTGGCCTGAAAAACACCTTCGGCGGTCTTCACATAGTAAAAACCGCCGATACCTTTTACGATCAATCCTCTCATATTTCTCAGCTTTCTGTTCCTTCTTCACCGGTATCCGGCGTCTGCTCGTCATCTGTACCCGGATTCTGATCCGGTTCTTCCGGAACTTCCGGAACTTCCGGTTCACCTTTGCTGATCACGATATTGATCTTTGTCCCCGCTTTCAGTTTTTCGCCGGCAGCATATTGCTGTTCCATGACAATATTCTGCTTATATACGGAGCTTTCTGCATAGGATATCGAACCTATAGAAAAACCTGCATCAAGGATCGCCTGCTTAGCCTCGTCTACACTGAGTCCCACCAGAGGCGGCACGGTCATTTTATCGGTTCCCTCGCTGACAACGATATTGATCGCGGTTCCCTCTTCCGCTTCCGTTCCCTGACCGGGATCCTGACGGATAATCGTACCTTTGTCGGCGTCGCTTTCCTCGTAGGTCACTTCGCCCAGATCATAGTTAGACGCTTTCAGATAAGCGCGGATGCTTTCCTCATCATACAGCTTGCCCACCAGAGAAGGTACCTGACCCGTCGGCTTTCCGGAACTGATCATTACGGTAACCGTATCGCCTTCTTTTACTTTTTCTCCCTTATCCGGTGTCTGCGAGGCAATTTTTCCCTCTTCTATTTCATCGCTTGGCACCTCTTCGCCGATCTCCATCTTGAGCCCCAGTCTGTCCAGTTTAGCCTCTGCTTCTTCTGTCGTATCGCCCAGCAGATCCGGTACCTCTACTCCGCCACCGATCATGCCGGAAACGTAAAGGATCCCCACGATTATCGCTATCACGGCGACAATTCCGGCAATAACTGCCGCAGCAATTTTCCCTTTGCCGCTTCCTCCGCTTTTCTTTTTCTTTTTCTTGACCGGCTCGTCAGGTTCGTCTGCGGCTCTCTGCTTTTTGCGGTTCATTTCCTGAAATTCTTCCACATCGGAAGCCGCAAATACGGAGTCGCCGACCATCTTCGTTACAAACTCAATATTCTGCAGATCTTCGAGCAGCTCATCGGCACTTTTGTAACGGTTGGACTGAAACTTGTCGGTAGCCTTCATAACCAGCTTTTCCAATGCCGGAGGAATACCCGGAACCAGCTTTGATGGCGGAATGATATCGTCATTGATATGCATCAGTGCCACCTGTACCGGATTATCTCCATCGAAAGGCACCTGTCCGGTCAGCATTTCATACAGAACGATTCCCAAAGAATAGATATCTGAGCGCTCGTCTACATAAGAGCCTCTGGCCTGCTCCGGAGAAAAATAGTGGACGGAACCGATGATGCGGCTGGTTTCGGCAACAAGTGTCGAATCGCTGACTGCCTTGGCAATACCGAAATCACCCAGCTTTGCCATACCATCCCTGGTCATCATGATGTTGTGTGGTTTGATGTCCCGGTGGATGATATTGTTTCTGTGCGCCAGACTCAAAGCCGACGCCACCTGTCTGGTGATTTCTATCGCCTGTTTATAGTTCAGCGGCGCCTGCTCTTTAATGATATCGCTCAGCGGACGGCCGTCGATCAGTTCCATGACGATGAAATGGATGTCTCCCTCCCGGCCGACATCGTAGACGCTGATGATATTGGGATGCTGCAGACCAGCGGCAGCCTGAGACTCGCGCTTGAAGTTTTCGATGAACTGCGCATCCTTAGTAAATTCAGGCCGAAGGATCTTCACGGCTACATACCGGTTCAAAAGCCGGTCTTTTCCTTTATATACAACGGCCATACCGCCTTCACCGATCTTTTCGATCAGTTCGTATCTGCCCGCGAGTAATTTGCTCATTTAACATCTTCCTCCGTAACTTTCAAAACAACCATGGTGATATTATCACTGCCGCCGTTGCGGTTGGCGGCCTCTACCAGCTTATTGCAGACTTCTGTCATGGATTTTTCTTCTTCGAGTTCCCGAATCAGCTCGCTTTCCCCTACCTCTCCATAGAGACCATCCGTACAGATCAGGATGATATCCTCTTTCTCAATAGGAACGGAAAAGAAATCGGCGTCAATGGTGTAGTCCGCACCGACAGCTCTGGTGATCATGTTTTTGTTTTCGTGGTGCGCCGCCTCTTCCTCGGAGATCAATCCGGCTTTCAGCAGCGTGTTCACATAAGTATGATCCTCGGTGATCTGTGTCAGCACACCTTTGCGGAAGATATAAGCTCTGCTGTCGCCGACATTGATTATGTATAGCTGATCCTTTACGATATAGGCGGCCACTACGGTCGTCGCCATGCCCCGGTTCTTTTCAAAACGCCGGCTCATTTCTAAAACCTTGAAATTAGCCGCTTTCATGCAGTCTTCAAAATAGCCGCGTATTTCCTGCGGTGTCTTCAGTTTATCCAGGGGATGTGTCTCTACATAGCCGGCGATCTCGTTGACCGCTGTGCGGCTGGCGATTTCACCGGAATTATTGCCGCCTACGCCGTCTGCTACAATGAACACCTTGTCCTTTTTCATGACGAAGCAGGCGTCTTCGTTGTTGGTTCGTCTTCTTCCCCGATCGGTTTTAAACCCCACTTCCATTTAAATCTCTCTTCCCCCTTTCCAGCCTTCTCTTCTGCGCATTTTGCAGATGAAAAAGCCGTCGGTTTCATCCTTTCCCGTCAGCAGCTGGCGGCTGCTGATCAGTTCGAAATCCTGATTTCTTTTCAGGAAGCCGGTAACGACGCCGGCATTTTCTCTTTGATTGATGGTACAGGTGCTGTATTGCAGTATGCCTCCTTTTCTGACATAGCCAGAAGAGGTCTGCAGCAGCTTCAGCTGCAGAGCGGCAAGCTCTCTGCCGCCGTCTTCCTGTATTCTGTATTTGATTTCCGGTTTTCTTCTGACTACACCCAGACCGGAACACGGCGCATCGACCATCACCCGATCCGCCTTTTCACGCAGCTCTTCTATCGGCTTTGTTCCATCATTTACCCGGGTCTGCACTATGGTGATACCCAGACGTTCTGCTTCTTCCTCTAAAAGATCGAGCTTGTGCCCGTACAGATCAAAGGCTCTGATCGTACCCTGATTTTCCATCATTTCCGCCAGAGCCAGAGTCTTTCCGCCCGGCGCGGCGCAGATATCAAAAATCGTTTCCCCTTTTTCTGCGCCCAGACTGTCTGCAGCCAGAATCGACGATTCATCCTGTATGGAAAATAATCCTTGATGATATTCCGGTGTATCCAGAAGATCGCTGCCTTTCACAAACAGCGCTCTTTCGCTCAGACTGCCCGGAAAAACCTGATAGCCTTTTTTCGTGAGACTTGCCTGCAGACTTTCTGTATCGGTCCTGAGCCGGTTAACACGAATAGACAGCGGCGGCGTTTCATTGCCTGCGGCCAGCAGCTCTTCGGTTTTTTCTTCTCCATATTGATCAAGCCACAGCCGGACGATCCATTCGTCGTAGGAATAGCGTACAGAAAGAAACCGCACCAGTTCCTTTTTCCGATCCGGCAACTGCAGCTGATCCTGTTTTCGCAGATACCCTCTGAGAACGCCGTTAATAAACCCGTCTCTTCCCGTAAGATAACGACGAGCCAGTTTGACCGTCTCGCTGACGGCTGCATAATCAGGAACCGATTCCATGAAAATGATCTGATAAAGTCCCATCCGAAGGAGCGTCATCGTCCGCCTTCTCTGTCCCTTCAGACCGCGTGGAATCAACTGCAGCAGCAGATGATCCAGATACAGCTTGTTGCGAAGCACACCGTAAACCAGCTCCCTGACAAAGGCCGGCGAATCCGGATGGGATTCCCGGATCTGCTGATTCAGTTCAAGATTAGAAAATGCGTCATTTTTTTCGATTGACAAAAGTGTCAGATATGCGGTTTTCCGATTATTGTCCATCGATCAGTCACTCCTGCCTCTGATGGCGAGAATCCGGATCAGATTTGCCACTGCCACGGCCAGCGCGGCAACATAGGTCAGCGCAGCTGCCCGCAGGACTTTTCTGGAGCCCGCCAAATCTTCCTCCGCTACCAGTCCCAGCTCTTCCATCTGCTGCATGGCTCTGCGGCTGGCATTGAATTCCACCGGCAGTGTAATCAGGTGGAAAGCCACCACTGCAGCAAAGGCGATCACGCCTACGTTGAACAACGTATTGCCCAGCGCAGACATTTCATAGCTTCCTGCCGCCAGCAGCACGATTCCGATCAGGATCAGCGGCCAGGTCAGATGGGAAGCAAAATTAACTACCGGCACGATGCCGTTGCGTATTTTCAGCGGCGCATAATTCTCTGCATGCTGGATCGCATGTCCGGCTTCATGGCAGGCGACGCTGATGGCCGCTACAGAATTGACGCCGTAAACATCCTGTGAAAGGTGGAGCACTCTGTGCCGTGGATCATAATTATCCGTGAGGCTGCCTCTGATCGGAACGATCTCCACATTTCGCAGACCATTCTGATCGAGAACCCGCCTGGCTGCTTCGGCTCCTGTAATATTTCTCTGATTTCTGACTCGGGAATACCTGCCAAAGGCGCGTTTGACTGATGCCTGCGCCCACAGTGCGAAAAGAATCGCCGGAATCAGAATGATGATACTCGTATCATAATAAAAAAACATGTAATCCCCCCTTTATAGATAGTTTACCCTAATATTCTGCCTTTTTCAATGAAATTACCCCGCAAAAAGGCTTTTACCTCCATTCTTTTTTTCCCGGGAAGCTGGATCTCCTCTGCACGCAGAATTCCGTTCCCGCAGATGATATCGATCCCTTCATCAGACACGCCGCAGATTTCTCCCGGCAATCCCTGTTTTTTCCCCTCTATACACTGTGCCTTCCAGATCTTCATCTGCTGTCCGTCAAAATCGCAGAAAGCGCCCGGCCATGGATCAAAAGCACGGATTTTCCGTTCAACGGCCTGCGGCTCCTGAGAAAAGTCGATCCTGCCGTCGTTTCGGGTAATCAGGCCGGCATAAGTGGCCTGTCTGTCGTCCTGTTTTTCCGGATTGACACGCCCCTGTTCAATCAGCGGGATCGTGCGGATCAGAAGCGCCGCTCCCAGCTCTGCCAGTTCATCGTGAAGCGCCTGCCCGTTTTTGCATCCGATATCCGTCTCGGTCTTGGCCAGCATATCACCGGTATCCAATCCCTCCGCCATCTGCATAATCGTTACGCCGGTCTTTGCCTTACCCTGCAGGATCGCATGCTGGATCGGCGAAGCCCCTCTGAGCTCCGGCAGCAGAGAGGCGTGAACATTGATACAGCCAAACCGGGGCAAATAGAGGATCTCGGGCGGTATGATCTGTCCGTAGGCCGCTACAACAATCAGTTCCGGCTTCTGCTGCTGCAAAAACGATAACACTTCGCCGTCTTGCCTGATTTTTTCCGGCTGGAGAACCGGTATACCGTTTTCTAAAGCGGTTTCCTTAACCGGTGTAAACAAAATCTTCTTTCCCCGATTTTTAGCTCTATCCGGCTGTGTAACAACGCAGCAGATCTGATGGCCTGCATCGATCAGCGCTTTTAGCATGGCTACAGCAAAGTCCGGCGTTCCCATAAACGCGATCTTCATTATTCCTCACTTTCCGGTTCTCTGATATTTGTCGCTTTATCAATATAAAGAATGCCATCCAGATGATCGTATTCGTGACACATGACCGTGGCATCCCAGCCTTCAAACTCGTATTCCTTTTCTTTTCCGTCAAGATCCAGCGCTTTTATTTTTATCCGCTGCGGGCGCTCTACGGTGCCGATCAGTCCCGGTACGCTGAGACAGCCCTCGTCTCCGGTCTGGCTCCCCTCCTGTTCGGTGATCACCGGGTTGATCATATAGTATACACGTCCCGGTTCCGGTTCAGCGACAAACATCCTTCGCATGATTCCTACCTGAGGAGCGGCGATTCCGGCGCCGACCTCCTTCCGCATGGTTTCCAGCATATCTTCCATGATTTCCCGAATACGGTCTGTGACCTCGGATACCTCTCTGCAATGTTTTCTGAGGATTTCGTCTCCTTCCAGAACTACGTTTCTGATTGCCATTTTTTTCACTCTCCTGTCTTAAAACGTACTGTACGGATTCACATCGACGGTTACATTGCAGCCGTTTTTTTCTGCTGTAATCCTCTCTGTGAAACCAGCGATATAATAAATGTATTTATTTCTCCATCCTTTCGGACATTTAATCATGATATAGTAGCGGACGCTGTCTTTTCCTTTGAAATTTTCTGCTATCCGCGGTGAAAAGATGTGCTCTCTTTCCGCTCCGCCTTCTATCCGGCACCGATACAGATATTCCCTGCACCGTTCTGCGGAAGCAGCGGTTTCGGCCTCGTCTTTTCCGGTAAACTCTACAAAGATCAGATCGGAAAACGGCGGATAACCCATCAGGCGCCGGATATTGATCTCTTGTCGGAAAAATGCAAGATAATCATGATGCGCCGCCGCAACAAGCGCGAAATTATCCGGCGTATAGGACTGTACGATGACCAGTCCCTCCTGATCTCCTCTTCCGGCTCTCCCGGCAACCTGGGTGACCAGCTGAAACGTACGCTCTGTTGAACGATAGTCAGGGATGTTCAGACTGACATCCGCCGCCACGACGCCCACCAGCCCTACATTGCGAAAATCCAGTCCCTTTGCTACCAGCTGCGTACCAATGAGAATATCTGTCTTTCCCCTGGAAAAACTATTGATGATACGGTCGATCTCTTTCTGGCTTCCTGCAGTATCCAGATCCAGCCGCTCCGTTTTTCGCTGCGGAAAAAGCGCCCGCGTAAATTCTTCCACCTTTTCCGTGCCGGCGCCGGAATAGCGCATGTCTTCCGCCCCACAGGCAGGGCAGACCTTAGGCAGTACAAAACGTTTGCCGCAGTAATGACAGATCCCTGCATTTTCCCGTTTGTGGTAAGTCAGGGAAATACCGCATTCCGGACACTTCATCACCTCGCCGCACTGACGGCAGGCGATAAACGTAGAATAACCGCGCCGGTTCAAAAAAAGGATGACCTGCTGGCCCTTTTCCAGCGTCTCCTGCATTTTCCGATAGAGACGGTCGCTGAAAAGCGTCTGGTTCCCCTCTTTTAGTTCTTCTCGCATATCCACCAGTTCTACCCGCGGAAGAGGGTTGTTGTTGTAACGGTGCTGCAGTTGGATCAATTGATAGATCCCGCTCTGCGCCCGCTGATAAGAAACTACCGACGGAGTCGCGCTGCCCAAAAGCAGCACGCCGTTATAGTACATGAGCCGTTTCAAAGCGATATCC
>CALXJA010000058.1 GCA_944388465.1 uncultured Emergencia sp.
TGATCATGTGACCTTTCGTTTTGCTGACAGTGAAGAAGCGGCTCTGGAGGATCTGCATTTCGAGGTGAAAAAAGGAGAGACGCTGACGGTCATCGGCAGCACCGGATCGGGCAAGAGCACGCTGATCAATCTGATCCCGCGGTTTTATGATGTCACTGGCGGGGCTGTACGTATCGACGGCAGAGATGTGCGGGAACTGGATCTGTTTTCTCTGCGGAGCCACATAGGATTTGTGGCGCAGAAGGCAAATCTTTTCAGCGGTACCATCGCCGATAATATTCGCTTTGGCAAAGAAGACGCCACGGACGAAGAGGTTCGGCGGGCAGCGGAGATCGCCCAGGCGAGCGATTTTATCCTGCGAAAGGAGAAAGGCTTCGATGAGCCGGTCACGGAGGGAGGAACCAATCTCTCCGGCGGACAGAAGCAGCGGATCTCCATTGCCCGGGCGCTGGCGGAAAAGCCGGCAGTCTACGTTTTTGACGATTCGTTTTCTGCACTGGATTTTGAAACGGAGGCGAAGCTGCGCCGTGAGCTGAAACGGGAAACCAAAGAGGCAATTACGGTAATCGTCGCACAGCGCATTTCTACGGCCATGGATGCGGATAAGATCGCCGTGCTCCACGACGGAAAAATCGTCGGCTTCGGCAGACACCGGGAGCTTCTGCGGAGCTGCGGAATATATCGGGAAATTGCAGAGTCACAGCTCAGCGAGGAGGAATTGAACCATGAAGAACAGGATCGCTAAAGTCAAGGAGGCCTTTTCCGCGTTCAAACCCTTTATTGCGCCGTATAAATGGGGTTATATTATTTCTATGGTCATGGTCGTCCTGACCTGTGTCGCCCTGGTGGCCGCGCCGCTTTTTGAGGGACAGATCACCTCGACTCTGGCAGAGAACGTCAGTGCCGGTGAAGCCGTAAACTTCCAGGCTCTGAAACGGCTGGTCATCGTTCTGATCATCGTTTATCTGGTGAAAACGCTGGCGCAGATCGTAGAAATCAAATTTTTGACGGATTCTATACAGCATGCCATGCATGATATGCGTGAAGAACTGAATCGTAAGATCCATCATCTGCCGGTGCGCTATTTTGACCGGCACAAGTACGGCGATGTTCTCAGCGTAGTGACCAACGATGTAGACACGGTATCCAACGCCATGCAGCAGAGCCTGATGCAGATCTTCAGCGGCATACTGATGCTGATTTTTGCCGTCTGTATGATGATCAGCATCAATCTGTATATGTCTGTCATTGCGGTAATGCTGATCCCTTTGGCCTTGCTGATTACAAAATTTGTCGTAAAACGTTCACAGAAGCTGTTTAATGCGCAGCAGAACACACTGGGAGAGCTGAACGGAGCCATCACGGAGATGTACGGCGGCTTTCAGGAGATCCTGCTGTATAACAGGCAGAAAAGAAGCATCGACCGTTTCCGGGAAATCAACGGCAGACTGCAGAAAAACGCGTTTCGCGCCCAGTTCATGTCTTCGCTGATCTCGCCGCTGATCTCGCTCTGCACCTATCTGATCATCGGCGCCTGTGCCGTGGCCGGTTCGGTCTACGCCATATCCGGTGCCATTCTGGTCGGTCAGCTGCAGGCATTCATCCGTTATATCTGGCAGGTCAACGATCCATTGTCCCAGGTGTCCAATCTTTCCGCGCAGATCCAGGCCGCTTTTGCCGGACTTCACCGGATCGTCCGCCTGCTGCAGGAAGAGGAAGAAGTGCCGGAGGCAGAATCACCGGCAGAGCTGGATGAAGTAAAGGGGCATGTGGTATTCGATCATGTGCGTTTTGGCTATGACGAACGGACGATCATCCGGGATTTCAGCGTAGAGGTGCAGCCGGGACAGATGGTGGCCATCGTCGGTCCGACCGGAGCCGGAAAGACAACGCTGATCAATCTGCTGGAGCGTTTTTATGATGTCAGAGGCGGGCGGATCCTGGTAGACGGTGTGGATATCCGTGATATGACAAGGCGGCAGCTGCGCAGCATCTTCGGCATGGTGCTGCAGGAGTCCTGGCTGTTGAATGGTACGATCTACGACAATATCCGTTACGGCAGACTGGATGCGTCAAAAGAGGAGATCATCGACGCGGCGAAACGGGCGAATATCCATCACTTCATTACTACGCAGCAGGGCGGATACCAGATGCTGCTCAATGAAGAGGGAAGCAATGTTTCTCAGGGAGAAAAACAGCTCCTGACGATTGCCAGAGCCTTTCTCAAAGATCCGCAGATCCTGATTCTTGACGAGGCGACCTCATCTGTCGACACCCGCCTGGAAAAAATGCTCCAGGATGCCATGACCAACGTGATGAAGGGCAGAACCAGCTTCGTTATCGCTCACCGGCTTTCTACGATCCGGAACGCGGATCTGATCCTGGTCATGCAGCACGGCGATATCGTAGAAAAGGGAACCCACGAAGAACTCATGGCGCAGAGGGGCTTTTACGCGTCACTGTACAATGCACAGTTCAAGCATTGATCCTGCAGGAACTGCATTTTGCAGTCTGTATCCTGCAGTCTGCGTCTTACTGTTGCATCTGCGGTTTCTCCTTATAGCAGATAAACACAGAATATAACGGCCGTTCCGCCAACGGCACATAGAAAACAGGACTGTGTCCGCCGGATGGAAGATCCGTTGTGATACAGTCCTGTAATTTTACGGATCAGAATGATTTTGCGGCATGATCCACTTTACCTGCGGAAAATCCAGGTTTCCCGCATAAACACGGAAAGCGATACATAGGCTTAGGTAGACGCAGGGAAAGGAGATGTCGACGTGAAGAAAGAGATCATTGCCATTGCGGTTGCTGCAGTTGTCTTAGCGGGGCTGATCGTGGTGTTCGGGATCAGCAGCGGAGAAACCAGGGTCGAGTTCACAAAGGTTTCTGAGAAAGAAGTTCCTCGGGAGATCGAAGCGGAGATACTTCCGGAATACAGAGATCTGGAACGCGCTCTGGCCTGTAAGGTCGATGAGGATATCTATGTCATCGTGACCAGGGGAGAAAAGCCGACGGCCGGCTATGAGGTGGAAATTGAAAAAATGGTTTTGGAAAGCAGAGAAGACAAGAGCTGTCTGATCGTTTATGCCAGCTTTGCCGATCCGGCCGACGCGGATAATATGGCGCAGGTGAAGACTTATCCGGCAGCGGTGGCAAAAGCGGATATTGCCGGACTTCCGGATACCATTGAGCTGCGTTCGGAATTTGTGCAGCCTTAAGACTTTTTCTTGCATGTCCCTGACAAAAATGGTAATATATGTAATAGAAAAGGGATGCGCAAGAGAAGGAGGAGAAGTCACATCGAACGAGTATTTATCCGCAGCTTTGCAGGTGAGGGGAACCTTTCGCCGCAGGAGCAAGCGGCCGAACAGAAAAATATTGCCGTAACAGGCCTGAGCCGAAATGTCGGAACGACATTCCTTGCAACAGCTCTGGCCTTTTATTTTGCGGAAAAGGGGAATAGTCTGACTTTTGTCCAGTGCCTGGATCCGAAGGGATGCACCCAGCTGCTTTTCGATTCAGCGGCGATGGACAAGCGTTTTGCCCGCCGCGGATTTACCGATGTTTACCGCAAGATCCGGGACAAACAGCCGGTTCGGGGAATAAAGAATATGGAGAAGGGGATCAACTGGATCCTGCCCACACCGGGAAACTGTGAGGAGGCGATGGAACTTACCGGTGAGGAAAAAGGAAGGCTGATCCAGAGCGCGGGAGGGCAGATCTGTATTTTCGACATAGAGGCGTCGGGAAACTGGGATGTCTTTCTCAACGGAATGGATCAGCTGATCGTGGTGACGGATCCTCTGCCTTCAAAGATGATCCGCAGCAGCAGCCGTTTCAGGCTTCTGAAACAGCTGGAGCTCTCCGGCTGTCCCGTCTTCTGGATCGTCAACCATGCAAATCGGGGAATAAGCCGAAGACAGGTCAGCGGCTATCTGAAGACGGCACAGATCATATGGATAGAAGAATTTCCTGCGGACATAATCTATGCTGACGAATTTTCCTGTCGATTTCACTGGGAAAATCGTGATATAAAATGCCATTTATTGGAGAAATTCACGAAAATTTCACAGTAAACAGGCGGATTATGATGCTTTTTCTATTTAAAACAGGGTTAGAATATAGTATACTTTAAGTGTATGTATTGCACGCAGACAGCAGGCGCAAGTCCTGTTCAGCGGCGTCTGCGGCAAGAAAACAGACAGAAACAGCATGAAGAAATACGCTTCATAGACAATAAAAGGGGATAACTGATGATTACCTTTACGAACGTAACCAAGATCTACAACAGTAACGTCGGCTTGGAAAACGCCAGTGTGACCATAGAAAAGGGAGATTTCGTCTTTCTTGTCGGTCCCAGCGGCGCGGGAAAGTCGACGTTTATCAAGTTGATTCTGAAAGAAATAGATGCGGATTCCGGCAGTATCGTTGTCGACGGCAAAGAAGTGACGACGATGAGCAACCGGGAGATTCCGGAGCTGCGCCGCAAGATCGGCATCGTATTCCAGGATTTCCGGCTCCTTCCCCGGAAAACCGTATATGAAAATGTAGCTTTTGCGATGGAAATTCTTCATCGCAGCAAACGGCAGATCCGCAAAAAAGTACCGCAGGTGCTGAGTCTGGTGGGGATCAGTGATAAAGCCGATAAGTATCCTGATGAGCTTTCCGCAGGAGAACAGCAGCGTGTGGCTATTGCCAGAGCGATTATCAATAATCCGACAGTGCTGATAGCCGATGAGCCGACAGGAAATCTCGATCCGGATATGGCGGCGGAGATCATGGATCTTCTGGATCAGATCAACATGACCGGTACCACCATCGTCATGGTGACCCATGCCAAGGATATTGTCGACCGGATGCAGAAGCGGGTAGTCGCCATCGAATCCGGTCATATCGTCAGAGACGAGCTTGGACAGTATGGCTATGAGGAAGAAAACGGCATCAGGGAGGAGGTCTTTGACGATGAATAGAATACAGTACAACATCAAACAGGCATTGCAGCAGATCTGGCGTAACAAAGGAATGAGCCTGGCGTCAGTTTTTGCCATTACCGCAATGATGCTGATCCTGGGTCTTTTTTTCGTGATCACCGTCAATGTCAACCTGTTTACGGAGATGGTCAAGGCCGACTACGATGAAATCGAGATCTTCCTGGAAGACTCTACCGGGGTTGAAGATGCACAGAGCATGATGAATCAGATCGAAACCTTTGACGGCGTTGAGAAGGTGGAGTACCGGACGAAAGAGGATGCGCTGAACATTATGAAAAAGCGGTGGGGAGAGAGCAGTTATCTCCTGGATTCACTGGGAGAGAATCCTCTGCCCAATTCCATTTTGATCACCGTTTCTTCGCTGGAGAGCGCCGGAAAGGTTACCCAGCAGGTCAGCGGGTTTGAAGGCATAGAGGATATCAAATATTATCGGGAAACTGTAGAAAAACTGACGAAGGTCACGGATTTTCTGCAGATCGCGGCGCTGGTCATCATGGCCTTTCTGATCGTCGTTTCCGTAGTCGTTGTTGCCAATACCATCAAGCTTACCGTTTTTGCCAGAGCCAGAGAAATTTCCATCATGAAATACGTCGGTGCGACCAACTGGTTTATCCGGGGACCGTTTCTGGTGGAGGGGATCATCATCGGTATCTTCGCTTCGCTGGTTTCGGCAGGCATTACCTATTTGCTGTACAGCAAGATCGTAGGCGCCTTCAGCGCGCAGGTGCTGACGATCCTTTCTACGCCTCTGGTTCCTGCAGGCTATCTTTCTGTTAATCTGGTCTGCATCTTTTTGGCGATGGGGGTCAGCATCGGTGCATGCGGCAGTATTATTTCCATGAGAAGATTCCTGGATACCTAAAGTCCGATGCCGTTCTGCGGCAAATCAGAAGAACGGCAGAACAGCATAAACGAATGTATTCATCAGGGAGAGGCTGGACAGAGCACGAAACGGCAGCTGCCGATGGATACCGCCCTATCCGGGTCTTTAAGAAAGCGGTCAACAGGAGGTAAAACATGAAGAAAAAGACACTGATCTGTACGCTGATCTTTCTACTGGTCACGACCATGAGCACCTTTACCCTTGCTTATGCAGACGACGCTTCTGATAAACAGCAGGAGCTCAACGATATCAACGAAGAAAAGGATCAGGTATCGGAAAATCTTGAGGCGCTTACAGACAGAATCGAGGAGCAGCAGTCTGAGGTCGATGCCCTGGAAAACGATATCAGCAGCAAACAGGCAGAGATCGAAGAGGCCGAAGCCGAGATCGAAAAGACAGAGCAGGAGATGGAAGAGCGTCAGGATGGTCTTAATGAGAGACTTCGAACCATGTACAAAAACGGTTCGGTGGGCTATCTGGATGTTCTGCTGGGTTCCAGCAGTCTGTCGGAATTTCTCACCAATCTGGAACTGATCCAGAGAATTTACAAGGGCGACCAGGACACACTGGAAACGCTGGAAAAACAATATGAAGAGCTGGAGCAGATGAAAGCCGCGCTTCAGTCTGAGAAATCCGTTTTAGCGGAGCAAAAGGCTTCTGCGGAACAGAAACAGTCTGCTTTACAGCAGGATAAGGAAGCGCTGCAGGCAAAGCTGGAAGAGCTCAATGCCGAAGCGGACAGAGTCAGCAGTGAGATCGCCAGTCTGCAGGATCAGGATAAGGTATATACCGGAGGCAAGTTCCTGTGGCCGACGACTTCAACACTGATAACCTCGCCGTTCGGCTATCGGATCCATCCGGTAACCGGCGTGTATACCGGTCATACCGGTGTGGACATCGGTGTAGGCACCGGCTCTCCTGTTTACGCTGCGGCGTCAGGTACGGTAATCGTTGCCGGTACCTACGGCGGTTACGGCTATGCGGTGGTTATCGACCATGGCAGCGGGATCAGTACGCTCTACGGGCACAACAGCAGTCTCAATGTCAGCGTAGGACAGAATGTGACCCAGGGACAGGTGATCGCCAGCTCAGGCAACACCGGCATCTCCACTGGTCCTCATCTGCATTTTGAGGTGAGAATCAACGGCGCATATGTCGATCCGATGTCATATTTTAACTGATCAGGGAGAAAAATGGAGCTACAGCCAAAAATTATTGAATTATTGAAGAAAAGGGGCATTTCCGGGAAAGCGGATATAGAAGAATTTCTTTCGGAAAAGCCCCGCAAAACTTATGATCCATTCCTGCTTCTCAATATGGATGCGGGAGTGGATTTACTATTGTCCGCAATAGAAAATGAACAGAAGATCTGCATTTACGGTGATTATGACGCCGATGGCATCACGTCTACGACGCTGATGCTGGAAGTGCTGTCGCATTTGACGGATAATCTGACATACTACATACCTTCACGCTTTGACGAAGGCTATGGATTGAATTGCGGCGCGCTGGAAAAGATCCGGCGGCAGGGTACCGATCTGGTCGTTACCGTGGATTGCGGCAGTGTTTCCTGCGAAGAAGCCGAATATGCCGAAAAGATCGGATTGAACATGCTGATTACCGATCATCACACGGTGACCGATAAAATTGCATCTTGTCCGGTGATCAACCCGACACAGCCGGGCTGCCCTTATCCGTTTAAATCTTTAGCCGGAGTGGGAGTGGCCTTTAAAGTGGCGCAGGCTGTGGCAATGGAAACGGGTCTGCCCAAAAGCGTGCTGACCAGAACGCTGGATCTTGTCGGCATCGGAACCATAGGGGACATCGTACCTCTGGTAGATGAAAACCGGACGCTGGCCAAATACGGACTGCGGGCTCTGAACGTCAGCCGGCGCCGGGGTCTCGTGCAGCTGCTTCAGGGTGTCGGGTTGAAGCAGGGGAGCATTTCCGCAGAAAATGTGTCCTATGTCATTGTGCCGCATCTGAATGCTGCAGGCAGAATAGCTGACGCAGGAAGAGCCGTAGAACTGATGCGGGAAAAGGATGAAGAGAAGATACAGGCGGATGTGGAGGAGCTGATCCGCTGCAATGCCCGCAGAAAAAAACTGCAGGAGGATACCTTTGAGCAATGCCGGCAGCTTGTCGAACAGGAGTACAGCAAGGATCTCTTCTATGTGATCGCGCTTGCCGACGCGCATGAGGGCATCACCGGTATCGTGGCCGGGAAGCTCAAGGAGACCTTTAACCGGCCGGCTGTGATTCTGACACCGACAGGAGAAGACTGCCTGAAGGGAACGGGAAGAAGCATCGAGGGCGTGAACCTGTATGAACTGCTCAAGAACTGCGAAGACCTCTTTGAGCGCTTCGGCGGTCATGCAGCGGCCTGCGGTTTTACCATAAAGAAAGAAAAACTGGATCGTCTTCGGGAAAGGCTCAATGCGGAGATGCAGGAGCTGTACCGGATGCAGCCTCATCTGTTTCAAAAGAAAGTGGAAGCCGAAATCGAATTGTCGGCGGAAGAGGTCTGCATGAATACGGCGGAAGAGCTTCAGCTTCTGGAACCTTTTGGCTGTGCAAATCCGCAGCCGCAGCTCAGGCTGCAGATCCGTCCGCAAAACCTGCGGAAAATGGGAAACCGCGGACAGTACAGCCGGTTTACTGCCGTTCTGCAAGACGGCAGGCAGCTGCCCTGTGTCATATTCCGAAATGCCCGGGAATATGATGAAATATTGCAAAGCGGACGAAAAATGAGTATAATAGGAACATTGGATATTCAAACGTGGAATGGCAAGCGGTACTTGCAGGTGAATGTTTCCGGAGCAGAAGAGTAGGGTGACAGGATGATCAAAATACAGCGAAAGAAATTCATTCTTCTTATCCTTGGCGTGGTCGTTGCCACGCTTTTAGCGGTATCCGCAGTTTTTTTCGCGGTAACGGGCGCTTGCGGTCTTGTTCTGGTCGGTCAGGATGACTACGAAACCATGAGTGAGATCAGCGAGAAATACGTGAAGCTTTATCATTTGCAGAAGACGGTCAACGAGCAGTTTCTCTGGGAGACCGATGAGGAAGAGCAGATGGACGCCTTATACAAGGCGCTGGTCGATTCTCTGGGCGATAAATATTCGCAGTATATGAACGAAGAAGAGTACGAAAACTGGAATAATTATCTCGACGGGACGTTTACCGGTGTCGGGATAACTTTCAGCGAAAACAGCAGCGGTGAGCTGGTTATCGTCAGGGTTCTCCGCGGCGGTCCGGCAGCGGCTGCGGGTCTTAAGGCAGGGGATGTTCTCCTTAAAGCCGACGGTGTCGCCTATGACGACTCAGAAGAAATGGCGTCTCATCTTCGGGGAGAAGAAGGCAGCCAGGTGGAGGTGACCTATCGCAGAAAGGGCAGAGAAAAGACGGTAAGCCTGGTTCGCGCCCAGGTGGAGGAGCCTTCGGTCTATAGCAGCATCATCGACAGGGAGTACGGCTATATCCGCATCACTGCTTTTGAAAAGACTACGGCGGAACAGTTCAAGACAGAACTTGCCGATATGGAACGCAAAAACGTAAAAGGGCTGATCGTCGATTTGCGCGATAATCCGGGCGGATACATGGATCAGGGCATTGAAGTGGCGGATATGCTGCTGCCGGAGTGTACGATCACCCACACAGAAGACAAACAGGGGAAAAAGGAGTACTATAATTCGGATGAGAATTGCACCAGATTGGAATATACGGTACTGATCAACGGCAATACTGCCAGCGCAGCGGAGATCGTCGCAGCAGCCATCAAAGATAATCACGGCGGAAAGCTGGTGGGCACGAAGACCTTCGGCAAAGGGATCATTCAGGGCGCTATGGAGTTTAACGATCACACCGCGTTAAAGCTGACGATCATGCAGTATCTTTCCCCTGAAGGCAATCCGATCAACGGTATAGGGATAAAGCCCGATTACCGGGTCAAGGCCTCTGCAGGGGGCAGAGCCGATGCGCAGCTGGAGAAAGCACTGAAGCTGCTGAAACAGAGCTGACGGCCGCGGGAATTTTTGCCGCAGGAGCGCGGAAAGGCGGATGCGAACTTTCAGGCGGATAAATCCTTTGACTTTAGTATATAAAAGTGTTATACTCAACCTAACAGTGTGAGAAAAAGAAAGGAGTCTGGGTAATGGCTTACGATTCGAAATTTAAACGAGACGATATCGACGAACTGTTCGACGGAATACTGACACTGAAGGACAGAGAGGATTGCTACCGCTTTTTTGAAGACATCTGCACGATCAATGAGATTCATGCCATTGCGCAGAGACTGCAGGTCGCCAAGCTGCTTTCACAGAAAAAGACCTACAGTGAGATCGAAGAGATCACCAAGGCGTCTACCGCCACCATCAGCAGGATCAACAAGTGTCTGGTGTACGGGGCGGATGGCTATCAGCGCGTGCTGGAACGTCTGGAGAGTCAGAAAAACAAAAAATAAAATGATTTCTGTCTGCTTGTACCATCACGGTTCAAAGGGTACAGGCGGATCGTTTTTTTGCCTATGGCTACGTTGGGGACGCTTATACGCGTCCTTTCTTTTTTCCTTGTCAGGAAAATCATCATGTCAGAGAAGAGGGATATATTGAGCAGTATTTATATTTACGACGGTTCTTTTGAGAAGGGAGACGCAGGCTATCCGCTTATCCGTTTAGCGGCTGCCAGATATGCCGGGGAAAAAGGCTTGCCTTATGCGTTTCTCGAAGCCGAGATCTGCAGAGAGGAAAGAGGAAAACCCTATTTTACAGATATTCCGCTGGAATTTTCTCTGTCTCACAGCGGACAGATGTGGATGTGCATGATCAGCGAAAAACCGTGCGGACTGGATCTGCAGCAGATCAGAGACTGCGATGCTGAACGTATCGCAGCGAGACAGTATACACCGGAAGAGCGGCATTATGTGGATCTCTGGGGGATCGACGGTTTTTTCTCGGTATGGGTGCGTAAGGAAGCCTTTGTGAAATGTACCGGTCAGGGTCTTTTTACCGACATGCCGTCAACGGTGAACGCAGATGCAGAACTGTACAGGCAGGTCGAATGGAAGGGAAAGCGCTATTTCTTTACGGATATTGAGATAGGACCGCAGCTGAAATGCGCGGTCTGCACAGAAGACGAGAAAGAGACGAAGATAGAAATGAGGCTGCTGTAATGATCAGATTTACGATTCTTTCCGAAAACAAAACCGATGATCCGCACAGGCTTGCAGCG
>CALXJA010000059.1 GCA_944388465.1 uncultured Emergencia sp.
CCCAGAGAAGCGTACAGCCTGCTGATCCAGGTGACCATCGGCTGTTCTCACAACAAGTGCACTTTTTGCAGCATGTTCAAAGATAAACGTTTTCGGGTCAGAAACGTCGCTGAGGTGCTGGAGGATCTGGAAACCGCAAGAAAAACCTACCGGAGAGTGGAAAAAATCTTTCTCTGCGACGGAGACGCGCTGTGCTTGTCCAATGATAAGCTGCTGGTCATACTCCGGAAGATCAGAGGACTGTTTCCGGAATGTAAACGTGTCAGCGTATACGGTTCGGCGAAGGATGTTTTGCGGAAGACGCCGCAGGAACTGACGGAGTTAAAAGAAAACGGCATCGGCATGATCTACCTCGGGGCGGAATCAGGCAGTCAGAAGGTGCTGGACGCTGTCTGCAAGGGCGTCAGCCGGGAGCAGATGATCGAGGCGGTGCACCGGATAGAAGCTGCGGATATCCGCGCGTCTGTGACCTTTATCTCCGGCCTGGCCGGAAAGGCAGGCTGGGAAGAGCACGCCGCCGAGACCGGCAGAATGATCAGCGAAATGAATGCCTCTTATGTCAGTCTGCTGACGCTGATGCTGGATCCGCGGGCGCCGATCTGCGAACAGATCCAGAGAGGAGAATTTCAGGTGCTTTCCGCGGAAGAAGTTGTAGCGGAAACCTATCTCCTGCTCAAGCATGCCAATCCGGCGAGATCCTGCGTTTTCCGCAGTAATCATGCTTCTAACTATGTATCACTGCGGGGAAATCTTCCGGAGGATCGGGATCGGATGCTGGCGCAGCTGAAGAGAGCAATGGAAGATACCGGCCTGCTCAAGGATGAACGGTTCAGGATGCTGTGATGAAGATCCTTCTGACGAGTCTGAACGCCAAGTATGTACACAGCAGTCTGGCGCTGCGGTATCTTGGCACGGCTGCGCGAAACGCGGGATTTTCTGCTGCGTGCCGTGAGTTTACCATAAATAACGAAAAAGACTATATCTATGGAGAACTGGTGCGGGGAGAGTACGATATCATCGGCTTTTCCTGCTATATCTGGAATATTGAGCGGATCCGGGAAGTGGCCGCGAATGTCAAAAAGGCCTGCCCGCAGATCCGTATTCTGCTTGGCGGACCGGAGGTAAGCTGCGGAGCGGGAGAATTTCTGCGCGAAAACCCCTGGGCGGACTGGATCCTGCGGGGTGAGGGCGAAGCTTCCCTGGTTCAGCTCCTCCGCAGTCTGTGCGGAACAGGGGAGCTTTCGGATGTTGCCGGCCTGACGTACCGTGACGGATCTATGATCCGGGAAAATGATGACGGTCAGCCGCTGACCGCGGAGCAGATTCCTTTTCCTTATTCTGTTTTCCCGGTTGAAGAGGACAAGGTGGTTTATTATGAGGCTTCCAGAGGCTGTCCTTATCGCTGCAGCTACTGCCTGTCTTCGCTGGAAAAGCGTGTACGCCCCTTACCTCTGGAGAGGGTGGAGAAGGAACTTTCTTATTTTCTGAACGAGCAGGTCAGACAGGTCAAGTTTATCGACAGAACTTTTAATTATGATGTCTCGAGGGCACAGACCATTTGGAAGTTTCTCATGGATCATGACAACGGAAAAACCAACTTTCATTTTGAGATCTGCGCCGATCTTTTAGATAAAGCGTCTCTGCAGCTGCTTTCCCATGCCAGAAAAGGACTTTTCCAGCTGGAGATCGGGATACAGAGCACGGATAAGGCTGCTCTTGCAGCAGTAGAACGGAAAGCGGAAACAGACCGCCTTTTTTCCAATGTCAGAGCCCTGACCGCATTGAAAAATATTCATATTCATACAGATCTGATCGCGGGTCTTCCTTTTGAGGATTACGAGACTTTCGGGCGCTCTTTCGATCAGGTCTACGCCCTGCAGTCGGACAACCTGCAGCTGGGTTTCCTGAAATTGCTGAAAGGAACGAAACTGCGGGAGCAGGAGGAAAAGTACGGATATATATACAGAGAGAACGCACCCTATGAGGTGATCTCTAATCGCTATATTTCTGCCGGAGAGCTGGTTCAGTTAAAAATGATTGAAAATGTGCTGGAACTCTATGGGAATCGGGGAGGATTTTCGAAAAGCCTGGAATATCTGATCCGCAGAACGGGAAAATCTCCGTTTGCCTTTTATGAGCGCCTGGCTGCGTTTTTCTATGACAGCGGTTTTCAGCACCGATCGCACCGCAAGGAGGATCTGTACCGGATCCTGCTGCGCTTTGCAGGCAGCATGGAGGGCGAATTTGCCGGAATAGAAGACGAGACACGGCAGTTATTGGAAAACGATCTGGAAGAAACGATGAATTTTGACGCAGTAAAAAAATTCCACAGAAAAGGATGGGAAATATAATGGAAAAAGAAAATCTGCAGGATCGCATAGGCGAATATCTCCTTCCGCAGCTTTCGGACTTTGTCTTCGACGAGCTTTCTGACAGCTATTTGGAAAAGGCCGGTATTGCGGATATCATGAGCGGCGTACCGGTACCGATCAGGAAAACTTCCATGGCCAATCTGTCCACACTGGTCATCGCGGAAAACATGGCCTGCGTCATCGGCTGTGATATCAATTTTAAATACCGGGACAATTACATCGCTTATATTGTCCGTACTTTCACGGATGAGTTTGCCAAACCGCTGATCAATGAAGGTGTGGAAGCCGCAGCAAGAGGAGAATTCGAGTTCGCCTGCGTGTGCTTTCGGGCAGCGCTTCTTATCGATCCGCAGTCGACGGATGCGCTGTACTGCTATGGCAGAGCCTGCCATGATGCATATGAGCACGGAGACGGTGAAGAGTATATCGGCCGTTTTAAAGCGGAATCTCTGGAAGCTTTTGAAAAGCTGACGTTGAAAAAGCCGGATTTCGATATGGGGTTCTATTTCCTGGGCTATGGATATTTAAACCTGGGGCTTTATGTAAAAGCAAAACTGACCTGGGAAACCTTTATGAAGCTTTCTTCCAATGAAGAGCAGAAAAAAGAAATCCGCGATCTTCTGGAGAAGCTGGAGGAGCCGGTAAAAATTGAAGAGGGCTACAACTGCATTCTCAGCGGGCGTTTTGAGGAGGGAATACGTATTCTCAGCGCCTATAAAGAGGACAGCCGTTTCAATACCTGGTGGCCGCTGTGGTACTATCTGGGTATGGCCTGTCAGCAGCTGGGAGAGACGGAAGAAGCGAAGCAGTATTTTCTGCAGGTACTGAAGCTTTCACCGAGCAATATCGAGTCGATGAAAGAACTGTCGGCGATCTACCGCGCGGAGGGTGATGAAGAAAAAGCGGAAAAATACGCCCACAAGGTAGAAATCGTTTTAGAAAATCAGGAAAAGGATCGGGCGGAGAAAAACCGGAATTTTTCCTGAGAGACCTGAGAGAGAAGTTTTGCTGTGAACAGATCTTAGAACAGATATATATAAGTAGTATGATATAAGATAATTATAGAAGAAAAGAATACAACATAATGAAAGCACTTTTTAACGAGTTCAAAGCCTTTATCGCAAAAGGCGATGTCATGAGTATGGCTGTCGGTATCATTGTGGGGTCAGCATTTACGGCTATTGTTACCTCGCTGAACCAGGATATTCTGACGCCAATCTTAGGTCTGATTTTGGGAAAGGTGGATTTTTCGACGCTTTCGCTGCGCGTGGGAGATGCATCGGTTATGTATGGTAATTTTATTCAGGCAGTGATCACGTTCCTGATCACTGCGTTGACGCTGTTTTTTATCCTGAAGGCGTTTAATCGTATGACGAAAAAGGAAGAAGCCAAAAAGAGCGAGGAACCGGCGCCTGTTCCGGCAGACATTCAGCTGCTTACGGAGATCCGCGATTTACTGAAGGAAGAGAAATAGGAGAGGAAGAAATAATGAAGAGAAAAGGTTGTTTTCATCTCCGCATGGCCAGCCTTCTGGTCATTTTGCTGGGTGCGGGCTCAATCGTGGCCGTTCGTCTTCTGCCGGGCGCTTCCGGTACAGGAGAAGGATTTTCCGAAAGCGAACTCCGGGAAGGACTGGCAGGCATTGCTGGTCTGTATGCGGTCAACGGATTTAAAATTTTAGCCGGACTGATCGGTCTTGCTTTGGCAAATAAGCGTTCGAAGCTGACGGTAGCGTTAGGATTTCTGCTGTTCGTTGCACAGCTGACCGCTTTTTTGCAGATCGGAAATGGTATAGGGGAAATCCTCATCCATATTCTTTTACTGGTCATCCCTTATTATTACTTTCACAGTGCGCTTAAAAACTATCGGGATCAGACGCAGAGATAGAGAAGAACCGGAGGATACAGAAGGCTTTCAGCAGGAGCCGTTTTGCTCCGCACGTCTTCAGCGTGCAGAAATCGACCGGCTGAAAGCCTCACCTCCGCTGCAGGGGAAAAGACGAAAAAAATTTGAAAATTGTATTGACAAAACAGAATGTCATGTAGTATAATAACTTTTGTCGTCAGCGATACGGACGGCAACGAAGGTATTCCGAGATAGCTCAATGGTGGAGCAACCGGCTGTTAACCGGTAGGCTGTGGGTTCGAGCCCCACTCTCGGAGCCAATTTATGCCGGAGTGGCGGAATTGGCAGACGCACAGGACTTAAAAT